>NZ_VIFM01000688.1 GCF_006636215.1 Myxococcus llanfairpwllgwyngyllgogerychwyrndrobwllllantysiliogogogochensis | reverse complement strand
GAAGAGATCTTCCCCTGGCTGCGCGACATCATGGCCGTGGGGCTGCCGTTCCGCACCGTGCTGGAGGCCACCTCCAGGCACCATCTGCCGGACGCCGACGAAGGCATGCGCCGGGAATGGGTGGCGCAGCGGCTGCTGCTGCAGCGCGAGACGCGCGGCACGCACGAGCAGATGCTGCCCAACGGCCATTTCATCCAGATCACCGAGCGCGTCACGCCGGAAGGCGGGCTCATGATCACCTACCACGACGTGACGGAATTGCGCCGCGCCAGCGCGGAGATCGAGAACCTCGCCTTCTACGACCTGCTCACCGGCCTGCCCAACCGGCGCCTGCTGCTCGACCGCCTGCACCAGGCTCTGGCGACCGCCCAGCGCTCGCACCAGTTCGGCGCCCTGCTGTTCCTCGACCTCGACCACTTCAAGACGCTCAACGACACCCAGGGCCACGAGATGGGCGATCTGCTGCTGCAGCAGGTCGCCCTGCGCCTGCGCATCTGCGTGC
>NZ_VIFM01000687.1 GCF_006636215.1 Myxococcus llanfairpwllgwyngyllgogerychwyrndrobwllllantysiliogogogochensis | reverse complement strand
GTTCAGCAGGGTTCTGTTGCGCCGGCAATACTCTCCTAAACCCCCTCACAAAGGGGTCTAGCGGTTGCCGGCAGTCTTGCACCGTATTCGGACGAGCATGGGACTTAGACCGGGACTACCTTCACACATTGGTAGTCGTGACGGATTACGCGCCTGTGAGCGCCCCTTCTGCCCGTTCCGTCAAACCCTTGCGGGTCACTCTTGTGGGCTTGGCTTGGGAAGGTTCCCCCGTTGCCTCTCGACGCAGTTACGGCGGCCTTACGAGCGGTCTACCTGCGTCCAATCGATTGTGCGAAACGTATATCCCGGCTGGGTTCTGAGTCCCACTTGCCACGCGGCGAACTTTGGTCCGCGCTCCGGAGGCATTATCCAACTGCCAGCACAATGCGATACCTACATTATAGCGCTGATGATGCGTACAGTGCCACCCGAAATTGTGCCGCAGAGGCAAATACTCATTCTGGGGTTCTACTTCTCCGTGCCAAGCCTGCCAGTGTCCCTAGTTGCACA
>NZ_VIFM01000686.1 GCF_006636215.1 Myxococcus llanfairpwllgwyngyllgogerychwyrndrobwllllantysiliogogogochensis | reverse complement strand
GCTACGACGTGGGCACGCCGGACGGCGGCATGGGCCCGAAGACGTCGAACGGCCTGCGGGCGTTCCAGAAGGACAAGGGCCTGCCGGTGACGGGGCGGCTGGATGCCGCCACGACGGACGCGCTTTCGCGCTGAGCACGGCAGGGACCGCGAGGTCCCTGTTTTTTTTCCTGCGGAGCGTGGCCGTCGGCTCCCCGCGAAGGGCGCGATCGTGTGCCAGAGCGCGCTGCAGCGCACCCCGTGTCGACCGCCGCGGCCGACCGAATCGTTCTGAAACCTCCTGAATCCTCCCGGCACCGTGCCTGCGGCCGCCGAGGCCCCTATACTCCCGCCCGTTGGTGCTCGCGCGGCCGCTTCCGGCCGCGCAGTTAAACGGGAACCAGGAAGGGCCAGTCCGCCACGGACATCCGCCCCGGCCTGGGCTGCCCCCGCAACGGTCAGCGATGGAAGGCGCACGTGCATGAGCCGCGCGCCTTCGGCCCCTGGAACGATGCCCACTGGACAAGCCCTCGCG
>NZ_VIFM01000685.1 GCF_006636215.1 Myxococcus llanfairpwllgwyngyllgogerychwyrndrobwllllantysiliogogogochensis | reverse complement strand
GGTCGAGGATCTGCATCGGCAACGCGCGCGGCGTGCCGTTGCCTGCCGCCTCGCCCTCGGCATGGTTGAAGCCCATGGCCGTCTGCACCAGCGAATCGAAGCCCCGGCGATCGGCCCAAGGCCCTTGCGTGCCGTAGGCGGTGAGCGACACGCAGACGATGCCCGGCCGCCGCTGCGCCAGGGCCTCGGGCGAGAAGCCGCGTGCCGCGAGCCCGCCGGGCCGGTAGCCCTGGGAGAACACGTGGGCGCCGTCCACCAGCCGCCGCAGGGTGTCCTGGCCGCCATCGGTGCGCAGGTCCACCAGCGCGGAGCGCTTGCCCCGGCTCGTGTCCGCGATCGCGTCGATGTTGGGCAGGTGCGGGCCGTTGACCAGCATCACGTCCGCTCCCAGCCCCGCCAGCGCCCGGCCGGCGACCGGGCCGGCCAGCACGCGCGTCAGGTCGAGCGCGCGCACGCCCGACAGCGGCCGCTGCGATCCGGCCAGTGCCGGGAGGGGCAGGGGTGGCGCATCGC
>NZ_VIFM01000684.1 GCF_006636215.1 Myxococcus llanfairpwllgwyngyllgogerychwyrndrobwllllantysiliogogogochensis | reverse complement strand
TGGCCCAGCGCTGGGCGGTAGCCTTGGCGCGCTCGCGCTCCGAAGCGAGGGGATTCGCTTCCGGCTTCCCGGCCGGCGTTGGCGCCCCAGGTCCGGAGGCGCCGTCCGCGCCCGTCGCCCCCTTCTTACGCACCCACATGCGAGGGGTGGCGCTGACGGGAGGCTTCGGTGCGGGAGGCGTGGCGTCGGCCTTGGGTCTGCGCCCGCGCGGGAGGATGACGTCGGGGAGGGTGTGGGGCGCGGCGTCCTCCACCCATGCGGCATGCAGCCGGCCGGTGGCCGCCATGAGGCGCCGCTTCTGGTAGTGGGCGGCGCAGTAGCCCTGGCTGCGGTGGGGGCGCTTGCAGCCGATGACGGCACAGGCCCTGGCCGTAGGCGCGGGAGGCTGGAGCGGCGGCAGGCGCTGCGGCTGCGCAGGGGGCGGAGGCCTCGCGTCGTGGACGGGGCGCTGGCGCGACACTTCCTGCTGTGGCCCCGGGGCGAGGCGGCTCGCCACCCCGGCCAGTCTCGCGAC
>NZ_VIFM01000683.1 GCF_006636215.1 Myxococcus llanfairpwllgwyngyllgogerychwyrndrobwllllantysiliogogogochensis | reverse complement strand
TGTATATACAAGTTGATCTTCGAAAAATTCAGCGGCTGGTACGAACAGCTTTCGGCGCGGATTGGACCATGAAACGCCCAGCTTGTATATACAGGACGAACATGGCAAATCAGCCGACCAGCGGATGGCCGTCGGCCCGGATGCGGCTGCCCAGCCGGTAGCGCGAGCCCGGGTGCAGGCAGCGCACCAGGGTGACCGGCATACCGCGCGACCAGGTGCGGCGGGTGAGCAGCAGGCACGGATCGCCGCCCGCCATGTCCAGCAGGCGCGCCTGCTCGGCCGTGGGCAGCACGGCATCGACGACGTGCTCCAGCTGGTCGAACGGTACGTTGCGCACCAGGTATTCGGAGGGCTGCATGCGCGTGAAGTCCTGCGCGCCGAACTGCGGCACCGCGCGCGGGTTCACGTAGCGGTCTTCCAGCTGCACGGGCATGCCGTCCTCGCGGTGCACGCAGACCGCATGGAACACCGATTCGCCGGTGCGCAGGTCCAGCGCCGCGGCCACGTCCAGCGG
>NZ_VIFM01000682.1 GCF_006636215.1 Myxococcus llanfairpwllgwyngyllgogerychwyrndrobwllllantysiliogogogochensis | reverse complement strand
TGGCCCAGCGCTGGGCGGTAGCCTTGGCGCGCTCGCGCTCCGAAGCGAGGGGATTCGCTTCCGGCTTCCCGGCCGGCGTTGGCGCCCCAGGTCCGGAGGCGCCGTCCGCGCCCGTCGCCCCCTTCTTGCGCACCCACATGCGAGGGGTGGCGCTGACGGGCGGTTGCGGTGTGGAAGGCGCGGCGTCGGCCTTGGGCCTGCGCCCGCGCGGGAGGATGACGTCGGGGAGGGTGTGGGGCGCGGCGTCCTCCACCCATGCTGCATGCAGCCGGCCGGTGGCCGCCATGAGGCGCCGCTTCTGGTAGTGGGCGGCGCAGTAGCCCTGGCTGCGGTGGGGGCGCTTGCAGCCGATGACGGCACAGGCCCTGGCCGCAGGCGCGGGAGGCGGGAGCGGCGGCAGGCGCTGCGGCTGCGCAGGGGGCGGAGGCCTCGCGTCGTGGACGGGGCGCTGGCGCGACACTTCCTGCTGTGGCCCCGGGGCGAGGCGGCTCGCCACCCCGGCCAGTCTCGCGAC
>NZ_VIFM01000681.1 GCF_006636215.1 Myxococcus llanfairpwllgwyngyllgogerychwyrndrobwllllantysiliogogogochensis | reverse complement strand
CTAAAGACAGTCATCAAACCACAAGAGGAGAGAACAAGAGAAGAAAGGAAGAAAAAAGAGAAACAAAAACAAATCTAAAGCAATTAATAAAATGGCAATAAGAACATACATATCAATAATTACCTTAAATGTTAATGGACTAAACACCCCAACCAAAAGACATAGACTGGCTGAATGGATACAAAAACAAGACCCATATATATGCTGTCTTCAAGAGACCACGTCACTTCCAGGGACGTATACAAATTGAAAGTTAGAGGATGGAAGAAAATGTTCCATGCAAACGGGAATCAAAAGAAAGCTGGAGTAGCAATACTCATATCAGACAAAATAGACTTTAAAATGAAGAATATTTTAAGGGACAAGGAAGGTCACTACATAATCATCAAAGTATCAATCCAATAAGAAGATAAAACAATTTTAAGTATCTACGCACCCAACCTAGGTTCACCACAATATATAAGGCAACTGCTAACAACCTTAAAAGGACAAATCAACAATAACACAATCATAGT
>NZ_VIFM01000680.1 GCF_006636215.1 Myxococcus llanfairpwllgwyngyllgogerychwyrndrobwllllantysiliogogogochensis | reverse complement strand
TGCCATCGATATCAACGATCCCTTTCTCAGCAGTCGGCTGTTCGGCACCGGCTGGGACGATCCGCAGATGGCCGGCTACGCCTGCTGGTACAACCTGCAGCAGATTTTTAGCTGGCTGGCGGCGATGGGCTGGCAGGTGATCCTACACACCGGCGTCACCACCCGCAGTGACCTGCTGCAGCGCTTCCTGCAGCTCGCCGCCAACCAATTTCCGCCAGCCACGCTCAACAGCTGGCGCTTTGTCTGGCACTGGTCGCCCCAGGCCAGCGAAGAGGCGCGCCTGCACGCCTGGCGTCAGCAGCGTGAAACGCTACAGGCTTTACTGCCGCAGCCACAGCTGGGCGTCTGGCACCGCTTTAGCGAAGAGGCGATGAGCGACGATCCTTTTCTTGCTTCGCCGATCCTCGCCGAAGCCGATTTTCTCGCCTGCCAGGCTGACGCCAACGAGCTGCTGGATCTGGCGCAGCTGGATAGCAGCAGGCTGGCCTCCAGCGAGAGCTATCCGGTGCATAAGC
>NZ_VIFM01000679.1 GCF_006636215.1 Myxococcus llanfairpwllgwyngyllgogerychwyrndrobwllllantysiliogogogochensis | reverse complement strand
CCAGGCCGGGAAGATGCCGACCACGAGGCAGGCCAGCACCAGCAGTTCGACCGGCACGCGCATCCAGTGCGGCGGCTCGTGCGGCTCCCTCGGCAGATCCTGTGCCTTCGGCCCCCAGAAGACGTCCACCGTGAAGCGCAGCGAATAGGCCACGCTGAAGACACCGGCGATCGTGGCCGCCACGGGCAGTGCCGTGGCCACGATGGGCGAGGCCTCGAGGAACACGGTTTCCGCGAAGAACATTTCCTTCGAGAGGAAGCCGTTGAGCAGCGGCACGCCGGCCATCGCCGCGCTCGCCACCGTCGCCAGGGTGGACGTGATCGGCATCATGCGCCGCAGGCCCGAAAGGCGCCGGATGTCGCGCGTGCCGCTCTCGTGGTCGATGATGCCCGCGGCCATGAAGAGCGACGCCTTGAACGTGGCGTGGTTCATGATGTGGAAGACCGCGGCCACCGCCGCGAGCGGGCTGTTGAGCCCGAGCAGCAGGGTGATGAGCCCCAGGTGCGAGATCGTGGAAT
>NZ_VIFM01000067.1 GCF_006636215.1 Myxococcus llanfairpwllgwyngyllgogerychwyrndrobwllllantysiliogogogochensis | reverse complement strand
GCTCGGAGTTGTGTATAAGAGACAGCCCCAGTGACGCCCGGGGGCCCGAAGGGAGAGGAGCCGGACAACCGTCCCGGTTAGGCTGTCCGCGTGCCGCCGAGCCCGCCCCTTCTGGATGACATGCTCCTCTTCTCGGAGGTGGTGACCGCGGGCGGCATCACCGCCGCCTCCACGCGACTGGGGCTGCGCAAGTCCACCGTCAGCCGCCGGCTCTCCGCCCTGGAGGAGCGCCTGGGGGTGCGACTCCTGGAGCGCAACGCCCGACATTTGAGGCTCACCGAGGCCGGGCGCGACTACCACGCCCACTGCGCGCGGCTGGTCGCCGAGGCCCGCGAGGTGAACCGCGCGCTGGGTGAGTCCCGCACCACGCCCCAGGGCACCCTGCGCATCGCCACCCTCTCCCTGCTGGGCGAGCTGCTCACGCCCGTCATCGCCGAGCTGCTCCTGCGCCACCCGCTCCTGCGCGTGGAGGTCTCCCTCGCCGAGGCCCACGTGGACCTCATCGCGGAGGAGTACGACCTGGCCCTGCGCACGGGCCCGCTGGCGGACTCGTCGCTGGTGGCGCGCAAGCTGGGGCGCCTGCGCACCGGCTACTACGCCAGCGCCGCCTACCTCTCCCGGCAGGGCACTCCAAAAAGCCCGGCGGAGCTCCAGGGCCACGCCTGCGTCGTGCTGGCCGAGCCCGGCACCGACGAGGTCTGGTTCTTCGGAGAGGGCCGCACCGCGAAGAGCATCCCCGTCACCGGAAGGCTGCGGGTGCCCAGTGTGCGCGCGGGACAGGCGGCGGCTCGCGCGGGGCTGGGCGTGGTGCGGCTGCCCGCGTCGCTCGTCGTCGACGACGTGAGGAACGGGCTGCTCGTCCCCGTGCTGGAGACAGAGACGCCACCGGGCATCCCCATCTTCGCCGTCTACCCCAGCAGCCGGCAGCTTCCCCCCAAGGTGCGCGCCTTCCTGACGCTCCTGGGTGAGCGCGGCGCCGCGCTTCCCTGGGAAGAGGCCACCGCGCCGGGCCGCGCCCGTTAGGAGCACTTCCCGCAACGAAGCGTTCCGCCAGGGGCTCTCGTTCCGGGGCCCTGGGGCCACTACACCTTCCCTCCACACGCAAGGCGCGGCCCCGCGGGCCGTGCCCCACGAGGAGGACAGGACATGGCGGCGGACGTCATCGAGCTGGGAGACGCGGAGTTCGACCGGGAAGTACTGGAAGCAAAGGGGCCCGTGCTGGTGGACTTCACCGCCGCGTGGTGTCCCCCGTGCAGGTTCATCTCCCCCATCCTCGATGCGCTGGCGGTCGAGTACCGGGGCCGGCTCAAGGTGACGAAAATCGACGTGGACGCCCACCAGGAGGCGGCGCAGCGCTACGGCATCCGCGCCTTGCCCTGCCTGCTCGTGTTCAAGGAGGGCAAGGTGGTCCGCCAGCTCGTGGGCGCGATGCCCCGGGCGAGGCTGGAGCAGGAGCTGCTCGCCTGGCTCTGAGACAGGCCCCGGCTAATGGCTGGAGACAGAGGGGCGCCAGGACGACAGCAGCCCACCCCTGGCGCGCCCGGCCTGTAGCACCGGCCGGGAGTACGGCCGCCCTCTGTGGTGACTGGCTTTCAGTTGCAAGTCAAAAAGGAAGGCTGGCGATTATCCCCAGGTGAGGTAGTCACGGGCGCGCCACGGGAGCGTCACGACCAGGTGACACCCCGGGCATGCCCAACCGGGAGGTAGCCATGCTCGAAAGGCTGATGCCCAAGTCGGACGAGTTCTTCGACGACTTCGACAAGCAGTGCGCCGCGACAGTCCAGGGCGCGAAGATGCTGTACGAACTGTTGAGCGACTATCGCGATGTGCCCGCACGGGTCCGCGCGCTCAAGGACGTGGAGCACCAGGGCGACGAAGTCACCCACACCGCCTTCAACCGTCTGCACAAACAGTTCATCACCCCGTTCGACCGGACGCAGATTCACTCGCTGCTGTCGCGCATCGACGACGTGCTGGACCTGGCGAACGCGGCCGCGTCCCGGCTGCACTACTACGAAATCCAGAGCAGCCTGCCGGATGCGACGGAGCTGGCGCGCCTGCTGGTCCTGTCCTCGGAGAAGGTGCAGGAGGTGGTGGCGGCGCTGCGGCTCATCAAGAAGCCCGAGCAGATTCTGGCCGGCTGCAAGGAAATCAAGCGGCTGGAGACGCAGGCGGACGAGGTGCTGCGCTCCGGGCTGGGCCGGCTCTTCAAGAGCGGGGTCGACACTCTGACCATCATCAAGTGGAAGGAGATCTACGACCTCATCGAGACCGCCACGGACAAGTGTCAGGGTGTGGCGAACGTCATCGAGGGTGTGGTGCTGGAGCACTCCTGAGATGCTACTCGCCGCCGTCATCCTGATCGTCGGAGTCGCCCTCATCTTCGACTTCATCAACGGCTTCCACGACGCGGCGAACTCCATCGCCACCGTGGTGTCCACCCGGGTGTTGTCACCGAACCTGGCCGTGGCGTGGGCCGCCTTCTTCAACTTCATCGCCGCCTTCAGCGGGGGTGTCCATGTCGCCAACACCATGGGCAAGGGCATCATCAACTTCGACATGCTGCGCGGCGCGGGCCCCTCGGCCGTGCTGTCGGTCATCTTCGCCGCGCTGATGGGCGCCATCGCCTGGAACCTCCTGACGTGGTGGTGGGGCCTGCCCTCCTCCTCGTCACACGCGCTCGCCGGAGGAATGATTGGCGCGACGGTGCCGGTGCTGGGCTTCAAGGGACTGATGGGCGCGGGCATCGCGAAGATCGCCGCCTTCATCGTGCTCTCCCCCCTCATCGGCACGTTCCTGGGCATGACGCTGATGCTCATCAGCACCTGGGTGGTGCACAAGCAGACGCCCACCTACGTGGACCGGTGGTTCCGCCGCCTCCAGCTCGTGTCCTCCGCCATCTTCTCGTACAGCCACGGCACCAACGACGCGCAGAAGGTGATGGGCATCATCGCGGTGGTCCTCTTCGGCACCATCTGGAAGGACCGCCCGTTCCACATTGACTGGTGGATGATCATCTCCTGTCACGCGGCCATCGCCCTGGGCACGTTCTTCGGCGGCTGGCGCATCATCCGCACCATGGGCCACAGCCTCACGAAGCTGGCGCCCATCGGCGGCTTCAGCGCGGAGACAGGTGGCGGCGTCACCATCATCGCGCTGGCGGAGCTGGGCATCCCCGTGTCCACCACCCACACCATCACCGGTGCCATCGTCGGCGTGGGTTCCACGCGCGGCTGGCGCGCGGTGAAGTGGGGCGTGGCCGGCCGCATCATCTGGGCCTGGGTGTTCACCATCCCCGCCGCCGCGCTCATGGCGCTGCTCGTCTACGGGCTTACCCAGGTGGTCGTCCGGCTGGTGGGTTGAGTCCGGCCTCCCCCTGCCCGCCCGCGCCGGCCACTTCCTTCGGGAGGCCCGCGGGCGGGTGCTAGCATTCCCTCCTCCATGCGTCTCATCCTCAACCCCGGGCGGGAGGGAGAGCAGGAGCTCCTGCTCCCCGAGGGCACCACCACCATCGGCAGGACGGACGAGAGCTCCGTCTGCGTGCTCCACAAGAGCATCTCGCGGCGCCATGCGCGGCTGGAGCGCCAGGGCTCGCGCGTGGTGCTGGTGGACCAGGGCAGCAAGAACGGCACGTTCATGGGGGAGGTCCGCGTCGAGCGGCACGTGCTCCAGGAAGGCGAGGCCTTCCGCTGCGGCGAGGTGTGGTTCCAGCTGCTCGCGGGCGACCCCGAGCGCGAGGAGGAGCTGAGTCCGCTGCACACGCGCACGCTGGACACGCGCTTCACCCTGTCTCCCCTGGAGACCCTGCTGGACGCGGACGCGCCCCGGCTGCGGGTGCGACCGGAGCCCGAGGGCGACACGACGCGGGAGCGGCTCCAGGTGCTGCTCGCCGTGGCGCAGCTGCTCGCCTCGCCCGGCTCGCTGGACACGCTGCTGGAGCGCATCCTCCAGCTCGTCTTCCGCATCCTCGGCGTGGACCGCGCGGCGCTGTTGCTGGTGGACGAAACCACCGGAGAGTTGCGCCCTCGCGTGGCGCGCGCGGCGAGCGGAGAGACGCTCCCGGAGCGCTTCTTCAGCCAGCGCATCGTCGACTTCGTGCGCACCCATGGCCTGGCGTCCCTCTTCGCCAACGCCCAGCGGGACGTGCGCCTGGACAGCTCCGCTTCCATCCGCTCGCAGGCCATCCTCTCCGCCATGTGCGTGCCGCTGCGTCCGCGCGACACCTGGCTGGGCGTGCTCTACGTGGACAACCGCTCGCAGGGCGGGCTCTTCACGGAGCAGGACCTGGAGTTCCTCACCGCCTTCGCCAACCAGGCCGCGGTCGCCATCGACAACGCGCGGCTGGCGCGACGGTTGGAAGAGGAGGCCGTGCTGCGCAACACGTACCTGCGCTTCTTCCCTCCCGCCGTGGTCCGCAGGCTCAACGCGTCACCGGGCGCGTCGCTGGAGGTGGTGGAGACGGAGGTGACGGTGCTCTTCGCGGACATCTCCGACTTCACGCCGCTGTCGGCGTCGCTGCGTCCCCGGGAGGTCGTGGACATGCTCAACGAGTACTTCCCGGTGATGGCGGACGCGGTGTTCCGTCACGAGGGGACGCTTGAGAAGTACATCGGCGACGCGCTGATGGCCGTCTGGGGCGCGCCCTTCTCCCGGGACGACGACGCGGACAGGGCCGTGCGCGCGGCGGTGGACATGCAGCGCGCGCTGGTGGCGCTCAACGCGCGCTTCCGCGCGAAGGGCCACCCGGAGCTGCGCATCCACGTAGGCCTCAACAGCGGCCCCGCCGCCGCGGGCAACATCGGCTCCGGGCACTATCTGCAGTACGCCACCCTGGGTGATGTCACCAACGTGGCCAGTCGCGTGTGCGGCGTGGCGAAGGCGGGAGAGGTCGTCCTCTCGGAGGCCACGCGCGCCCGACTGCGCGAGTCGACCTGGCGCCTGACGACGCTGCCGCCCACCCGGGTCAAGGGCAAGCAGGACGCCCTGACGCTCCACCAGGTGGCGTGGGACTGATGGAGCGACGCGGCCCTCGCCCGCTCGTTCGGGAGGGTGGCTTGACTCGCACCGGGGTCATCGGTCAGCGTTCCACTTCGTGAACGGCATGCGCCAGGACTTCGCGTGGACCCGGGGACAGACGTCCTCGTCCTTCGCGCGCGCGGCGACCGCTCCCTCCACTCGCACGACGACGACGACCACTACCACCACGACTCCTCGCGGAGCGCGGGAGGTCTAGCTCGGAATCGGCAGTGCTTCCGACCTGGCCCCGCGCTCCCCGGCGCGGGGCCTTTTTCGTTTTCCTCCACCCACCTGGAACGCCATGCAGACCCAGACCTCGACGACGCCCCGCCAGTCCGCCGCCTCGCGCCTCCCCGCCCTCCACGAGGTGCCGTCATGCGCGTGATGAAATTCGGCGGGACGAGCGTGGGCGGCACCGCGCAGATACGGCGCGTGGTGGACCTGGTGGAGCAGGCCCGCAAGGACACACGGGTGATGGTGGTGGCCTCGGCCGTCACCGGCATCACCAACCTCCTGGTGGACACGGCGCGGCTCGCGCAGGAGGGCGGCGCGGTGGACGCCGCGCTCTCCCGCTTCGAGCAGACCCACCTCTCCATCGCCCGGGAGCTGGGGGGCGAGCTGGAGGCGCTCGCGCCGCTGGAGCTGGGGCTCGCGGCCATCTCCACCGAGCTGCGCGGCCTGCTCCAGGGCGTGGGCCTCCTGCGCGAGTGCTCGCCCTCCGTGCTCGCCCACCTGTCCGGCCTGGGCGAGCGCGCCTCCTGTCTGCTGCTGGAGGCGCTGATGTCGGCGCGCAAGCTGTCCCCGCACGCGGTGGAGCCGCGCCACGTGCTCATCTGCACGGGAGACCCGCTCCAGGCCACGCCGCGCATGGACGAGATTCGCGCGCGCTTCGCACCGCTGCGCGACGCGAGCGGCCCCGGGCTGATGCTGATGCCGGGCTTCTTCGGCGGTGACGAGCGCGGCAAGACGCTGTCACTCGGACGCGGCGGCTCGGACTATTCGGCGGCGCTGGCCGCGGCCGCGCTGGATGCCCGGCTCCTGGAAATCTGGACGGACGTGGACGGCATCTTCAGCGCCGACCCCCGGCTGGTCCCCGAGGCCTTCCCCCTGGCGGAGGTGAGCTTCGAGGAGGCGATGGAGCTGGCGTACTTCGGCGCCAAGGTGCTCCACCCCAAGACGATTGCCCCCGCCCGTGAGCGCGGCATCCCCGTGCGCGTGTGCAACAGCTTCCGCCCCGAGCACCCCGGCACCCTGGTGACGGACTCCGCCGCGCCGCCGGACCACCCCGTGCGCGGCCTGTCCTTCCTGCGCGACGTGGCGCTCATCAACATCGCCGGCGCGGGCCTCAAGGGCGTGCCGGGCACCGCCGCGCGCGTCTTCGCGTCCATGGCCCGCACCGGCATCTCCGTGGTCCTCATCACCCAGGGCTCCAGCGAGTGCTCCATCAGCTTCTGCGTGCAGCAGTCGGAGTCCGACGCCGCCGTGCGCGCGCTGGAGACCGAGTTCGAGGTGGAGCGCGAGGCCGGCAAGGTGGACACGATTGAGCGCCAGGGCCAGCTGGCGGTGCTCAGCATCGTCGGCGACGGCATGCGCCACCGCGTGGGCGTGGCCGGCACCTTCTTCAGCGGACTGGCCGACGTGGGCTGCAGCATCGCCGCCATCGCCCAGGGCTCCAGTGAGCGCAGCATCTCCGCCGTCATCACCGAGGCGGACGGCCCGCGCGCCATGGCCCACGTCCACCACCGCTACTTCGGCACCACGGAGGTGGTGGAGCTGCTGGTGGCCGGCGTGGGCAGCGTGGGCGGGGAGCTGATGCGGCAGATTCGTCAGCAGGCCCCCCACCTGCGCGCCCAGGGCGTGGACCTGCGGGTGTGCGCCATCGCCAACAGCCGCAAGGGCGTCATCGAGCCCGCGGGCATTCCCCTGGAGCAGTGGAAGGAGAAGCTGGAGGCGGGCACCGCGTCCGCGTCGCTGGACTCCTTCCGCGAGCAGGCGCGCGAGAAGCGCCCGGGCCGTCCCATCTTCGTGGACTGCACCAGCAGCGAGGACGTGGCGCTCGCCTACCCGTCCCTCCTGGCCTCGGGGCTCCACGTCGTCACCGCCAACAAGAAGGCCAACGCGGGACGCATGGCCCACTGGCGCGCCATCCGCGAGACGGCCTCGCGCCACCAGCGCCGCTTCCTGTACGAGACGAACGTGGGCGCGGCCCTGCCCGTCATCGACACGCTGAAGAACATGCTGCGCACCGGAGACCAGGTGCACCGCATCGAAGGCATCCTCTCCGGCTCGCTGTCCTTCATCCTCGGCCTCACCGAACAGGGCGTGCCACTGTCACAGGCGGTGGGCACCGCCATGGAGAAGCGCTTCACCGAGCCGGACCCTCGCGACGACCTGCAGGGCACCGACGTGGCGCGCAAGGTGCTCATCCTCGCCCGGGAGCTGGGACGCGAGGTGGAGCTGGAGCAGGTGGCGCTGGAGTCGCTCCTGCCCGCGGACTTCGACGCGGACGGCCCGCTCGACGCGTTCCTGGAGCGGCTGCCGAGCATCGACGCCGCCTTCCAGCGCCGCGTGGAGCGCCTGCGCGACGAGGGGAAGGTGCTGCGGTACGTGGGCAGCGTCGGACAGGAGGGCTGCGCGGTGGGCCTGAAGGCCGTGCCCCTGGAGAACCCGCTGGCGGCGGTGAAGGGCGGAGAAAACGCGCTCAGCTTCCTCTCCGAGCGCTACAGCCCCACGCCGCTCGTCATCCGGGGCTACGGCGCGGGCGCGGCGGTGACGGCGTCCGGCGTGTTGGCGGACGTGCTGCGGCTGGTGGAAGGCCCACTGACGTGAGTCCACTGGGGCAGCTCGACGACGAAGCGGGCGCCCCGCCCCGGCTCGCTCTCCACCCACACCCGGCCACCGTGGGCCTCCACGATTTGTCGGGTGATGAAGAGGCCCAGCCCCAGCCCTCCGTAGTTGGGTGAGGCGGCGCGCTCGAAGCGCTCGAAGATGCGCGCCTGGGCCTCGCGGGGGATGCCCATCCCCCGGTCCTCCACGCTCAGCCACACCCGCTCGTCGTGGGAGGCCAGCCGCATCCAGATGGGCTGGCCCGCCCCATACTTCACCGCGTTCGTCAGCAGATTCATCATCACCTGCTCCAAGCGCAGCCTGTCCCAGCGGCCCGGCAGCGACGGCGGCGCCTCCAACATCAGCTCGCAGCCCGCCTTCTCCAGTTGCTCCCGGAGGTGGGCCGCCACGTCGCGCGCCACCATCGACAGGTCCATCTCCTCCGGGCGCAGGGCGAGCCGCGACTCGTGGATGCGGGAGACGTCGAGCAGGTGCTCCACCAGTCGCGACAGCCGCGACAGCTGGCTTTCGCAGACGAAGAGCATGCTGGACAGCCTGGTGGCGAGCGTCGAGTCGGGCCGGGGCCGCGACAGCAGGGCCGCCATCTGCTGCATGCGCAGCTTCATGGACGTCAGCGGTGTCTTCAGCTCATGGGAGGCGATGGAGAGGAACTCGTCGCGGACGCGAATGGCCTCCTGGGACTTGCGGTACAGCTGCGCATTGTCGATGGCGAAGGCCGCGCGGCGCCCCAGCTCCTCCGCCAGCGCCACCTGGTCCGCGCCGAAGCTTCGCGCGGACCGCGACGTCGACAGGAGGGTCAGCACGCCCAGGCTCCGGCCGCGCGCCTGGAGCGGCACGCTGAGGGAGGGTCGACCGCCCAGCGCGCGCACGCGGCGCCACTGCCTCGCATCCAGCCCATCCTTGTCCAGGATGCCCCCAGGCAATCGCGAGCACTCCGAGCGCCCCGTCGCCATCACCGCCACCGGGCCCCGGTGGACATCTGGAAGCAGCGGGTGGGCCGAGAGCAGCGCTCGCACATCCTCGGCCTGCCCGGGCTCTCGGGCCGACACCGCCACCGGACGCAGTCGCCCGCCTTCCCCCGGGATGAAGACGACACACACGTCCGCGAGACGGGGCACCGTCAGCTCCGCGACGCGCTGGAGCGTCGTCTCGTAGTCGAGCGACGTGCCCAGTTCGCGACTCGCCTCGGCGAGAAACCGCTGCGCTTCCTCCAGGCGCTTGCGCTCGGTGATGTCCGTGGAGATGCCGCAGACGGCATAGGGCACGCCCAGGGCGTCCATGAGCGGGAACTTCTGGGTGATGTACGTGTGGAGGCCGTCCTCCTGGGGGATGCGCTCCTCCTGGGCCAGCGGCATCCGGCGCTGGAGCACCGCGCCGGTCATCCGCTGGAAGCCGTCCGCGACCTCCGGCGGGAAGAGG
Organism: Myxococcus llanfairpwllgwyngyllgogerychwyrndrobwllllantysiliogogogochensis; assembly: GCF_006636215.1. GTDB lineage: Bacteria > Myxococcota > Myxococcia > Myxococcales > Myxococcaceae > Myxococcus > Myxococcus llanfairpwllgwyngyllgogerychwyrndrobwllllantysiliogogogochensis. The sequence goes on along the minus strand of NZ_VIFM01000067.1, from coordinate 37,572 downwards.
TCGTGGACCTGTTTGCCGATGACGTCCTCGCGGGTGCGGCGGAACATCAACTCCCACTGCCGGTTGACGAAGACGTAGCGACCCTGGGTGTCGAGCAGGAAGAAGATGGAGGTGGCGTTGTCCAGGATGGCCCGCAGCTGCTGCTCACTCTGCAGGAGGGCCTCCTCCGCGCGCTTGCGCTCCGTCACGTCGAGCAGCACCGCGAGCGAGCGGACCCACGCGCCGCTCGAGTCGCGCTCGGCGATGGCGGACAGCAACACGTCGAGGTACTCGCCGTTCTTCTTGCGAAGCCGGTACGGGACGTCCTTGCAGAAGCCCGTCGCGAAGAAGGCGGGCAGCACCTTCTCCCGGGCAAGCCGCGTGGACTCCTCGGACAGGAACTCCACCGAGTCGTGGCCCAGCACCTCCTCGCGCCGGTAGCCCAGCGTGGACAGCCAGCAGTCGCTGACACTGATCAGCCGGCCCTCGCGGTCGATGGAGTGCATCATCACCGGCGTGTTGTTGTAGAGCATCCGGTGCTTCTGCTCACTCTCGAGCAGGGCCTGCTCGGCCCGCTTGAACTCGGTGATGTCGGTGAAGACGGCGACCCCGCCGCGCGGTGCTCCGCTCGCGTCCCGCACGGGTCGGCAGCTCACCAGCAGCCAGACGCCCGAGGGCTTCTCGGGGTTGCGCAGGAAGATCTCCACCTGACTCATCGACTCGCCCCGGATGGCGCGCGCCAGCGGCAGGTCCTCCGGGGGATACGGCGTGACCTGGTCCGGCAGGAAGAGGCCAAAGTGCGATGACCACTCGGAGAGCGCCGTGCCCGAGGCGTCCACCCCCATCAACTGCTCCGCGGTGGGGTTGATGAAGACGAACCTCCCCTGCTCGTCCGCCACCACCACGCCCTCCGCCATGCTGGTGACGACGGACTGGAAGAAGCCCTCGCCGCCCTCGACAGGCGCATCCCTCCCGGTGGGGCGAGGCAGGCTCGGACTGTCGGTCGAAGAGGGCATGGCGAGGAGACGATGGGCCAGGGGGTCGCTCGCCCCCCGCGCGCGACGCCTGCGTGAACGATGCGTGCGCCCTGCTCCAACGCCAACCCACACCTGGGTCCGAGGCGAGGCCGGCCTGCCTGCCGAGCCTCGAGGACGGGCCCGCACGCCCGGACGCTCCCGGCCAGAGTGCACACCCTTCCCCGACAATTCGCGGCTCACGGGCCGCATCCGCCCTCCAACGTTTGAAGTTCCAGGAGGACCCGCCGAGAATGCCCGCCACCCATCGAAAGCGAAAGGAAGGGGGAGGACGGAATGTACGTGTCTCGCAAATCGGTCTGGGGCCGCACCAGCGCGATGCTGGCGCTCGCGCTCAGTCTCACCATGTTCGGCTGTACCGACAACGGCAATGACGACGAGCCCGACGGCGGAGGCAATCCCGATGCGGGGGTGCCCGAGCCCGATGCGGGCCCGCCGATCACCGCCACCCTCACCGGCAGGGTGACGTACGACTTTGTTCCGGCCATCCTCACGACCACGCCCATCCGTGGCGGCATGCTGGCCTTCGCACAGACGAGCGTGCGGCCCGTGCGCAACGCCGCCGTCCAGGTGATGCGGGGCACCACCGTGCTCGGCACGGCGACGACGGACGAGGACGGCCGCTACCAGCTCACCTACACCGCCGGCACCGGCGCCAACCTGACGCTCGCGACCCTGGCCAAGACGACCACCCCCGCCATCCAGGTGGAGGACAACACGGCGCGCAACGCCATCTGGGCCGTGTCCGCCACCATCACCGGCGGCACCACGAGCAGGGATTTGCACGCGGGCCACGGTTGGACGGGCTCCTCCTACAACCCGAGCCAGCGGGTCGCCGCGCCCTTCGCCATCCTGGACAGCATGTACACCGCGTCACGGGCCTTCCTCGCCGTGCGCACGGTCCCCTTTCCACCGCTCAAGGTGAACTGGAGCCCGAACAACATCGCGGAGCGCAACAACAGCGGCGACACCTCCACCGGGCAGATTGGCACCTCGCACTTCTCGCCCTCGGAGAACGAAGTCTACGTGCTGGGCAAGGAGGGCGCGGACACCGACGAGTTCGACAACCACGTCATCGTCCACGAGTGGGGGCACTACTTCGAGTCCAACCTCTCCCGCTCGGACAACCCGGGCGGCCAGCATATCGGCGGCGACGTGTTGGATCCGCGCATCGCCTTCGGAGAGGGCTACGGCAACGCGCTCTCCGCCATCCTCCTGCCGGACCCCCTCTACGTCGACACCTCCTGGGGAGCAGGCCGGCAGACCGCCTTCGGCTTCGACATGGAGACGGCGGCCGCGGACGACCCGACGCCAAGCGTCTTCTCCGAGTTCAGCGTCATGCGGCTGCTCTATGACATCTTCGACGCCTCGAGCGCGGCCGAGGCTTCGTATGACCAGGTGAACATCGGCCTGGGCACGCTGTACGACGTGCTGGTGGGACCGCAGAAGACGACGCCCGCGCTGACGACCATCGGCTCCTTCATCCACGGGCTCAAGGCGCAGCCGGGCGTCAACGCGGCGACCCTGGACACGCTCGCGGCCCACTACCAGATCGGCTCGATTCGCTCCGCCTTCGGCGAAGGCGACACCCAACTGGCGGCCATGTACACCACGGTGTCGTCGCTGCCGTACAACGCCAACGGCACCCTCAAGGGCGGCAAGCCCTCCAACCAGCAACAGCAGAACCGGTACTACGTCTTCAACGGCACGGGCAGGACGGTGATCATCTCCGCCAACTCAACCGAGGACGTGGGCATCCAGGCCCTCCAGCAGGGCACCCGAGCGGGCTTCGCCGACGACTTCCTCAGAGGCACGGAGTCCTTCCGCTTCTCCAGCCAGGCGGACCGTCAATACGTGCTGATCGTGACGGGCTTCAAGGACAGCACGGGCACCTACAACTACTCCGTCTCCATCACCAGCCCATGAACGGACCTCGCCTCTTTCAGTCTCCCCCAGGAGTTCTCATGAATCGCATCGCACCCGCGCTCCTCTCCGGCCTCCTCGCGCTCGTGGCGCCGGTGGCCTGCACGTCTCCGGCGAAGAGCAGCCCCGCCGGGAGCGGTACGGCGGACACCTCGTCGCAGGCGGACGGGGCCACCACCGGCAAGATCAGCGCGCCCGTGGAGGTGGGCGCCACGCTGGCCAGCGACAAGGCCACCGTCACCCTGCGCTTCCAGGGCCCCGCGGACGACGTCCAGGTGGACATCTCCGGCCTGGACGGGCTGCGCGTGACGAGCGAAACCACGCCCCTGCGGGGCGCCCGCTTCGAGCAGGCCACCACCACCACCCTGGACGTGGACTTCACCCCGGGCGACGGGCGTTCGCTCCTCGTCGTCGCCATCAGCGGCACCTTCCGAGGCGCTCCGATGACGAAGGTGGCCACCTTCTCCGTGGGAGAGCCCAGCGTGCAGCAGCAGAAGACGCAGGGTGACGTGGTGACGGGGGACGACGGTCAGCCCATCAAGCTGATGCCCTCGTCCGACTCCGCGCGGTAGCTCACGCGTGGCGGGCCTGGACGGGCCCTGAAAAGAACCGCGGGGAGCGCGCCCCCTCGACGCGCTCCCCGCCGTATGGACTGCTCGAATTCGAACTTCCGGTCCAACGTCGGGCACGCCCCTCGGCATGCCCTCCGGAAGCCACGCCCCTCCCCAGGGGCGCCCCCTCACAAGGTCAGAGGCGAGCCCCCCGGCGCGCCTCGTCCCCCCTCGAACGCAGTGCGTTCGAAAACTCGAGTGCCGGCAAACCGCCCGGACACTCCCCCAACCGCCCTTCAGACGCTCTGCGTCTGAACCCCTTGGACACCCCGGCTCTGCCCGGATGTCCCCACCTTTCGAAATATCCAAACGCGACGGGTCCAAATCCTTGAGCGCGGGATTTCCGCGGCGATTTTCGGCCCGGGGTTCAGTCCTTGCGGCGCTTGGCGCGAGAGCTCTCCCACCCCATCACCGTGCGGCCCTTCTCGAACTTGCGCTGCTCACGCTGCGCGGCGGGGCTCGTCTGGCGCGACTGGAACGCCTTCTCCTTCTGGAGCTTCTCGAAGCTCGAGAGCCGCTCCTCGGGAAGTGTTCCGGCCTTGACGGCGGCGCGCACGGCGCACCCCGGCTCGCCCTGGTGGGTGCAGTCGTTGAAACGGCACCCTTCCGCCAGCTCGAGGATGTCGGCGAAGGTCTGCTCGATGCCTTCCTCCTCATCCCCCATCAGCCCCAGCTCGCGCATCCCAGGGCCGTCGATGAGCAGTGCGCCGTGGGGCAGGAGGAACAGCTCGCGGTGCGTCGTCGTGTGACGCCCCTTGTCATCCTCCACGCGAACCGACTGGGTGGCCAGGCGCTCTTCGCCCAGCAGCCGGTTGACGAGGGTGGACTTGCCCACGCCGGAGGAGCCCAAAAGCGCGCCCGTCTTGCCGGAGGGCAGCAGCGCCCGCACCGCGTCGAGCCCCTCGCCAGTCCATGAGCTCAGCGCGAGCACGGGGACCCCGGGGGCCAGTGCCTCCACGGCCTGGACGAGCGACGTCGCGTCGTCGTGGAGGTCCACCTTGGTGAGCAGCACCGCGGGGGTGGCGCCGCTGCTCCAGGCCAGGGTGAGCGCGCGCTCGATGCGGCGGGGGTTGAAGTTCGAATCCAGCCCGGCGACGAGCAGCACGACGTCCAGGTTGGCGGCGATGAGCTGGCCGCCGCCCTGCTCGCGGCCGACCTCCCGGCGCACGAGCAGGCTTTTGCGCGGCAGGACGGCGTGCAGCATTCCCTCCCCTTTTCCGGGAGGCATGAGCATCGCGACCCAGTCCCCCACGGTGGGCAGCGACTCGGCGCCGGGGGCCTGGTGGAGCAGCTTTCCCGCCGTGCGCGCCCACAGGGTGCGCTCGGCGGTCTGCACGGAGACGAGCCCTCGGTGCTGGCGCACCACGCGGCCGGGGACGAGGGGCAGAGGGGACGACGCGACGACGACGGAGAAAGCCTGGGCCAGCTCGGGCCCCCAACCAAAGGTTTCAAGTGACACGTGGAAAGACTCCGGACAGAGCGGTGCCTGCGGCGCACCTCGGTTCTTCAGGGGCACCCGGGGGGACGTGGACCGCGCTGTGACGGGCCTTCACGCCGGCCTTACCAGGCCCGCGTCCTCCGGGTGAACAGGACTCCCACCGCGGCAAGATGAATGTCGGCGTGCATGGGGCCTCCAGGGGACACGCGGGACGACGACGACCGCCGTCCGGCGCCCCCTGCATATCAACGAGGCCCGCCCCGTGCACGGGGGATGTCGTGGGGGGCGGGTGGTACAAAACGTCCCGCCCGTCGTCTCGGTAGAGAAGGCCGCGGACACACGAGCCTGGGAACGCCGATGCGCGAGGACTACGAGGCGGAGCTGCGGGCGGTGCTCTTCGAGGGCCTGCTCTCGGACAGCGAAGTGGAGGCGCTGCGGGCGGAGGCCCTGCGACGCGAGGCCGCGCCCCTGGAGCTGTTGCGGGAGCGGGGGCGACTGTCCGAGCACACGCTCGCCTCGCTGCGGAGCGCGTCGCGCGCGGCCCTCCAGGGCGCGCTGGTGGGCGCCCCCACCGCCACCGGCCATGTGGGGCCCCCCAAGGCGCTGGAGCCGGAGCCGGAGCCTGGCTTCCCCGTGCCGGGCTGGGAGCGCTACGCGCCCATCCGCTTCCTGGGACAGGGCGGCATGGGGCGCGTCTTCCTGGTCCAGGACCCGGTGCTGCGTCGCCCCGTGGCGCTCAAGTTCGTGAGGGACGACGACTCGGACCGGGCGCGGCACTTCGTCGCCGAGGCGCAGGCCCAGGCACGGGTGGACCACGAGCGGGTGTGCAAGGTGTACGAAGTGGGCCAGGTCCAGGGCCGCGCGTACATCGCCATGCAGTACGTGGACGGCCAGCCCCTCCACCAGCTCGCGGGCGTGCTCAGCCTGGAGCAGAAGGCGCTCATCCTGGCCCAGGCCGCCGAGGGCGTGCACGCCGCCCACCGCGCGGGCCTCATCCACCGGGACCTCAAGCCGTCCAACATCCTGGTGGAGCGCACGGCCGACGGGCAGTGGAAGCCGTACGTCATGGACTTCGGCCTCGCCAGGGACCCGGGAGAGGGGGCCACCGCCACGGGCTCCATCCTCGGCACGCCGCACTACATGGCGCCGGAGCAGGCGCGCGGAGAGGTGAACCGCCTGGACCGCCGCGCGGACGTCTATGCCCTGGGCGCCACGCTCTACGCGCTCCTGGTGGGCCAGCCGCCCATCCCCGGGGGCAACGCGCTGGAGGTGCTCAGCCGCATCCCCACCGAGGACCCCACACCGCCTCGAGTGCTCGCGCCCGAGGTTCCCGCGGACCTGGAGGCCATCGTCCTCAAGTGTCTGGAGAAGGAGCGCGCGGGCCGCTACGACTCGGCGCGCGCGCTCGCTGAGGACCTGCAACGCTTCCTCGACGGGGAGCCGGTGCTCGCGCGCTCGGTGGGGACGGCCTGGAGGCTGGCGCGGCTGACGCGCAGACACTGGCGTGGGTTGCTGCTCGCGGCGGTGGCGGGCCTGCTGATGTTGCTGGCCGGGGTGCAGGCCGTGCTGGCCCGCCGGGACGCGGACGTGCGCGAACACCTGGCGCGGCGCTTCTCCGAGCTGGCCGAGCACGTGGAGTCCCGCGCGCGCTACACCGCCCTGACGCGACTGCACGACACCCGGAATGAGCGGCACGTGCTGGAGACGCGCCTCCAGGAAATCGCGGGGGAGATGCGCGAGGGCGGTGAGCACGCGCTCGGGCCGGGCAACGAGGCGCTGGGCCGGGGCTGGCTGGCGCTCGGAGAACCGGCGCGGGCCCGGGAGCACCTGGAGGCCGCGTGGGGGCATGGCACCCGCACGCCTCGCGTCGCGTGCGCGCTGGCGCTCGCGCTCGGGCAGCTCTACCAGGAGCGGCTGCGCGCCTACGAGCACCTGCCCGCCTCGGAGCGACAGGCGCGGCGGCGCGAGCTGGTGACGCTCTACCGGGAGCCCGCGCTGGCGTGGTTGCGGCAGGGAAGCGGCGCCGACCTGCCTCCGGCCGAGTACGTCGCGGCCCTGCTCGCGTACCACGAGGAGCGGTACGAGGACGCGCTGGAGCGGCTGGATGCGCTGGGAGACCGGCTGCCCTGGTTCTTCGAGGCCCCGCTCCTGAGGGGTGACGTGCTGGTGGCGCGCGCCACCGGGCACTGGGACGCGGGACGTCGCGAGCGCGCGCAAGAAGACCTGGAGGCGGCGAGGAAGGCCCATGTCCGCGCCGCGTCCCTGGCGGAGAGCCTGCCGGAGTCACACCTGGCCCTGGCCGGCGTCGAGCAGGTGGCCCTGCGCATGGGCCTGTATGGCCAGGGTGACGTCACACCGCACATCGAGCGGGCGCTCGAAGCCCTGGAGCGCGCGCTCACCGCGTCGCCCCGACACCTGCCGTCCCTGGTGCGCAAGGCCCACCTCCATCGCAGGCTCGCCGAGTTCCGGAGCCGACAGGGTGGCGACGCGGAAGCCGCGCTCCAGGCGGCGCTGAAGGCGGCCCGGGCCGCGCTCGACGTGGACCCCGTGAGCAGCGAGGTCCGCCACGCGCTGGGGCTGGTGCTCTGGCAGCGCGCCCGGATTCAACAGGCGCGCAGCGAGGACCCCCGGGAATCGCTGAAGCAGGCCATCGAGGCCTTCGACGGCGTGGCGCTCCAGGAGCGCGGCTACGACTACCACTCCAACCTGGGCCTCATCTTCAAGGTGTGGGCGGACCACGAGGACGCGGTGGGCGAGGACTCGCTCGGCCATCGCAAGCGCGCCATCGACGCGTACCTCACCGCCATCCGCATCGACGAGGCGCTTCCCGACGCGTGGATCAACCTGGGCAGCGCCTGGTTCAAGCGCGCGTCGAACCCGCGCAACCCCGACGCGGACGCGGACCTGGAGCGCGCGCGACAGGCGCTGGAGAAGGCGCGGACGCTCAATCCCCGCAACCTCGTCAGCCACTTCTACGAGGCCCAGGTCCACGCGCTGCGCGCCACGCGACTGCGCGACGGTGGAGGCGACGCGAGTCCTTCCCTGGACACCGCGCTCGCGTCGTACCGGAGCGCGCTGGCCCTCAACGCGGACGTGCCCCAGCTCCATGGAGGAGTGGGGCTGGTGCACCTGGAGCGCGCGCGCGCCGCGTGGCTTCGCGGCGAGCCCCCCTTCCCCGCCCTGGACGAAGCGCATGCATCCTTCAGCCGCGCCCTGGCACTGGCCCCGAAGCAGGGCCTGCCGCACAGCAACCTGTCGGAAGCCCACGCCACCCGCGCGGCCTATCGCCTGGCCCGGGGAGAAGACCCGCGAGACGACGCCCGCGCCGCGCAACGCGAGGCCCGCGCCGCGCTCGCGCTCCAGCCAGACCTTTCGACGGCCTGGGCCAACCTGGGACAGGCCCACCGGGTGCTCGCCGCCTTCGCGCTGGAGCGAGGTGCGGACGCCAGGCCCGAGCTCGACGCCGCCGAGCAGGCCCTGGGTGAGGCCCTGCGACGCAACCCCCGGGACGAGGAAGCACTGCGCTACGCCGCGGAGGCTCGCGGTCTGAGCGCGTCCTGGAGTGCCCTCCACGCGAAGGACTGGGAGGCCGCCTTCACTCGCGCCGAGCAGGCCCACGAGGCCGCCCTCGCCGTCAGCTCCCGTCCCCACGATGACCGGCGCGCACTGGCGCGGCTCCACCTGGACTGGGCGCTGGCGCGGCGGTTCGCGGACAAGGACCCTCGCGAGGTGCTGGAGCGCGGCCTGTCATGGGTGGCCCCGGTGCTGAAGGCGCGCCCCCACGATGAAGAGGCGCGCGCGCTGCATGCGGCGCTGGAGCTCACCCAGGCCCGGGCCTTCCCGGAGGAGCATCCCGGTCAGCAGGCACGCGCGCGGGAAGCCCTGGCGAGCGCGCTCGCCACGCGCCCCCTGCTCGCTCGGACCTGGGCGCCCCTGCTCACGGAGCCGGGCCGCTCCCGCGCGACGCCTCCGTGAAGAGCTGGAGCGTCACTCCTCCTCGGGCTCGTTGGGATCCCTGACCACTTCCAGGTCCCCGGGCTGGCCCTCGCCCGTGTCGGTCGAGACGACGAAGGGGTAGTCCTTCCAGACCGCATTGCGACGGACCCTGCGGCACCAGCTCGCCATGGGCCCCGCCACCAGCTTGATGTCGTCCTTGTTGTAGTTCTCGAAGATGGCGTCGGCGCCCTCTCCATGGAACTTGAGCAACGCCCAGGGGACACCCGGGGCGAGCTGAAACTTGAGCAGGTGTCGCTGCCAGACGCAGCTTCGGGGAGGCGTCACGGGGTCGGCCCCCAGGGAGATGGTGATGAAACACAGCGTCCCCTCCTCGGGCTTGGGGCAATCCCCGTCCACCATGGGACAGGGCACAGCCTGGAGCTTGGCGCAGGCGGAGGCGTCGTATTCCGCCTGGGACTGCACGCCCCGCGCATCGACCTCCGCGGGCCCCGACGTGTCGGGCGCGCAACTCCACCCCAGCGACAACATGACGACGCCCGGCCAATGCTTCCAGTGTCCATCCATGGTGCAAGCCTCCCCGCCACGTCGCTTGGGATGCGCGGGACTGGCCCGACCCGGACGGTGGCCCGTGGAGCTTGCCACGCCCCACGGCTTCATGACTCGGGAGGCTCGAGGCCCAGCTCCCTGACCCGCCGCTGGAGGGCGCGACGGGACACCTCCAGCTTCCGCACCATGGCGTCCAGGTCGCCACCGCAGTCCTGGAAGCAGCGGGTGATTTCCTCCGCGCCCAGGTCCTTCACCGTGCGGATGTGGGGACTGCGGTCGACGAGGTTGTAGAGCGATGCCCGGGTGATGCCGAGCTTCTCCGCCGTGTTCTTCAAGTCCCAGGAGCACTCGCGCAGCGCCTCCAGCAGCTCGGGCTCCGTCACGTCCGAGGGCTTGCGACGGGCAACGGGCGTGGGCTCATGGATTGGCGCCTCCTCGCCCGAGGGCTTCGGTGCCAGCTCCGCCTCCAGCGCGGCGTCCACCTGGAGGCGAGCCTGCCCCCGGCCACTGATGACGAGCTGGCGGGCCACGTTGCGAAGCTGGCGGACGTTGCCGGGCCAGTCGTGCCGCAGCAGCCGTGACGCCAGGGCGGCCGGCAGCCACGGCTCCGCATAGGGGTCCGTGGGCTCCAGGCGCCAGGCCTCCCCCAGCCCCTCCAGCTCCACCCGCGCGAAGTGGTGGAAGAGCAGCGAGATGTCCTCCCGTCGCTCGCGCAGCGGGGGCATCTGGATGGAGTAGCCGGAGAGCCGGTGCAGCAGGGGCGCCCGGAAGCGGCCCTGTTCGATGAGGTCCTCCAGGGGCGCGTCCGTCGCCGCCACCAGTCGCACGTCCGTGGCGATGGGGGTGTGCGCGCCCACCGGGTACACCTCCCCCGTCTCCAGCACGCGCAATAGCGCCACCTGCACCTCGGCGGGAGCCTCGCCCACTTCGTCCAGGAACAGCGTGCCGCCATGCGCGGCGCGGAAGAAGCCCTCGCGGCTCTGGGACGCGCCGGTGTAGGCGCCCCGCTGCGCGCCGAACAGCTCCGCCGCGGCGAGCTCGCGGGCCAGCGTGCCCAGGTTGACGCTGACGAAGGGCCCCTTGCGACGGGGGCCGCGCTGGTGGAGCGCGCGCGCGACCAGTTCCTTGCCCGAGCCCGTCTCGCCCCGGATGAGCACCGGCACGTCCAGGTCCGCCACCTGGCGGACGCGCGTGCGCACCCGGCCCAGCGCGGAGCTCTGCCCCACCATGCCCAACGTGTCCGCGGACCGCTCCTCGTCCACCGCCACCCGGTGCAACAGCAGCACCACGCGCCCGGCCAGCTCCAGCGTCACTCCCGCCGCGAGCGCCTCCGGTCGGAAGTCCCAGCTCACCCCTGGCACCCCGCCCACCATCACCTGAGTCCCCTCGGCATCCCCTTCCAGCCGGACGCCGCCCTCCGGACGCGGGAGGAAGCGCAGGGGACGGCGGCTCACGAAGGGGTCCGCCAGCGGCCTGCCGATGACTTCCCCCACGCGCGTGAAGAGCGGCTCGTTGCGCGACAGGGCCACCTCCTTGCCGCGCGCCAGGGACTCCAACACGAACCGCTCCCCCACCCGCGAGGCGAGCGGATGGGAGACCAGCGTCAGCGCCGGCAGGTGCGCGGTGGCCTGCGAATCACCGCCTTGCCGCTGAGGACTCGCGGTGGAGACGTCGTCGAGGAGTCTCTGCTTCATGAGGGGGACGCTCGGAGCCAGGGCCCGCGTTCTCCCTCAGGCTACACGAGCCCGAAGCGCGACGGACCGTGGGAGCCCCCGGGCTGGCACACGCTGACATGTCAGCCGACGCCGCTGACATGCCAGCCGAGCACCGCGCCGCCCGCCCCTGCGCCCTTCTCCGAGGGAGCACGCCCCGGCACAGCGGTTGCTCTAGGAGGCGCTCGGAGGGGTTGCCAACGGTGAGAACCCTCATGGAAGCGAAGACGACTGGATTCTGGGAGCTGTGGCTGTGCCACCACCCGAAGCTCCTCGCGAAGAGCCTGCGCCACCTGGGTGGCCACCAGGCCGACGCGGAGGACGCATTGAGCACCGCGATGCTGCGAGCCGCCGAGGCCTGGCCCCGGGAAGTCCAGCGGCTGCGAAACCCCGAGGCGTGGCTGACGCGCATCCTCCACAACGCCTGCGTGGACCTGCATCGCATGCGGGCCCGACGCGCGGAGGAGCCGCCCGAGCAGGACGACGAGGCCCCGTCCGAGGCAGTGCAGCCGGCGCACGCCCCGTCGCCGGAGCAGCTTGTCCTGGAGCAGGAGCAATCCCAGTTGCTGTGGCGCCACGTCCACCGGCTGCCGGAGCCGTTGCGGCGGGCGTGCCTGCTGCGCTTCGAGCGGGAGCTGGATGGCCGCAGCATGGCCGTGGAGCTGGGCATCACCCATGTGAATACCCGCCGCCGGCTGCTTCGGGCCTATCAGGTGCTGCGCCTGGCGCTCGGCACCTCGGCGCGCGGCACGGACCTGGAGCCTCCCGTGCGCGGCGGCGCGGAGCAGTCCCTGCCTCCGAGCCGGGCGCCGCGCGCCAGGCGGGGGCCGACTACGCGTTGGCGGAGCGGACGAGCGCGCCCACCCCGTCCCGCGCACCGTCGAGTCGGCGGATGAGGCGGCGGCGGACGACCTCGATGTGCTCGCGGAAGAAGTAGAGGTTCTCCGCGTAGGCGAGCGGCATGGGGATGCGGTTGACCTCGCGCTCGGCCTCTTCCAGCCGCTTGAGCATGTCCTCGAGCATGTCCCGCCCGGGGTTCTCATCGAGCTGGATTTCAATCTCCTTCAACCGCGCGTACCAACGGACGATGCGCGAGCGGATGCGCCACTGGTACAGCGCGGGGACGGCGCGGAACAGCGGCACCACCACGGCGATGATGGGCACCAGCATCACCCACAACCGGTCCACCAGGTTCGCCGCCCAGAACGGCAGGTAGCGCTGGAGCAGCGGGATTCCCGCCTCGTAATAGCGTCGGGCCTCGCTGCTGAGGGCGAAGCCCGTCTCACGCGGCGCGGGGAACTCGCTGGCGCCATCGAGCAGGCCCGCGCTGCCGTGGATTTGGCTGGCCGCGCGCATGAGGAGGTAGGAGAGCGCGGGGTGCAGGGAGTCGCGCGCGACGAGGTTCGCCGTCGGCGCGAGCACCACCACGTCCCGCGCGGGGATATCCGAGGCGAGGTTGAACACGCCGCGCGGCAGCACCAGCCGGGTCAGGTACGGGAAGCGGCGCGCGTACGCCTCGCCCCGCGCGAAGCTGAGCAGATTCACACCGGGCACCGCCGCCAGCTTCTGGATGGGGGGCGACTCCGCGGGCGAGATGAGGAAGATGGCGTCGAGGTGGCCCTGCTTGAGCTGCTCGATGGCGGCCTCGCGCTCCAGCGGCAGCAGCTCCGTGGGCGCCTGGTCGATGCCATTGGCCTTCAGCAGCGTGACGGCGAGCGCGCGCGTGCCACTGCCCTCCGGCCCCACCGCGATGCGGCGGCCCTTCAGCTGGCGCACGTCCTCCAGGGGCTCGCCCCGGTAGAAGACCCAGAGGGGCACGTAGGAGAGGCTGCCCAGGGACACGACGCTCGCGGCCTTCTCGCCGCCCGCGGTGCCGCTCTGCACGAAGGCGACGTCGACGTCGGAGTTCTCGTCCGACAGCAGCGCGACATTCTCGATGGAGCCCTTCGTCGAGCGCAGCTCCAGGGTGACGCCGTGCTTGGAGAGGAAGTCCTGGTACTTGCGCGCGTAGTAGCGGAAGCCGCCCTCGTCGGGCGACATGGCCAGCACGAGTTTCTTTGGGGGCGCGGGCTCGATGAAATGGAACGCGGCGGCGAAGGCGATGCCGATGAGGAGCACCGCGGGCGCGAGGGTGAACCACAGGTCGCGCCGCAGCGTGCGCCGCAGCTGTTGCTTGAGGGAGTCCGCCGTCATGGTGGGCGCGGAGTATACGCACCTCTCCGCGCCCACTCCCATGCCTGCCTGCGCGAAGGAGGGCTAGCAGTCAGCCGGGCACGCGGCGGGCGACTCCCAAGGCTGGCACACGGCATCCCCGCACGAGGAGTTGAGGAACGTCTCCAGCACGGCCCGGCGGTGCGGCAGGAAGACGGCGTTGAGCGCGGGGGAGATGCGGAAGCGCGGGCCGAACGGGCCGGGGGCCGGGTCGAACTGCTCACCCACATGGACGAAGCCGCCCGACGGAGGCCAGACGAGGCCGCCGCCCAGGTTCGCCCCGTTGCTCAGCTCGTGACAGCCGCCGCATGACAGCGCCATCGAGCGCTCCACGATGTGCTGGGGCAGCAGCGGGCTGCCCAGCAGCAGCAGCTCGTTCTGGATGTTGGTGCGGAAGGGGCTGGGGTTGGGGCCGAACTGGAAGCGGTAGTCGTTCTCCGGGCCCTGCGCGTTGCTCTGGCCGCTGTTGAACATGTCCGGAATGGTGTTGTTGAACAGGTTGATGTCGGTGACGGCCAGCGCCGGCACCTGCGAGGGGAACAGGACGTTCTGGAAGGACGGCGCCAGCGGGTGCCCGGAGACGGGGTCGAACAACGTGCCGCCCGGGTTGACCTTCACCGTCACCGGCCGGAAGTTCAGCTGGCAGGGCACGCTGCCGCACATCGTGCGCCGCACGCTGAACTCCCGCAGCGTCCACGGCGGCTGGATGAACTGGTTGGTTCGCACCTGCCCGGTCGGCACGCTCCCCGTCGTCCGGTTGCCGTAGTTGTCCATGTGCACCACCGGCATGAAGCCCGGCAGACCCGTGAAGTAGAAGTTCTGCAGCCCGCCGATGCGGGTGGCCAGCGCCGCGCCCGTCAGCGAGGCCCAGAAGTTGGCCACCGGCGCACAGCCATTGAGGCCGGCGGTCGGATTGGGGTTGGGCAGGACCGCCTCGAAGATGAGCAGGTTGCGATTGCCACCCCCGGGGATGCCGGAGCGCTTGCCATAGACGATGCGGTACTCACCGCAGTCCACGCCCGACGCCGGCGCCAGGTCGAAGCGGTTGACGAGCGCCAGCGGGACGTACTCGTCGGGGTTGGTGCCCGGGCTGAGGAAGGGATTGACGAAGGCCTGGTTCCCCTCGATTCGCGGACACTGATACTGGAAGCCGTTGAAGAGCGGCCCGCAGTTGGGCGGGTTCGCCGTGTTCCACCAGTCCTGGAAGAGCGCCAGCGGCGTCAGCCCCGCGACACCGGACTGCGTCACCAGCTGACTCATCACCCGCACGAGCGGGAAGTTCCTCACGATGGCGTCGTCGGTGATGATGAGCGACGAGCGCGGGTCCACCGTGACGACCATCGCCGACGGCCCCATGGGTGGCAGCGCCATGGCACCGATGCCGCGGCGCTCCGGGTGCCTCGTCGGGTCCACCGTCACTTCCTCCGCCGGGTCCATCCCGGTCGGCTCCGCCTCCGGCGCCGCGTTGTCACAGCCGGCCGCCAGGGCCACCACCGCGCACACGAGCATCCCGCGCCAGTCCAGCTGGCTCTTCTCAACCATGCGTTGCATTCGAGGTCTCACACCCGCGCGGACGGCCGCGCCCCCTGCCAGGGATGAGCACTCCGGCACGTCGCCGGATTCACGGGTCGGCAAGAAATCCCATGATTTCACGTTTATACATTGTTCACTGACACAAAATCCACAAAGAGGATGAGTCAAACGCAAACATGGGCTTGCGAGTGCCGGCGACAGGGCTTGGGTCTCGACACACCCTTGCGCGCCGTCCCATCCAAGACGTGTGACGTGTGGCGAATGTTACTCCCCGACGTCGGAGGGTGGACGTCGTGGGCGATGCACGCGACCTGGAAGGCAGGATGTCCCCGGGGCGCCGAGGACACCGACCCCACGCGGCGGGAGGACTCGCCACGTCTGTCGCTGGAGTTGGGGGGCAATCAGGGTGGCGAATAGCAGGAGCGTCAGCTCACGCGCACAGCCGGCTGAGCCCGTGAACATCGACATCCCGAGGACTGGCGCATGCCCACGAGGACCGTGCCTACTCCTGCATCGCCTCCACCATCCGCGGCGGCGGGGACAGCATGAGGATGCTGCTCGCCCCCGGTGCGCTCCGCGCCAGCACGCGGCCGTCGGAAGACACCACCACCGCGATGCCTCCCAGCGAGGCTCTTACCGCGGGCATGCGCAACTCCACCGCCCGCATCACCACACCGCCGATGGCCTGGTCCACGGCGAAGCGACTTCCAGCCAGGGGTAGATCACTGGCCAGGACCGCGAGCAGCTCTCCTCCCGCCTCCCGTCCACGCAAGGCGGTGGCGCGGCTGAAGGCCTCGTAGCAGATGAGCGGAATCACCTTCCGCCCCGCGAGGGACAGCAGCGGTCGCGCCTGGCTTGCGAGCAGCGGCTCCCCTCTTCCCTGAAGCCCGAAGATGGAGCGCTCGCCGATGGGGACGAGGATGGACTTGCCTCGGGTCTCCCGCAGACGCCCGTCCGCATCAAAGGCGGCGGCGGCATTGAAAAAACCCTCGGGCGTTCGGAGCATCAGCCCCGCGATGGCGGGGACCGGCAGGCGCGCATCGAAGGCCTCGAGGACCTCCGGCCGTGACACACGCCCCTCGGTCCCCCGCTGGAGCCCCCGGACCGTGGACTCTGGCCAGATGAGCCGCTCCGTGGCCTCGGGCACCGACTCCGGCACCCGCACGGAAGAGGCCATGTGGACCACGCCCGTCCCTTGGAGCGCATCGTCCGCCACGGGCAGCCGGGGCAGCGCGGCCAGGGCCAGCATGACGCCCACGGCCGGCAGCAACAGGCGGCGCGAGCGCAGGGCCACGGCCTCTCCAACGCACACGGCGGCGAGCAGGCAGAGCACCAGGGTGGGCACCCACCCCACGAAGCCCACGGCCCTCAGGATGGGCGGCTGCATCCATTGGGAATGCAGCACGTGCGTCATGGAGAAGCCGCTCCACGCCTCCAGCCCCGCCTCGCCCAGCACCCATCCCAAAGGCAACCAGTACCTTGGTGGCACCCGCTTCACGGGCAGCGCCGCCAGCGCCAGCAGCGGCACCTGGGACAGCGCCCCCGTGGCCGTCCAGCCCAGAAACGCCACGATGAACGGAGGAGGAAGCCAGGGGGCCGTGTAGAACTCCGCCGTCCCCACCCACCAGTGCAGGGCCACGCCCTGGCGCACCAGCGCGGACAGCAGCAGCGCCGCGGCGGCCTGGCGCCAGCCGTTGGCGCGGTGGAGCGCCCACCCCAACAGCGCGATGCCCACCCAGGCCAAGGGCTGCGCCCACGTCCACAGAAAGGCGACGCCCAGCGCGACACCCGAGCCCAGGGCCAGGAGCAGGCTCATCGCTTCCGGAACCTCTCGGGCGCAACGGGGACCAGCGCCGTGGCCTCCCCCGGGAGCGCCACCTTCACGAGGTTGGGGTGCTTGCGCGCCAACCGGGCCTCCAGCACCGCGGGCTCCCAGCGCGACACCTCTTCGAGCGCCGTGTCCATGGCCTTCGCATCCAACCGCCACAACTCCAACGCCTTGCCAGAGCGCGTCCGGACGAAACGAGCGCGCTGCTCGGGGCTTCCGGCCTGGAAGAAGCCCTCGTCATAGAGCAACCCATCGAGGGGCAGCTTGTACGTGGAGCCCAGCACCCAGGCCCCAGGCGCCTCTTCCGCGAGCGCCGTGAGCAGCGGCGTGGAGAAGCCGTAGCAGGTATCCAGGACGATGAGGTCCGGGCGATAGCACCGAACCACCCGCGCGAGGTCCTCCGGAGACGCGTTGAGATAGCTCGGCGGCAGGCTGTGTCCGCTGAGCACGAGCACCTCGGCCCTCACTCCAGAGGGACAGGAGAAGTCCTCGAGGGCCACATGCGGGCAGCGGGCATCGGAGCACGGCGACTGCTGCAACTCGGCGACATCCGCGCGTGAGTAGATCGCCACGACGCGCTCCTGCACTCCGGGGGCCTGCCGACACGCGCAGGCCCCCAGAAGCAGGGCCAGGAGCCAGTGCCTTACCAACACAGTCATGGACGGTTCCAGTTCCTGGCTCGAAACACCGGGAGGCCTGCTAGCAGCGGCACCAATACGAGGCGCACCACGAGCGGCAGTAGTTGCTCAACCCGGTGAGCCTGCAACCGTTGCGCCGGTACTGCTGGGAGCAGCCGACGGTGGAGCCCACGTACCAGACGCCCACCGCGATGAGGACGACCACCGCCGCGGCGCCGCCCTTCCCATTATTGTCCTCGGGAAGGTACTTGCTGATGACTTCAATCATCGTGAACAGGGAGTACTCGGAGACGGCTTCCAGCGCCCCGGTCTCGAGGAGGATACTGGCCGCTTCCTGCTCGTTGGCGGCCAGCTTGTCACCCACCAGGATGGTCTTGTCCGCGTTGAAGACCATGTGCAGCTTGCCGCCTTCATGGTGGACCCAGGCGTCGCCCGTCTCGTTGTTCACCGTGTAGATGGTGCGCTCCCCGGTCTTCTCGTCATACACCTCGAGGACGGCGTCCTCCGTGCCGCGGACGAGCGTCTGCCGCAGGACGAAGTTCATGAAACGGGGCACCTCGTCATGCATCGCGATGCCCAGCCGGCCAAACCGCTCCAGGCTCCCGTCAACGACTTGCGCGGGCTCCACGGCGCTGAAGACGATGTTCTCGGCCAAGGCCTCGCGCGCCTTGGTCATCGGGTTGGCTTCGGGAGCACGGCTGCAGCCGATCTGAACGGTGAAGACCGCGAGCATCGCGAGCGTTGCCGCGCGCATGCCGTTGGAAGAACCACGGTGTGACTCAGCCGGATGAAACATGTGGGGACACTCCTCTTGCTGTGGGGAACTCGCACCTGGCGCAAGGCCGGGTGCGATGGTTACTGCACTCCCCGTGAAGGCAGGAAGCAGGCCATCTCTGGCTTCCCTCGGAATCTGGGGTGCTACGCCGGTGCCGTTGTTGCGTCCGCCGCAACAAATCTTCACTCTCCGTGACACCCAGCGCTACAACCCCCACTGCACATCCAGTGCGCGCAGCGGCGGCCGCCTCAGTCCTCGTCGCAGTGGAGGAAGCCGTGCGCGTCGCCCTCGATGAGGGGGGCAGATGCTGCTTCCGTTTCTCGCTCGTTGGGCAGGTCCGCCCTGCTCCACCAGTCCTGGGTGCGAAGCTGAACGAAGGCCCTGCCCTCGCGCGCCGTCCCGTCCACGACGTGTGACATGTGGCGAGTGTTACTCCTCGACATCGGAGACGGACGTCAGGGGCCACACCCACGACTCGGAAGGCAGGATGTGCCCAGGGCGCCGAGGACACCGGCCCCTCGCGGCGGAAGGACTCGCCACGTCTGTCTCTGGAGCTGGGGGGTCATTCAATGAAGACGTCTCTTCGCGCCGCGTTCGTCGGCACGAGCATCCACCTCGTCATCCTGGGAGCAGTCCTCGCGGCCTGCGATGGACCCGGTGAGTCGCCACCCCAGGAGCCGCGGACAATGGCCCCCCAGGCCGTCCAGCGTGCGTACCAGGACTATTACAGCGTGGCCCTCGCGCCGGGCGGTCCCACGGGCAGCAGTCAGCTCAGCCGGGGCACCGTCTTCGTCCCCATCCTCCAGCCCGTCACCCATGCGCCGCTCCTGGGTCTGGATGGCACGCCTCTTCGCTACACGTGCGGCGTCACGTTCATTTCCCCACGCAGGGCCATCACCGCCGCGCACTGCCTGGACGACGTCAGCGTCTGGGACCCCGCGAACCAGGCGCTCGAGGTCCGGATGTATGACCCGATGATTGACGCGGAGGTGAACTGGGAGGCCACCGCGGAGAGCCTGTCGGGCACCTTTCCCGGCTTCCAACGGACGCCGCTGGGCGGGGGCTACAGCACGTCGTCCTATTCGTGTCGGGTGATTGCCCGCTGCGGCGACTCGTTCGGCAACTACCAGTGCCCCGCATCGTTCCCCCGGGCCGACACCGCGTTGCTCGACTGCGGCGCCGAGAGCCCCGGCTGTCGTTACGACTACCTGGACGTCGCCGAGTCGGAGGGCCTGGGCGTCCCCGTGTCCATGGCGTGGGCCCACGAGGTCTACTCGATTCCGGAGGACCGGAGCACCGAGCTCTGGCAGCGCTACACGCGCTACATCGACTACGAGCCCGCGCAGAACTACCACTACTACGGGGTGAATCAGCTGCTGCCCCTGCTGTCCCGTCCCTGGAGCAATCCGTCCCGGCCCCGCGTCTCGCTGGGACTCTCCGGCTTCGGCACCGACGCGCGGCTCACGGAGCTGCATGGCTGCCATGGCTCGTCCGGCTCCGGAATCACGCAGCTCAACGAGCACCTGGGCACCCAGGAGCTGCTCGGGCCCGTCGCGGTCTGGGCCCACTGGGTGTTCCCCGCGCACGACTACGACTTCCTCTGTGAAGACCCCGCGCGCACCGCGCGACTCCCGGGCGACGCCGGGCTGGGCTATGCGCGGCTGGCCTTCACCCGGAAGCTCGTCGAGTCGAGGAGCCCGGACGATGTCTGCGACACCCTGGTGCCGGGCCTGTTTCCCAATCCCCTGCTCTGGTTGACGCACGACGTGTGGCTCCTGCGCCGGGGCGCGCTGGGCACACAACCCTTCCCCAAACCCTGGCCATGCACCGCCTCCTCGTGCTCCGCCTGGGAGCGATTGCGCTTTCCCAACGAGCCCCTGGTGCCCCTGGCGCGGGGAGAGTCCCTCACGCTGCCCTCGGCGGAGGTCATCGCGGGAATGACCTATCGCGTGTCGGTGCGCATCCGGGCCCTGGAGGGCACTCCGGCGACCGTCACGCTCTCGCTCGGGACTCAGTCGCTCCTGAGCAACGCGAGCCCCGTCGCGCTCCCGGGCGAGGCCGCGGGGCTCATCGCCACCACCTTCGTGCCGCTGTCCGGCGCGGCGCAGCCCTTGCGGCTTGCCCCGGGCGAGAACTCGGGGGCCTTCGCCGTGACGGAGGTCGTCGTCGTCGCGGACCCGCTGGCCAACGGCTTCGAGTATCACTCGCGGCGCGTGGGCATGGGCATCCTCGAGCCTGGCGCTCGCACGCCCGTCCCGGCGACCTGGACGCGACTCCCTCCCTCGCGCTTCGCGGCCCTCCTGCGTGGGGGCCAGCGGTTCGTCGTGACACGACAGGCTTTCGTGTCGGGCCGCGCCTGGACGGTCGAATTCGACACGTCACGCGACACGGTGGGAGTGTCCTGCGGCTTCATCACCGCTGACGGGCGGGAGCTGCGCACGCGCTGCAACGCGGTGCGTGGACGCGTCCGCACCCACTTCCAGCTCGGCGCGGCACAGCCCGTGGCCTTCTTCGTCGACCTGCCGGCCGGACAGCCCGACCTCATCCTGGACAACCTCCGCCTCGTGACCCGCTGAGCGACGAGCCGGAAGCCACATCGCGCCTCCTCCCGGAGTCAGACCCCTGGCTCCGGGTGGAAGCCGCGTTGGGCGCTCAGTCGCGCACGTCGCACGAGCCGGCATCGGAGAGGAGCCGGCCGACCTGGACGTGGAAGAGGTCGCTGGGGAGGAACGGCTCATACTGGTGCCGCACGAAGTAGAGCGTGCGGTGGTCCGGCGAGAGCGTCGGATGGTACTCGTCCAGCGCGGTGTTCACCGTCGGGCCCAGGTTGCGGGCCGGCTGCCAGCCGCGCCACGTGCGCGTGGCCACGTAGAGGTCGCCGTAGCCGTAGCCCTCCGGACGACCGATGGAGGCGAACAACAGCGTGTCGCCGTCCGGCAGGACGTTCGGGTTGAACTCCCACAGCTCGGTGTTGACGGCGGGGCCCACGTTCTCCGCGGGCCCGTAGCTGCCATCCGCGCGGAGCTTCGAGCGCCACACGTCCCAGCCGCCGAAGCCGCCCTCACGGTCCGAGCCGAAGTACAGCGTGCCGTCCTCGTCCACGCTGGGGTACAGCTCGTCACCGAGGCTGTGCACCGCGGCCCCCAGGTGACGCGGCTCGCTCCAGCCGCCGTCCCTGCGTCGCTCGACGACCCACATCTCCACATCCTCGCGCGGCGCGCCGTTGACGGGACGGATGGAGGAGAAGAACAACCGACGTCCATCCGGCGAGACGAACGGGTCGATGTCCGAATACACGCCCGAGAACGACGCGGGGCGGGGCTCCGTCCATCGGCCGTGGCGCAGCTCGGAGAAGACGATGGTGGCCTGGCGCGTCTCGGGGAAGAAGCCGGGGCTCACGCCCCAGAAGGCCGTGCGCCCATCCGGAGTGAAGGCGAAGCGCCACTCCTCCTGGCCCGGAAGGGAGACGAACCCCGGGGCGAACACCTCGGGCGTGCGAGGCGCGGAGGCCGAAGCGGACATGGCTGCGCACAGCACCAGCGCCGCGAGCACCACGGGGATGCGACGGAATGACGATGACATGACGGATTCCTCTCGAGATGTGGCGGGAGGAAGTGACGTCGTTCCCGCCATGGCCCAAGAGGTACGCGCGTTGCCCGCCGCTGTCCGGGAAGCGGGGATGAAGCGAGAGGGACGCGGGACGGACGGGAGCCCCTCGGGGACGCGCCTCAGCGCGCTCCGTCCGAACCTGGCCCCAGTCCGAGCGCGGACTCCACGCGAGCGCGATGGCTGCGTCCGGTGCGCACGGCGGTGCCGCCAGGTCCCAGCACCAACAGGTATTCGCCCTGGGACAGGGGCTCCATCTCCCGCACCTGGTCCAGGTTGACGAGCACGGAGCGATGCACGCGGAGGAAGCGACGTGGGTCCAGCCGCTCCTCCAGATGTGTCAGCGTCTCTCGCAGGACGTGCTGCTCGCCCCCGACGTGGACGCGGACGTAGTTGGCCTCGGACTCCACGTGGGTGATGGTGGAGCAGTCGACGAAGCGGATGCGCCCGTCGACCTTGATGGGCAGCCTGCGCAGAGGGGCCTCCGCCATCGCGAGCCCCGACAGCAGGGCCTCCTGGCGCGCCACGGCCTCGCTGCGCCGCACGAGGCGCACCTGCTCGCGTGCCCGGACCAGCGCGGCGCGAAAGCGCTCCTTGTCATAGGGCTTGAGCAGGAAGTCCAACGCCTGCGCCTCGAACGCCCGCACGGCGTGCTGCTGCCACGCGGTGACGAAGACGACCACGGGGAGCGACTCCGGAGGCAGCGCGCGGAGGACCTCGAAGCCGTCACCCGCGGGCATCTCGACATCCAGCAGCAGCACGTCCGGCGACGTGTGGAGCACCGCGCGCACCGCCTCCGCGCCGCTGGTCGCCTCGGCCACCACTTCGACGTTCTGTTCCGCCGCCAGCAGTGCGCGCAGCCGGGAGCGCGCCAGCGGCTCATCGTCCGCGAGCGCCACGCGAAGCAGCGTCGACTCCACCGGTTCCACGCTCATGCCGCCACCCGAGCCCCCTCGGGCCCCGCGTCGAGCGGCACGCGCAACTCCACCACCGCGCCCCGGGGCGTCCCCTGCCGCAGCTCCAGCCCCGCCCTGCCCCCGTAGAGGGTCGCCAGTCGCGCTCGCAGGTTGGACAGGCCCACGCCTCCACCGCGAGGCGGGCCTCCCACGGGCGGCCCCATGCCGTCGTCCCGCACGAACAGCCGCAGCACGTCCCCCTCCCGCTCGGCGGAGATTTCAATCCGCCCCGGCTCCGCGCGCGGCGCCAGTCCGTGACGGATGGCGTTCTCCACCAGGGGCTGCAACGCCAGATAGGGCACGCGTGCATCTAGGACGTCCGGAGCCAGCCGCCACGACACCTCCAAGCGGGGCCCGAAGCGAATCTGTTCGATGTCCAGATAGGGAGCCAGCGCCGCCTGCTCCTCACGCAGCGTCACCTCCTGTCGTGCATGGGACTCCAGGCTGTGGCGCAGCAGGTCGCCCAGTCGCGCCAGCATGCGCTCCGCGGCATCCGGGTCCGCGTGGACCAGCGAGGCCACGGCGTTGAGCGCGTTGAACAGGAAGTGTGGCCGGAGCTGCGAGGCGAGCGCCTGGAGCCGAGCCTCCGCGAGCTGGGCCTGGAGCTGGTCCGCGCGACGCTGACGCACATGCGCTCGGCGCGCGAGGCCCAGGGCGTGGGCGCCCGCCGTCAGCAGCACGAAGGGCAGCAGGTTGTTGACGACGCTCTGGGCCAGCACGTCGAGCACGCGGGGCTCGCGCTCGTACCAGCCGATGAGGTCCTGGGTGAGCACGACGAAGGTCGCCCTGCCGAACACCACCAGCAGCAGGGCCACCAGATGGAAGCCCAGGGCGGAAGGCAGGCGCCCGCGCGCCAGGGGGACTCGCTCCGACAGGCGCAGACACATCACGGTGATGGGCACCCACAACAGGGAGCTGGCCAGGGACATGCGCCACAGCGCGCCCCCGGCGACCTCCGCCTCGCCGATGCGCTGGAGGAGCTGGACCTGGCTCACGGAGATGAGCGCGTCCGCGAGCCACCAACCCAGGGCGCCTGGCCACACGGCCCAGGATGGCAGGGGCGCCACCTCACCAGCCCGGGGTCTCGCCGTCTCCTCTTCGCGCATGACGGGCAAGGGTAGCGGGCCCCGGGGATGGCTTCCACGAGGCCTGGGACAAACCGCTCGCGGACAGGGACGAACGGAGCGTCGCTCAGTCGCCCTGGCTCGACAGCCACTGCCGCCACTGCTCGGGACGCTCGAACTTCTCACCGGAGAGCAGTTGGAGCACCAGCACCGCGGGCTCGCGATTGATGGGCTGCTGGTAGGCCGACATGTCCACGAGCAGCGTGCCGACCTTCTGGAGCACCTCCGCGCGGCGGGCCTTCAGCTCTTCGGGCGAGAGCTTCTGGAGCACCATCTCCAGCAGGTACGTGCCCTTGTTCCGGTCCGACACGTCCGGCATCGTCATCGCCTCGAAGACCTTGGACAGGTCGACGACGGGCCGGTCCAGGCCCTGCTGGAAGGCCAGCACCGAGCGGACGACGTTGTTGCGCACGCCGGAGTCCGGGTCCTTGAAGAAGGGCAGGAGCCACCCGATGACCTGCTCCGGCGTGCCGGCATAACCCAGCACATAGGGGACCGCCGAGCGACGGTTCGCATCGGCGTCCTCGCGCAGCATGCGCAGCAGCGCCTCCCGAGCGGCGGGGGCCTTCTCGACGAAGCGCGGCTCGTAGGGGGCGAGCTCGGGGTGACCGAACCCGAACGAGCAGTGGGCGACGCGACAGGACGGAGGCTGGTCGGTGTTCAGCGCGCCGGCGCGCATGAGGCGCACCACCTTGTCTTCGTACTCCAGCCAGTGCGCGATGAGCCCCTCCGGGTCCTCCACGTGTCCGGTGGGTGCGGGGAGGAAGCTCAGGCGGTGCGAATCCTCGGCATCCACCAGGTCCACGCTGGCGAAGGCCTGCCCCTTCAATTCCTCCGCGAAGAACGCGATGACGCCCACGTGGGTGTAGACGAGGTTGAAGCGCTGACGCAGCGCCTCCTCACGCTTCTTCATGAGATGACGGCTGCGGACGATGGGCTTGCCCACCTCCAGGCCGAGCATCTTGATGACCTCGGCCGCGGTGGCGCGACGCGAGCGCGACACGTCGATGGTCGCGAGCACGGGGATGGGCATGGGTGGGGTGCCCGCCTTGTCCAGGTTGGCCTGGACACCCGCCACCACCTGCGCCCAGCCCGGCAGCGAGTGGAGCGAGGCCAGCTCGGGGTCGAACTGGAGCTGATCCACGGAGAGGAAACCACTGTCGGCCGCGCGCTTCAGGAAGGCCATCGCGTCCTCGGTGCGCCCTCCGAGAGAAGCGCAGCCGGCTGCGGAGTAGTACTCCTCCGCGCGAAGGTCGGGGTCCGTCAGGGCCTCCGCGGACTGGCGCCGCAAATCGGCGCAGGTGGCGAAGTCCTCGGCGTCGTAGGCCTTCTCCGCGCGCAGGGACAACTCCTGCGAGGTCATCGCGCCCACGGTGGACACCACGTCCTGGGGCTTCCCGGACGAATGCGCGCAGCCCAGGCCCAACATCAACCACAGACTCAGTCCGACGGACTTCCTCATGAGCGCCTCCCCTTCGAAACCCCGCACTGTGGCGCGACAGTGGCCCCGGGTTCAATGTCTCACGGAACGCCCTGTCTTGAGCCCCAACCCCTGCCGGCATACCGCAAACAGTTGCAACTCAACAGCGCCTGTCATCTGGAGGCACCAGGGACATATCCAGCCACACGGCCCCAACAGCCCCTACTGGAGCGTCGGGACGACGTCGCGCGAGGAGACGTGCGTCTTCAAGCTCTCCACCACCGGTACGTACTACCGCAAGCACGTCCGGTTCCGCGTGACGGATGCGACGGGCGTCACCTCCGCGCCCGCGGAGACCGGTCAGTTCTGCTGGAGCCCCAACTGAGCACGGGGCCCCAGCGCGCGCTCGTTCACTCCGCCTTCTTCGGAGCCGGGGCGGGGCTCACCACGCGGTGCACGGGGTAGAGCCCGCCCACCTCCAGCATCGTGTCCAGGAACTGCCACCGGCAGAAACCATCGTCGGAGTGCGGCTCCAGCAGGTACACGGCCAGCGTGCCCGCGCGCTGCGCCGTGGGCACGTAGAGCGTCCCCTGGGCGAACTCGCGCTTCGTCCGCTCGGGGGACACCGTCAGCACCGTCTCGAAGCGCACCGGCTTGGGCTTCAGGCTCAGCGGCACCTCGGCCTCGCCGGGCGCGGGCACGTTCGCCGCGACGTCGGGGCTGAAGGTCTCCTCCCGCCGGGCAATCCGGTAGCTGTCCACCAGGAAGTGGCGCGGCTTCGGGAGCACCTCGAACCGGATGCCCTGCCCTTCCAGCCGGGGCGCCAGCTCCGCGGGCACCAGGTACGCCTCCGGTGTGCTCACCGCCTGCGTCGGGATGAACGTGCGGTAGTGCGGCACGCGGTAGACGCGGCGCTTCTTCCCGGGGAAGCGATGCTCCGCGATGCTCTTCTCGTCGAACGCCTGGATGCGCGCCAGGTCCCCGTCCTTCGCATAGGCCGGGTAGTCGAACGTCAGCGCGCCCTGCGCGTCCCGGGTGGCGACGCCGTAGTTGATGCCCACCAGCGACTGGAGGTCCGGCGTCTTGCCGCGCGCGATGATGGCCGCCTGCTGGGCCTCCGTGACGGAGAGGAACGCCTTCGAGCTCCGGGCCGCCTCGCGGAACAGCTCCAACAGCCACGCGCGCGTCACGGCGCAGCGGCGCGGGAAGTCGATGTAGCTGTACGTCTCCAGCAACACGTCGAGCCGGCCGAGCAGCCCCCGGTAGTGGCTGCCGAAGCGCGGCAGCGCCGGGTACGTGTGCCAACCCGAGGCGGGCACGTCCTCCTCGCGGTAGTTGCCGTACCAGAAGCTGTCGAACCCGTGGCGCTTGCTCACCGATTCGGAGACGCGCTCCAGCATCGCCCGGTTGTAGTCGCGCAGCTCCTGGAACAGCGGCTCGTTCGAGTGGGACGTGTCGAACGTCAGGTCGAAGGCGTGGATGCTGCCGTCCGTGGTGTGGCAGTCGATGAACAGCTCGGGCCACCACGTCTGGTGCAGCTTCGCCATGGCGCGCGTCTCCGGCGCCTCCTGCTTCGTGCTGTCGCGGTTGAGGTTCCACCCCTCGCCCGTGTAGCGCGTGCCCACGCCCCCCTCGGGGTTGACCTGCCCCTCCAGGCTCTTGAGGTTGAGCTTGCGGTTGTTGGGGCTGATGCGGTCATTGCCGTCCGGGTTGAAGTTGGGGACCAGGACCAGGCACAGCTTGTCGAGCAACTTCGCGCCCAGCTTCGTCAGCGTCAAATCCCGCGCGAGCGCGAGCAGCGCCTCCTTGCCCTCCACCTCGCCGGCGTGGATGTTGGCCTCCACCAGCACGACGACCTTCTTCTGCTTGCGCGCCAGCTCTGGCGTGAAGCAGTTGCGGTCGCTCACGACCATCGCCACCAACGGCTGACCCTCGCCGCTGGTCCCGAAGTCCACCCGTCGGGCGAGCTTCGTGCGGCGGCAGAGTTCGTCGATGAAGGCGAGCACGTCGGAATGACGCGAGGTTTCGGCGTAATTCGAGGCTTCAGCACGGGTGAGCAGCTCGGACATGGGCGCGCATCCGAGCGCCGCGCTCCCGCGTCGTCAAGCACTTCGTCCACAACGCGGCACCGTTCACTCCGGGTCGCCGTCATCCAGTGAGCGCTCGTCGACGCACTGCACGGTCCACGCCGAATATTCCGGAGCACCGCGCCGTGAATCCACGCGAGGATGCGGGCCGCATGAAAATCTGGGTCGATGCCGATGCCTGTCCGGGCCCCGTCCGGGAAATCCTCCTGCGCGCCTCACAGCGCCTCAAGGTGCCCCTGGTGTTCGTGGCCAACCGGGCGATGAACCTGCCCCGCGCGGAGTTCGTCTCCACCGTGCAGGTGGGTGCGGGGCTCGACGTGGCGGACCAGCACATCGCCACGTCGGCCCAGCGCGGGGACCTGGCCGTCACCCAGGACATCCCGCTCGCGGCGCTGCTGGTGCCGCGAGGCGTGGTGACGTTGGACCCTCGTGGGGAGCTGTTCTCCGAGGAGAACATCGCCGAGCGGCTCTCCGTGCGGAACTTCATGCAGGAGCTGCGGGAGAGCGGCGTCGTGACAGGCGGCCCGAGCGGCTTCAACGCCCAGGACCGCCAGCGCTTCGCCGCGGCGCTGGACCGCGAGCTGGCCCGGCTGCTCCCGAAGCGCGGCTGATTCGTCGCGCGCTCCGGGAGCCCCTGGGCTCAGGTCCCGTCGATGAGGCGGATGGCGATGTCGGGGCTGAACTGGCCCGCTGGAGTCGTGGGGGCGATGCCGCAGTTGCCGTCGGAGTCTCCAGGGACCTTCACCCACAGGAGCATCTCCGCGCCCCCACCCACCTGTGACAGCACGCCCAGCTTGCGGCCCGCCGGGTTGCACCACTCGCCATTGTGGCCATTGCCGTTGCGGCTGGTGTCCACCACGAAGGGCTTCGTGTAGCCGTAGCGCGTATTGAGCGCGCCGTTCACCGCCGCCCCATACGTGGTCGACTGGGCCGTGGTGTAGAAGTTCGACACGTTCAGCGCGAAGCCCCGGATGTTGCGGACGCCGGCGGACTCCAGCCGCTGCGCCATCGTGTCGGCGGCAATCCAGTTGGCGTTGCCACCGTCCAAGTAGGCCCACGTGTTCGGCGCACGGTCTCTCAGTTGCTCCGTCGCGTAGCGCAGGAGGCCGAGCCGCGTCTGTCGCTCCGCATCATTGGGCAGACAGTCGAGCTGGGCGACCGCGTCCGGCTCGATGATGACGATGGCCGGGCGGTTGCCCAGGCCGGTGGCGAAGGCGGAGATCCACGTGCGGTAGGCCTCGGGACTGCCCGCGCCTCCGCCGGAGTGACTGCCGCAGTCGCGTCCGGGAATGTTGTAGGCCACCAGCACCGGGAGCTTGTCCGCCGCGTCCGCGGCGGCGACGAAGCTGGACACCGCCGAGGCGATGTCTCCACTCCAGTTGCCGAACCAGCGCGCCCCCGCCTTGCTCGCGATGGACGACTGGATGCGCGCCGCGCGGGAGTCCCCACCGTTGTTGCGCACCCAGACGGCGGAGTTGGAGTTGGGGTCGACGTAGAAGCCGCTCGTCATCCCCACCGGCCCGGTGCCACCCCCGCCGTCCTCCGTGGTGAGGGAGATGTTGTCCAGGAAGGCCGAGAAGGCGCCCACGCCGCCCAGTTGGAACGTCACCTGCCCCGCCGTCGTGGCCAGGTTCGAGGTGAAGGGGAATGTGAAGGTGCGCGTGGTGCCATCCAGGGTGATGTATTGGTCCAGCGGCGCGGTGTACGGCGCGGCCCCCAACTGCACCGTCACCCGCACCCGCACGGTCGCCGACGCGGACGCCGTGAAGGACAGGGTGTACGCCCGGCCATTCACCAGGACGATGTTGTCCTGTCCCGAGGGTGCATCCCAGGGATTGGCGGGGGTCCCCGTGACGTTGATGCGCAGCTTCCCGTTCTCCACCACGGACTGGGAGTTGGCACCGCTCCACCACGGCGCCACCGTCCCGCCACTGAAGGTTCCATTGACGACCAGCTCCGTGAGCGGCGAGGACACCTGGCCCTCCGACTCCGGCTCGGGCGCGGGAGCTGACGGCGCGGCGGGGCCACACGCGGCCACCAGGGATGCACCCAACACGACGGCTACCCAACCCACATGTCGACGCAGTTGCACGAAACGATTCCTCCTGCCCGCTTCCGGATGACAGGGAATGACGTCCGGCCTGGCGCGGGACCTTGGCGCGACGGTGAAAGTCCTTCTTCGCCGCGTCGCGGCATACTGGCAGGTTTTCCCTGTTTTACCAGCTCAAATACACACAAGCCCTGGCGGACGACTGCAATGGCAAAATTGAAAAGGAGCTTGAAACAGCGTCGTCCATCAGGATTGTAGACATCCACGCCCGGCGGCGACGCCAGGAGATACCGGACACTCCGTCATGCGGGCTCACACACGGGGCGCGCGCATCCGGGAGAACGCGGCTCACTCGGGCTCGGAGGACTCCGCGCCGTCGAGGCCGTGCCGGCGCAGCAGCCGTCGAAGCTGGGTGCGGTGCAGGCCGAGCGCGCGCGCCGTCGCGGAGACATTGCCTCCCTGCTGGCGCAGGGCCTCTTCAATCCGGGCCCGTTCCTGGACATCCCCCTGGGCGCGCTCCATCGCATCCGCGCGAGGCTCGGGGCCGGCGCGCACGGTGACGCTTCCGGGGCCAAAGGCTGTTCCCGCGCTCGGGCTCAGGTGTCGAGCCTCCACCCGGGTGGCGCTCTGAAGCAGCGCGGCCTGGACTGCGCCACGCAGCTCCACCAGGAGTTCGCGGATGTTTCCCGGCCAGGGCCGCAGGAGACACTGCTCCACCAGGGAGACGTGGAGCCCGAGCCCCGGTGCCACCCGCTCCGCTTCGCGTTGGAGCAGCAGGGGCAGCTCCTCGGGGCGCTGGCGCAGCGGAGGCACCACCACCTCGGGCCGGCCCATGCGGAAGTACAGGTCCTCGCGCAGCCCGCCCCGGGCCACCAGGGCGCGCAGGTCCTTGTTGCTCGCGGAGCACAGGTGCAGGTCCACCGTCTTCGGCCGGGAGGCGCCCAGGGGCAGCACCTCGCGCGTCTCCAGCGCGCGCAGCAGCTTGGCCTGGACGGCCAGGTCCAGCTCCACCACTTCATCGAGGAACAGCGTGCCGCCATCCGCGGCCTGCAGGTATCCCTGGGCGTCTGCCTCCGCGCCGGAGTACGCGCCGCGCCGGACACCGAAGAGGAGCCGCTCCGCGATGCCCTCGGGAATGGCCGCGCAGTTGACGGCGACGAAGGGGCCCTCGCGCCGGGGACCGTGTTGGTGGAAGGCGCGCGCCATGCCTTCCTTGCCGGAGCCGCTCTCTCCATGGATGTGGAGCGAAAAGCCCAGCTCCGCGGCGCGAGTCACCTCCGCGAGCAGCCTCTGGCCACCGGGCCCCCGCACGAAGCCGTCCACCAGTCCGACGCCGTGTTCTTCCAGGGGCCGCACGTCGACGCTCGGCACGAAGAGGGAGTCTCCCATCCGGAGCACAGCGCGCACCTCGCGAGGCGCGCCGGGCGCGAGCGGCTCTCCATCCACCCAGGTTCCGTTCTGGCTTCCCAGGTCGACGGCCCAGAAGTGCTTCCCGTCGAAGCGGACCTGGGCATGGCGCCGCGACATCCTCGGGTCCTGGACGTCGCCGAGTTGGGGACCTCGCCCCAGCTCCAGCCCCTCCAGCGGGAGCCGGAGCGCCACCGCCAGCGCCGCCCCTCCGCCGAACAGGCGCACCAGCCCGGGAACGCGCGCCGCGTCCGAGACCTCCATCCCTCGTCCATCACCACTCGGCCGGAGCGTCGACCCATCGTGTTCCATGCCGGGTCATCATACGCGCCGGGCGGTGGCACACGGCACGGTGCCAGCGCTTGTGCCATTTCCGGAGCGACCCGGGCGCCTGGCGAGGACATGCTCCCGCCGGCGACGGGAATGTCAGGGGCGCGTTCAACCGTGGCACGGCGCTCGCTATGGGGCGCACGCATCACGAGGCACCAGGGGACACCACCATGAGGAACATGACTGACGACATCGCGGCGCCCGTGCGGGGAGCCCACCGGACCACCGGCCCCATCCTGCTGGCGACACTGGCGCTCCTCGGCGCGAGCGCCTGCCTCAAGCCCCTCCAGCTCCCGCCGTCACCTTCAGACCCGAACCCCCGGCAGCCCGACGTGGGCGACAAGTACGTGACGGACTCGGAGACCCAGTTGCCCGTCACACCTTGCAAGGGAAAGGACTGCCCGCCCCTGGAGCCCACGGCCCAACCGCTGGCGCCGATGGAGTGTCCGACGGGGCAGTGCATCCCGGACAACTCGAACGGCCAGGGCATCTACATCGTCGAGGGCAGCGACTTCTGCTTCACCCAGGGGACGGAGTTCCGGTTCTGCCCGGAGGCCTTCGTCAACCGCGCGCCCGGGGACGTGGTGCTCAAGGGGAGGGACCGCCTCATGGGCACGCTCTTCTACACCGCGACGCTCCGGGGGGTATTGCCGGGCCAGCTCGGTCGCACGCCGCAGGGCGCTCCCGCGAGCTTCGTTGCGATTCACAGCGTGCAGGGCAACGGGGACCAGCTCGTCGTCAATTACTGTCAGTCGCGGACGAAGTGCAGCAAGCCAGAGGACATCCAGACGCTCCAGGGGCCGGCGCTCGCGGGCTTCACGTTCGACGTGCTCTTCCGGAACGTGCCGGATGAGGAGACGTTCTTCGAGCTCCAGCTCGTCCCGCTGGGAACCGACCAACTCCTCCCGCCGTTCCAGCTTCAGAAGTACGAGGTACGACACCGGTTGAGAGACCCCAATGGCAATCATCCGGCCTGGACGAATCCGTGCGGCGGGTCCGCGCGGGGCCGGGTGGGCATCCTCCCGGGGCGGGTGGTGGATGACATGAATGCCGCCGTCACCGCCGACGCCAACGTCACGACGCTTGGTTGCGAGTCCGGCGCCATCGTCACGTGCCTGGATTGGGGTTACAGCCCCTGGAATCCCCAGACAGGGGTGTCGGACCCGAATCGGGAATATGTCTATGGCTCCTGTCTCCAGGCGAAGCGCGCGGCGTACTTCGTGGGCAAGGGCGACCTCAAGAGCTACACGCTGACGGGCACGCGCATCGTCAAGCGGGACGAGTATGGGTTTGGACGGGACGCGGAGGGCGGCATCGAGCGCACCGACTTCCTGGAGGCCCTCTGGAGTCCCGAGGGCGCGGTCTGCCTCAACCCCGAGCACCGGCGTCACCCGGAGATTCCCCTGCATCCGGAGCATGGCCCCCGAATCGAGCGCTGTGAGGCACCGTCGGGGCAGCGCATCCTGTGGCGGGACAACGGCAAGCTCGCGACGGGCCTGCCACCGCGCCACTAGGGCGTGCCCAGCAGGTCAGGGCCAAGGCGGAGTGTAACCACGTCCAGGTGCCCCAAGGACGTCAGCAGGCCTCGAATCTCCTCCTCCAGCAGCAGGCGGGCTCTTTGTTCAGGGGCCGGGCGACGCGGCGACCACCAGGAAGGCGATATCGCAATAGGGACAGACGCGCTTGTCTCCGGGACTTGATTCGCCGAGGTCCTGTGGAGCGTTGCACGAAGGGCAGCGGTGCTCGAGGCGCCGAGTTGAGACAGTGACGTTTTCTGATGAAGCGGATGCATCTGCGCTCACGTTGCCGAGGGAAACAGCGCTCGACAGGAAGCCGGCGGAAGTCCGCCCCGGGGTGAAGGAGGAAACAACGTAAGCCCCCTTCTGGGGTTCGAAGACTCGGTTGATTTCACCGGCGGCGATGAGCTTCAGGATGAATTGTTCAGCCTTCTCTTCCGACACCTGACAGAAGATGGCCACGTCCTTGACGGTGACATCCCCCTTGTTGCGGATGAAGTCAGCCAGCTCAGCCATGGGGTCACGGCGCTCCACGGTCGGCGTTACCCAGTGAGCGTGCTCGCGCTCTTCTTGGGACGAACGCCCCTTCTTCCACAGAAATTGGCCGAGCAGGAAGGGGAGTACGACCATCACCCCCCACAGGGCGGCAACCATTTTGGCCGGCTCCTGTATTTTCCCGTGCGCGTGGGCGACGAGCAGGGCGATTACCCAAAAGGCTGACCAGAGCTTGAGTGCACCCCCAAACAGCACCGCTAGACAGCCGAAGCCCTTCACCAGCCCCCTCCTCTCTTCGTGGCGACATCCGACAGAAAGGGCGTCACGGCTGCAGGCGGCTGCGGTAGTGGACGACTGTCAAAGGCTGGGGACGCATTGACGGCGGAGGCGTTCATGAGGATTTGGTGACGGTAGAAAGAGCTGAATATTTGATACCTAGCATCCAGGTGAGCCAGACGGAAGAGGAGCCTCCTCTCATCGATAACTGCAATGGCGCGGGTCACCCTGGTTCTCTGGTTGCTGCTCACACCCGGGTACTGCTTCTGTTCGAAGGCCCCGAGGGCAGTGGCTGCGCCGAGCGCTTCATTCGCACCCTCAAGGAGCGCCTGCTCTGGGTGCGCATCTTCTCCCCCGTGGAGTACCTCCGGACGGCCCTGCTGGAGTGGGCCCACCGATACAACGAGCACCGGCTGCTGGAGCGCCACAACTTCCTCTCGCCGAGTCAGGCCCGGCGAGCGCTGCCGCAGCTGAAACAAGCGGCCTGATTACGACCGCCTGGGTGTCTCGACAATCCGGTGCGGTACAGGTCCACCGTGTCCGCGTTGCGCTCGCTCACCAGGAGGATGCGGCTATATCCCGATCAGCCCGGGCACCGGCACCGGGGTGGAGCGCTTGCTCGTGATGCCATCCCCCACCTCGCCGAATGCGTTGTAGCCCCAGCCCCACGCAGTGCCGTCTGAGCGCAGCGCCAGCGAATGGGAATCGCCAGCGGCGATACGGGCTTGAGCCTGAGCCCCCGACAGAGCAGCGACTGTCGAAACCTGCGCTCCTGGCGCGCCGGTGGGCTGTCCACAGCCGACCCATGGAAACAATCCCAGCCAGAGCGCTGCTGGCCTTCGGAACCGTCGCCCTGTTTTGTCTTTCATTCCGTTACCCATATCCATGTGCAATGATGTCAGGGTCACCGCTGACGGGGCTTCACGCCTCGCTGGGTGTCGAGCAACCGTTCACCGCCGGGGGCCTGGAGGTGGATGACCCCTGGATGCTCTACGGGGGCCAACCACTTTGCAGGTCCTGCGACGGGGACCTGGATCATGGCGTCCAGGCCTCGTATCAGTTCGATGTACTCACGACGAAGCAAGGGGTTGTGTTCCAGGGCTCGCGCGAGCGCGGCTTTCGCCTGACGGACACCTTCCTCCTGCGTGGAGCCCACCCGCGCCTCCATGAACAACAGCCCGGCACGCAGCGCATGTGCCTGCGCCTGATCCGGGTCGAGCCGCATCGCCAGCTCCACCTGTCTCAAGCCCTCGGACAGCGCGACTCTCGCCTCCGCGAGGGGCTGCGCCTCAGCCAGCTTCCACGAAGCCCGCGCGAGCGACACATGGGCCTCGAGATACGGATAGAGCGCCACGGCGCGACGGGCCTCGGCACGGGCTCGCAGGAGCGTCTCCACCGCGCTCCTCCCCTGCCGCCGGGCCCACTCCGCGCCCACCAACTCCAGACTCGAGCCCACGACGCGACAATCCGCGCAGCGCGCGTCCACACGCAACGCCTCTTCCAGCGCCCGGCGCCCATCCGCCAGCGGAGTCTCGGGAGACTTCCCGTCACGCACCGCCTGGGTCGCCAACAACAAGTGCGCCGACGCGACATGGAAGTGGGTGCGCCCCGCCGTCGCATTGATGCTCAGCGAGCGGGCGAGTGCATCGAGCGCCCGGGTCAACGTGGGACTCGCGTCACCTCCCACGTCGATGAGGTACGAGGCGCGGGTCAGCTCCGCCAGCGCCACCTCGTTCAGCGCGGAGTAGAAGCGACCATCCAACGCGAGCGCGCCTTGTCCCGCCTCCAGGGCCCGCTCCACGTCCGGCCCCGGGTCCTCGCCTCGCGACAGCGCATACGTCGCCAGCGCGTTGTGCAGCTCCGCCAGGTTCGAGTGCGCGAAGAGGTACCGGGGGTCCGTGCGCAGCGCGAGCCGCAGGTGCTTCCCCGCAGCCTCATATTCGGGGCGCGGATCCAGGCCGTGCTCGCGCTGATGATTGCCCTTCCACCGGTGCACGAGCGCCAGGTCATTGTGTCCCCAGGGGTAGGCCGGCTCCAGCTCCAGTGCCCGGGTGAGCTGGGCCATGGACTCGTCCCACGACGCCCCGGGGTCTCCGCCCTCGCGCGCGACTTGAAGCCCCCGCAGGAAGAGACTGAAGCCCAGCGTGTCGTACGCCAGGACCTCCCGGGGTTCGAGCTCGATGGCTCGCGAGGCGGACGCAATGGCTTCGCCCAGGAGCCGCTTCGGCTCCTCGTTCCCATCCAGGGGATTCGCCGCGCGATAGGCATTCATCAAGACCAGCGCCCGCTTCGTGTGCGCGGACGCGCGCATGGGCGATGCGACGAGCGCCCGCTCACTCGCCTCCAGCGCCAGCGACAACGAGGCCTTGCGCGAGCGGCCCTGCTTCCGGTCCAGGTCCGCCTGCTGGAGCCAGACCTCCGCGAGCGCCTCGTGGCCCCGCGCATCGCTGCGCCCCAACTCCAGCGCCCGCTCATAGCGACGCGCTGCCTCCAGGAAGTCCGCGCGCGCGGCTTCGTAGTCTCCACGCCCCAGCCGCTCCATGGCCCGCGCGTGAGCCACGTCCGCCGCGAGCATCCGAGGCTCCAACATCCACGGAGTCTCGGCCTCCGCACCCGACGCGGCGGCCTCCGCCCCAGCCAGGTCCTGGCGATAGAACGCCATCCATCCCGCCAGCAGCCGTGGCGACTCCCCCGCCGCGCCCTGCCCTCGCTCCAGCGCGCGCAGGGCGGGCGCGAGGAGGTCCACTTCCAGGGTCCGCGCATGCTCGGCCACCCACTCGGGCCCGCCCCGGCGTCGCGCCGTCTCCATCTCCAGGAGATACAGGCCGCCCAGCGTCTTCCCCAACGCCAGATTCAGCTCGGGAGAATCCAGCCCCAGCCCCGCCGCGCGAGTCAGCTCCTCGCGGGCCTGTTCCAGCTCGCCCATCGCCAGATGGCCACGGCCTCGTGCGTAATGCACCAGCGACTCGCCATGCGCCCCCAGCGCGTGCGGTGTCGAGGTGAGCTGGACCATCCGCTCCCGCACGAGCCGCTCTTCCGGACGCGTGTCATGCAGCGGCGCCATCAAGGCCGCGCGCATCAGCCACTCCACGTCCTTCACCTGCTGCCCCAGGTGCTCCGCCAGACGGGCGCGTCCCTCGGCCTGACTCCACGAGCGCACACCCAGGACGGAGACGACCAGCACACTCAGCAGGGAGACGGCGGAGACGACGACGAGCGCGCGGTGCTTGCCCGCCCACCGCCGTCCTCGTGCGACGAGCCCCGGTCTTCGCGCGAGGATGGGCTCACCATCCCTGTACCGGTCCAGGTCCTCCGCCAGCGCGCGCGCCGAGGCATACCGTCGCGCCGGGTCCTTGTTCAGACACGTCAGGACGATGGTCTCCAGGTCGCCCGCCACCTCCGGCACGCGCAGTCGAGGAGCAACCACGTCCTCGTGCAACACCTGATGCAGCGTGCCCACGGAGGTGGTGTCGCGGAACGGCGGCACCCCCGTCAGCAACTCGTACAGCGTGGCGCCCAGGCCATAGACATCCGTGCGCCGGTCCACGCTGGCGCGGTCTCCGCGCGCCTGCTCGGGAGCCATGTACGACGGCGTGCCCAGCACCGCCCCTGTCTTCGTGAGGCCCTGCTCCAGGTCCGCGTCGTGGGCCAGCCCGAAGTCCGTCACCACCGGGTACCAGCGCCGCTCCTCCTGCCGTTCCACCAGGATGTTGGAGGGCTTGAGGTCGCGGTGGATGACGCCCAGCCGATGCGCCTCGTGCATCGCCGAGGCGACCTCCCGCATCACCTGGACCTTCTCGCCCAGCGACATGTCGGGCGCCACGCGGTCCAGCCGGGTGCCGTCCACGAGCTGCATCGCGATGAAGTCCCGCGCGCCGACACGGCCCACCTCGTACACGCGGCAGACGTGAGGATGGACGATGCGCGCCTGCGCGCGGGCTTCCTGGAGGAAGCGCATGACGCGGTCCGGGTCCGCCTCCCGCACGAACTTGAGCGCCACGAAGCGACCCAACCTCCGGTCCCTCGCCTTGTAGACCTCCCCCATCCCCCCGCGCCCCAGCAGCTCCAGCGAGTCGAAGCGCTCGCCCATCGCCACCTCCGCCACGCCCAGGTCTGGAG
>NZ_VIFM01000678.1 GCF_006636215.1 Myxococcus llanfairpwllgwyngyllgogerychwyrndrobwllllantysiliogogogochensis | reverse complement strand
TCGGCATGGTGGCCGACGTGGGCACGCTGCAGCGCCTGCCCAAGCTGATCCCGCTGGGCATCGTCAAGGAACTGGCCTACACCGGCCGCCGCCTGCCCGCTTCCCGTGCCCTGGCCTGCGGGCTGGTGAACGAAGTGTTCTCCAGCCAGGAGGCGATGCTGGAGGCCGCCCTGGCCTGCGCGCGCGAGATCGCCGCCAAGCCGCCCGTCGCGGTCTGGGGCACCAAGCAGGCGGTGCACTATGCGCGCGACCATTCGGTGGACGACAGCCTGCGCCAGATGGGCTGGCTGCAGGGCGCCGTGTGGAGCAACCGCCACGTCGGCGAGGCCGTGGGCGCGATGCGCGAGCGGCGCGCGGGCGACTTCCCCGATCTGGCGCCGGTGCAGCGGTTCAGCGAACTGGGCTGAGGGCCCGGCGGGCGCGTCAGGGGCCCGCGCGCAAAGATGGCCCGGCCGGGTCTATGATGCGGCAACCCTTTTCCCGGCCACGGCCCACCGGAGGCCGCACACGCTTCGCGAG
>NZ_VIFM01000677.1 GCF_006636215.1 Myxococcus llanfairpwllgwyngyllgogerychwyrndrobwllllantysiliogogogochensis | reverse complement strand
CGATGGAGAACACCCACGGCCCGGAGCCGATGACGCCCGCGTACGCGTAGGCCTGCACGAGGCCCACCAGGGTGTTCTTGCGCAGCATGCGCCGCAGCTCGAATCCGATGCCGGCCATCAGCGGGGGCCCTCCGTCTGTGCGAGCGCCTGTTCATAGACGCGCCGGTAGCGGTCGAACATGAGCGTGTCGGTGTAGTAGCGTTCGACGCGCGCCACGGCGGCGCGGCTCGCGGCATGCCAGGCGGGCGCGTCGTTGATGAGTGCGAGCGAGGCGTCCGCCAGCTGCTGCGGGTCGGCGATGGGCACCACCTTGCCCGAGGCGCCGAGCGCGCGGTCTTCCTCGTCCAGCCCCTCGATGAGCTGGCGGCACGAGCCCACGTCGGTGGAGACGGCCGGCACGCCGGCGGCGGACATCGACTGGCGCGCGTTCTTCCCCGATCCGCGCCTGCAGCAGCTCATCGCGATCGCGCTGGAGAACAACCGCGACCTGCGCGTGGCCGCGCTCAACATCGAGCAGGCC
>NZ_VIFM01000676.1 GCF_006636215.1 Myxococcus llanfairpwllgwyngyllgogerychwyrndrobwllllantysiliogogogochensis | reverse complement strand
GCTGGATAGCGAGCCGGACGGGGAGCCGGTGCCGCTGGCCGCCGATGCCCCGGTGCTGCTGCAGGCGGACGATTTAAAGGTGGCGTTTCCCGTTCGCAAAGGGATCCTGCGTCGGGTGGTCGATCATCATCGGGTGGTCAACAGCCTTAGCTTTCAGCTGCGCGCCGGCGAGACGCTGGGCCTGGTGGGGGAATCGGGTTCCGGTAAAAGCACCACCGGCCTGGCCCTGCTGCGCCTGATCCCGTCCGGGGGCAAGATAACCTTCGCCGGCCAGCCGATTCAGGGGCGTAACCGCCGACAGCTGCTACCGCTGCGCCGACAGATGCAGGTGGTTTTTCAGGATCCGAACTCGTCGCTCAATCCGCGCCTCACGGCGCAGCAGATCATTGAGGAAGGCTTGCGCGTCCACCAGCCGACGCTGACGGCGGCCGAACGCGAACAGGCGGTGATCCTTGCCATGCAGGAGGTCGGCCTCGACCCGGCCAGCCGCCAGCGCTATCCGGCGGCGTTCTCCGGTGGCC
>NZ_VIFM01000675.1 GCF_006636215.1 Myxococcus llanfairpwllgwyngyllgogerychwyrndrobwllllantysiliogogogochensis | reverse complement strand
GGCCCTGGGTGAACCCCGCCAGCCGGTCGCGCGACGGCGACAGCCGCGGCTGGCCGCCGAGAAACCAGAACTCGTCCGCATGCTGAGGCGCGATACGGGAGATCAGCTCGGCCGTTGGGGTGACCGAGTCGGTCATCACCAGCGGCAGGGCGCTGTCGCTGGGGGAGCGGTCAAACAGCACCACCGGCAGCTGTTCGCTGAGCTTCTGATAGTCGGCATCGCTGTGCATACAAGAGGCGACAATCAGGCCGTCGACCTGGCGGGCGATCATGTTATTGACCACCACGCTCTCCTGACCTGGGTTTTCGTCGGTGCAGGAGATAAGCAGCTGCACGCCGGCTTCCCGGCAGATCGTCTCAAGCTCGTGGGAGAAAACGGCAAACCCGTAGTTGGTGATCTCCGGCACCACCAGACCAATGGTATGGCTGCGGTTATCGCGCAGCGAGCGCGCGTGAATGCTCGGCTGATAGTGCTGTTCGCGAGCGATCGCCAGTACGCGCTCGCGCGGCTCCTGCTCCACG
>NZ_VIFM01000674.1 GCF_006636215.1 Myxococcus llanfairpwllgwyngyllgogerychwyrndrobwllllantysiliogogogochensis | reverse complement strand
CCTACGAGGCGCTGCGACAGGTGTGTTTCACCGGGGCGGGCAGGCGGGCACCCTCGGCAAGTTGAGGGGCGGTGAGGAGGGACTACACTGCGGCGAGGATGATTCCGTCGCAGGCCGCCGAAGCGCTGTATTCCGCCCACAAGTCCCGAGCCACGGGATGGCTGACCTTGTCCGCAGGAGGGCGTGAGTCGCGGTTGATGCTGCGCGAGGGTGACCTCGTGGGGACGCGGCTGGGGTTTGGGTATCAGAGTCCGGCGCAGGCGCTGTTGCAGAGTGGCCTGTTGAGCGCGGAGGCGCTGGATGCGCTGTGGGCGCGGGGTGGTGCGGGCGCCGCGGACGAGGAGTTGTTGGAGGAGCACGGGCTGGAGCGGGACGCGGTGGTGGAGCAGCAGGTGCTTGCCCACGTGCGGCGGTTGAGTGAGCTGGCCGAGCGCGCGGCCTTCGAGCCTGGGAGCGTGGAGGCGGAGTTCGAGCCCATCTCCGGGGTGAGGGTGGTGCGGGCGGCGCTGGAGCGGCCGGGGG
>NZ_VIFM01000673.1 GCF_006636215.1 Myxococcus llanfairpwllgwyngyllgogerychwyrndrobwllllantysiliogogogochensis | reverse complement strand
CTCTTCGCCCTGCCCCGTCACTTCCGCTTCCCCAGTCGGGCCATCTCCCGGAGGAATCCGTAGAAGCCCACGCAGATACCCAGCAGGCTCAACCCCAGGAGCAGCCACGGCGCCGTTCCCAGCTTTCCGTCCAGCCAGTAGCCGCCCAGCACGCCCACCACCGCCCCACCCACCAGCTTCCACACCGCCGAGACGTAGGGCTCGGCCGCCCGCATGTGGCGAGCCATGGGTCCCAGCTCGCTGCCGTCCGAACCGACCTTATTTGGGGGTTCTTGCTCCACCATTCGGACGCCTCCCCAAACCCTGGGAAACCCTCGGATTTCCCATGCCACCCGATCCAACCCCTTCACACGCGGGCGCCGCTTAACACCGAATGAGCGACACGTGCAACCGCTACAGTGTCCCGGCACGGGACAGCGCCAGCGGGGGTTGCGGCACCGGCAAGCGCAGCTATCACCTCCAGAGCGGGAGCTGGCCCTTTTCGCGAGCCCTGTCTCTTTAACACATCTGACGCTGCCGACG
>NZ_VIFM01000672.1 GCF_006636215.1 Myxococcus llanfairpwllgwyngyllgogerychwyrndrobwllllantysiliogogogochensis | reverse complement strand
CGCCATGACTGTCTCGATGGGGTAGGTGACCCGCTGCTCGGTCTCAAGAGGCGAGTAGCCGGCAGCCTGTGTGTTGATCTGGACCTGGACATTGGTGATGTCCGGAACAGCATCGATGGGAAGTTTCTGGTAGTTGAAGACGCCCAGTGCACCCATCGCAAGGGCAGCGAGCAGCACTAGCCATCGCTGCTCGATCGAGAATCGAATCAGTTTTTCAAACATGTGTGAGGCTCCGTGGTCAGTGCGTGTGCTCGGCGGATGCCTTGCCCAGTTCGGACTTCACGACGAAGCTGCCCGACGCTGCGTAAGGCGTTCCAGGCTTGATGCCCTGAAGGACCTCGATCCGCTTTCCGTCGCTGCGCCCCAACTGCACGGGCTGCGCAATGAAGCCTCCATTGACCTTCAGGAAGACCACGGGTTTCTCGCCAACCGTCTGGACTGCGTCTGCTGCAATCGTCACGGGCACGGTGGCCTCGTCGGCCACGACCTCGACATTCACGAACAGGCCGGGCCGCCATGCTC
>NZ_VIFM01000671.1 GCF_006636215.1 Myxococcus llanfairpwllgwyngyllgogerychwyrndrobwllllantysiliogogogochensis | reverse complement strand
CTTTGTAAGCGTCCATCCGCGAGGAGAGTTGCTGCGAGAGCAGCGCTTTTTGCAGCACGTCGTCAAACTCCCGGTTACACCAGTGGGCAAAGTTGGTTTGCGAGGCGATGGCCGCGCAGCTCAGCAGCGGTCGGAAGAAACTGTCCGGATCGTTACTGTCCGTCGCCCAGCCGGAGAGCGTCAGGTCGTGGCTCATGTCCATCAGGCGCGCCTCCTGGAAACGTCCCTCTACCGGCACAATAATCACCTTAACGCCAATCTGCGCCATATCCGCCTGGATAAGCTCCGCCGTTTTCAGCGGGCTGGGATTCCACGCCTGCGAGCTGGTGGGCACCCACAGCTTGAGGGTCAGGTTTTCCAGCCCCAGGGCTTTCAGGCGGGCGCGGGCCTCCTGCAGCCGCGCGCCGAAGCCGTTGAAGCCATCCACGATGCGGTCCAGCTCGCGGATGCCGGTGCGCTCCAGCACGGGCGCGGTGTCGCCCCCGGCGCCGGCCAGGGCTTCTTCCAGGCGCCCGACCTGCCGC
>NZ_VIFM01000670.1 GCF_006636215.1 Myxococcus llanfairpwllgwyngyllgogerychwyrndrobwllllantysiliogogogochensis | reverse complement strand
ACGTGCCCCAGGCGCATGTCTGCACCGCCGCCAAGTTCGCAGCGGCCTTCAAGGGACTGCCCAACACCGTGCGCGCCTACGAAGGCGCGCTGCGCGACGAGATCGCGCCGCTCTTCGCGCAGTACGACCAGCTGGTCTTCTTCGTCTCGCTCGGCGCCGTGGTGCGCCTCATCGCCCCGGTGCTGAAATCCAAGGACGAAGACCCGGGCATCACGGTGGTGGACGATGCCGGCCAGTTCGTCATCCCCGTGCTCTCGGGCCACGTGGGCGGCGCCAACGAATGGAGCGAGCGCATCGCCGCGCTGATCGGCGCCACGCCCGTGCTCACCACCGCGTCCGACGTGGGCAAGACCATTCCCGTCGATATCCTCGGCCGCCACCTGGGCTGGCGCGTGGAGGCGCCCAAGATCAACATCACGCGCGTCTCGGCCCATGTGGTCAACGGCGAGCCCATCGCCGTGGTGCAGGAGGCCGGCAGTCCGAATTGGTGGAACCGGCCCACGCCGCTGCCCGCCAACATCACC
>NZ_VIFM01000669.1 GCF_006636215.1 Myxococcus llanfairpwllgwyngyllgogerychwyrndrobwllllantysiliogogogochensis | reverse complement strand
AGGTTGGCCGACAGCCCCAGCTGCTCGGCCGCCACCTTCTGCATGCCGCCGAACAGCACGTTCGAGGCCGTGTCCGAGCCGGTGAGCGCCACGCCCAGCCAGCCCATCAGCGTGCCGAAGAACGGGTAGAGCACGCCCGTGTTGGCGAACGCCAGGCCCAGCGTGGTGTCGGTGCCCGAGTAGCGCGTGAGCGTGCCCAGCGCCAGCATGAGCACGATCGTGAGCAGCGAGTACTTCACCAGCCAGATCGTCTTCAGGAAGGTGCGCACGATGGCGACCGGGTTGTACTTCATCAGGAAGGCGCTCACCACCGCCGACAGCAGGATCGCCGTGCCGGTGGCCGACAGCAGGTTCAGCGTGTAGACCGCGCCCTCCTTGGTGGGCACGGGCACGACGGGCGGCACCTTCTCGATCAGGTTGTGCAGCCCCGCCATCGGGAAGGACGGCGCGAACAGGCCGTTGAGCCAGGCCTTGACGGGCGGCAGGCCCCAGATGAACACGAACACCGACAGGATGGCCCAGGG
>NZ_VIFM01000066.1 GCF_006636215.1 Myxococcus llanfairpwllgwyngyllgogerychwyrndrobwllllantysiliogogogochensis | reverse complement strand
CCCCGGCACCTCGCACACAACCCGGCCGCAACAATCGCGCTCCGTGTGAAATCAGACGGGGCTCCGCCGACCGCCCTCCCCGCGAGGCGGTGTCCTTTCTGCATCCAGAACCCTTCCCCCGCACAAACGCCACCGGCCCCACACATCCTCCTGCTCTTGCAACTCAATCATCAACAGGGAGGCGGCTCTGTCAGTGATAACCGCTATAACCGGTTGTGCAGCCTGAGCTGCGAAGTCCCATCCCCACAGGAGAGCAGATGAAACGAATCCAGCTCGCAGGTCTCGTCGCCGCGCTGACACTCAGCGCGCCGGCCGCGCTGGCCTCGGCCCCCGTGTGCAAGGCGGCGGCCTCCCCCGCTTCCCAGCGCGCCACGAAGGTCGGCGAGGACGTGTACCGACGCTTCGAGTCGGCACATCCCTACGCCACCGCGGAGCTGCGCAGGCAGAGCGGTCCGCTGCACACCGACGTCATCACCCACCCGGGGGCCGCGTACATCGCCGCGCACTTCGAGCGGCTGGAGCTGGAGGAGGGAGACTTCGTCGTGGTGCGTTCGCCGGACGGCACGCGCTCGCGGCGGTATGACGGCTCGCACCCGGGGGCGCGCGACGGCTTCTGGGCCATGCACATCCCCGGCGACACCGCCATCGTCGAGCTGCACGGCACCGACTCCCCAGGGCGCCGAGGCATCCTCAACCAGCACGGCTACTCCATCGACCGCTTCGCGCGCGGCTACACCAACGCGGAGCAGGGCTTCACGTCCGAGCTGAACAAGGCCCTGTGCGGCGTGGACGACTCGGGGTGGGCTCCCTGCTACGCCACCAGCGAGCCGACCCTCTATGGCCGCGCCCGTCCCGTGGCGCGCCTGCTCATCGGTGGCTCCAGCGCCTGCACCGGCTGGCTCGTGGGCAGCCAGGGCCACATCCTCACGAACCAGCACTGCATCGGCACCGCCAGCGATGCGCAGAACACCGACTTCGAGTTCATGGCCGAGGGCGCCACCTGTGCGACGAGCTGCGGGAGCTGGTTCGGCTGTCCGGGCCACGTCATTTCCGGCGGCACGCTGGTGCAGGCGGACGCGCCTCGCGACTACGCGCTGGTGCGGCTCGCGGTGAATCCCACCAACAGCTTCGGCTACCTCCAGATGCGCGGCGCGGGCGCGGTGGTGAACGAGCGCATCTACATTCCCCAGCACCCGGCGGGGTACGGCAAGAAGATCGCCGTCACCTCCACGGACTCCACCGACGAGTCTGGCTTCGCGGAGGTCTACAGCCTGAACGAGGCGTCCTGCCAATCCGGCGGCCCCAATGACGTGGGCTACTTCGCGGACACGCAGGGAGGCTCGTCCGGCTCGCCCGTGGTGGGCTACTCGGACCACCTGGTCGTCTCCCTGCACCACTGCGCGAACTGCCCCAACCGGGGCGTGCCCATCCAGGCCGTCGTCAGCCACCTGGGCGCAAACCTCCCCCAGTGCGCGCTGCCCACCGCCGGCTGCCCAGACC
Source organism: Myxococcus llanfairpwllgwyngyllgogerychwyrndrobwllllantysiliogogogochensis (assembly GCF_006636215.1). Lineage (GTDB taxonomy): Bacteria > Myxococcota > Myxococcia > Myxococcales > Myxococcaceae > Myxococcus > Myxococcus llanfairpwllgwyngyllgogerychwyrndrobwllllantysiliogogogochensis. The sequence continues at coordinate 45,630 of NZ_VIFM01000066.1, read as the reverse complement.
CCAACGGCAACGGCGAGCCGCCCCCGGAGGAGCCGCCTCCGCCGGCCAACTCCTTCACGTACACGGCCACCAACACCAACAACGCGCAGCAGAACACCACCAACAAGAAGCTGGCCCTCACCGCCGGCCAGCAGCTCACCGTGGCCACCTGTGGGCTGACGGGCGCGAAGACCACGGGTGACACGTACATGCGGCTCTTCAACCCCGCGGGCACTTCCGTCGCCACCAACGACGACGCGTGCGGCGGCCGGGGCTCCAGCATCACCTTCACCGCCACCACCGCGGGCGAGTACGAGGTGCGCGCCGGCTGCTATTCAACCGGAAGCTGTGGCGGCACCGTCGTCTGGGAGATTTCCGGGGGCAATCCCCCGCCGGCCACGTCCGGCTCGTTCGCCTTCAGCGGGAGCAACACCAACAGCGCCCAGCAGGCGACCACCAACCGCGACCTCACCGTCACCGCCGGCCAGGTCCTCACCGTGGCCACCTGCGGAGCGACGGGCGCGTCCTTCACCGGGGACACGTACCTGCGCCTCTTCAGCGGCGCCACCCAGTCCGCGGCCAATGACGACGCGTGCGGCGGCCGAGGCTCCAGCTTGAGCTTCACCGCCACCACGTCCGGCACGCTCCAGATTCGCGCCGGCTGCTACAGCAATACGACGTGCAGCGGCACCGTGGTCTGGAACATCCAGTAGCGACCGCCGTCCACCGCGCGTCGCGCTCACGGAAATCCGTGTCCGACGCGGGGCCCAGGCCACGGATTTCCGTGGCCTGGGCACGCCTGCCTGCTCAGTAGGCGTTCTTCGAGAGGAAGCCGCCCAGCGCGGTGCGCACGAGAATCTTCAGGTCCATCAAGAGCGACCAGTTCTCGATGTAGTACAGGTCGTACTCGATGCGCTTCTCGATGCACGTCTGACCGCGCAGGCCGTTGATCTGCGCCCAGCCGGTGATGCCCGCCTTCACCTTGTGCCGCAGGTGGTAGCGCGGAATCTGCCGCTTGAACTCCTCGATGAAGACGGGGCGCTCGGGGCGCGGGCCGACCAGGCTCATGTCCCCCGTCAGCACGTTGAAGAACTGCGGCAGCTCATCCAGGGAGTACTTGCGCAGGACGGTGCCGATGACGGTGCGGCGCGGGTCGTCCTTGGCCGCCATCATCGCCCCGGAATGCTCCGCGTCCACGCGCATGGTGCGGAACTTGAGGATGTGGAAGGTGCGGCCATCCATCCCCATGCGCTCCTGTCGGTAGAGCATGGGACCGCGGCTGGTCAGCCGCACCGCCAGCGCGGTGGCCGCCATGAGCGGCGCGGTGACGAGGATGGCCAGCAGCGAGAAGAGGATATCGAAGGCGCGCTTGGAGACGCGGCTCCAGCCCTCCATCGGGTCACCCTGGAGCCGGATGATGGGCAGGCCGCCGAACTCCTCCAGCCCGCCGTACAGGGTGATGTACTGGTAGAGGTCCGGCACCACCCTGACGTCCACGGTGCGCAGCGCCAGTTGCTCCATCAGCCGCTTCACGTGCGCCTGGTCCTCCAGCGGCAGCGCGAGGATGACCTGGTCCACCGGCTGCGCATCCAGCACGCGCTCCACGTCGTCCACGTGGCCGATGATGCGCACCCCGTTGACGTATTGGCCCACCTTCTCCGGCCGCAGCGACAAAAGGCCCGTCACGCGGAAGCCCAGTTCGCGGTGACCTTCCACCGTCTCCACGACACGCTGGCCCAACTCCCCCGCGCCGATGACGAGGATGGACTTGAGGTTGTGGCCCCGGCGACGCACCTCGCTCAACACGTAGCGGAACGCCAGCCGGATGCACGTCACCAGCACGAAGGCGTAGACGACGAAGATGACCAGCGTCAGGCGCGAGTAACGCTCCCGCGCGAAGTACGTCGCGGCCACCAGGATGAGCGTCGCGGTGATGGTGGACTTGAAGACCTCGAACACCTCACCCGTGTTCGTCCGGGAGCGGTTCGTCGCGTAGAGCCTCGACTGCTTGAAGGCCGCCGGGAAGATGACGAGCACCATCAGCAGCGAGACGAGCGAATCCTCCCAGGGTGGGATTCCTTCCGTGACGGGGACGATGCCGGAGAACCGCGTGGCGTACGCCAAGGCGAACGCCACCGCGAGCATCACCATGTCCGCGACAACCTTGATGGACGTGTAGAAGCGCTGGAGACGACTGAACACGCCTGGACTCCTGTAACCTGGTCAACGGGGCGCCACCCCTTTGCAAGACTCGCACCCCGGTACAACGAGCACGTGCCCTGCCCGACTCCCTCTGACAGGCTGGCGTCGTAGCACGGAAAATCCCGTGAAACCAACGAGTTACCCCTGCCCCGGGTGGACAGTGACAAGAGGTGGACACGACTCGCTGATGAAAGACGGAGCCTGGGATGACAGCGGCGTCACACCGCCGCCACGCGACGTGGGGATTTCCTCGACACCCTGAGGACGGACTCCACCTCGGACAACATGGCGCGCTGGAAGACAGCACGCCCAAAGCGCTCGGCCTGTGAGCGGGCATCCTCCGCGCGGAAGCCGACCTCCCACGTCTCGAAGCGCCGCACGGCGTCCGCGAGCGAGGCGGGTGTCTGCTCGGAGAAGAAGAGTCCCGTGCGGCTGTTTACCGTCTCCAGCGCCCCGCCCTTGCCGAAAGCGATGACGGGACGACCGGTGGCCTGGGCCTCCAGCGGGGTGATGCCGAAGTCCTCCTCGGGCGTGAAGATGAGCGCGCGAGCATCCCGGTACAGAGACGGCAGCGCGTCGTCGGAGACGTTGCCGAGGAAGCGGATGTGCGGCGACGACGCCGTCGACCCCAGGCGCGAGGCCTCCTGCCCGGTGCCGACAACCCACAGCGGAGCGCCCAGCGCGCGGAAGGCCTCCAGCGCGATGTCCAGCCGCTTGTAGGGCGCGAAGGCGCCGAGCCACAGGAAGTAGCCACCCTGGCCGCCGCCCTCCAGGGGAAGCCGGGTGAAGCGCTCCAGGTCCACGGGAGGATGGACCACGGTGGCGCCGCGCCCCCAGAAGCGCTGGAGCTTGCCGGCGACGTGGTGGCTGTTGGCGACGAAGTGGTCCACGCGCTCGGCCGAGGCCCGGTCCCACCGCTGGAGCCAGGGACGCACGGCATGGGCCGCCACGCGCACCGGCAGGCGGGTGCGCCCCGGGCCAAAGTAGTCGTCGAACAAGTCCCACATGTACCGCATGGGCGCGTGCACGTAGCTCAGGTGCGGCAGCCCTGCCGGCACGCGCAGCCCCTTGGCGACGCAGTGGCTGGAGGAGAGGACGACGTCGTAGTCGTCCTGGAGGCGCAGCGATTCGATGGCCCGGGGCATCAGGGGCAGGAAGTGCCGGTAGCGCTCGTGGATGCCCGGAATCCGCTGGAGGAAGGACGTGAAGATGCGGCGGCCTTCAATGGCCGGGGACTGGCTGCCGGGCCGGTGGATGAGGGTGTAGATATCCGCGTCGGGCAGCACTTCGCAGAGCGCATCAAGCACACGCTCCCCCCCGCGGTGGGTGACGAGCCAGTCGTGGACCAGGGCGACCTTCACGATGCGGGCCTTCTAGCACCGGGCGTGCCGCGTGCCGACAGCAACGCGAAGCGGGCGCCTGCCCGCCCCCCATGAGGGCCGCGCGTGTGGTACGCCAAGCACGTGGCTCATGTCCTCCTCGACCTGCGCATGGTGCGCGGCCGGCTGCACGGGATTGCCCGCTATGCGCTCGAGCTGGCGCGGCGCGTCCCCTCGCTTGCCCCGGACCTGCGCTTCACCGCGCTGGTGCCCCCCGAGGGCCTGCCCTCGGACCTGGGAGCGCTCGCGCCGCGCGTGCCCATGCATCGCTCGTTCGCGGGGTTCCTGTCCCCCTTGGAACAGCCCGCGCTGGCGGCGGACCTGGCCCGGCTGTCGCCCGACGTCTTCCACGCCACGTCGTTCGCCCTGCCCCTGTTCTGGAGCGGCCCGCTGGTGGCCACGCTGCACGACGCCAACCACGTGGCGCTTGCCCATCAGTATTCGCCGGCGCAGAGCTTGTACTACCGCGTGGTGGTGGGGCCTCGCGCGAAGCGGGCCGCCGCCCTGGTGACGGTGTCCGAGTTCTCGCGCGAGGAGCTGGCGCGGCACCTCAAGCTGTCGCCCTACCGGTTGCAGGTGATTCCCAATGGCGTGGACGCGCGCTTCCAGCCGCCCTCCGCGGCGGAGGCCCGCGAGTTCAGGGAGCGCAACGAGCTGCCAGCGCGCTACGTGGCGGCGGTGGGCAACGCGAAGCCCTTCAAGAACCTGGCGCTCTTGAAGCACTTCGCGGCGGACCTGCCGGTGCCCATCGTCCTGCTCGCGGGCAAGGGCGCGGTGGCGCACGAGCTGGGGCTGTACGAGAACGTGATTGACCTGGAGGAGCTGCCCGAATCGGAGATGCCGCTCTTCTATGGCGCGGCGGCGGCGCTGCTGCTGCCATCGAAGTACGAGGGCTTCGGCCTGCCCGCGCTGGAGGCGATGGCGACGGGCTGTCCGGTGCTCGCCTCCGACGCGACGGCGCTCCCGGAAGTCGTGGGCGGCGCCGCGCTGCGGCTCTCCCCGGAGGACCCGGTGGCCTGGCGCGAGGCGACGCTGCGCGTGCTTCGTGACGAGGCCCTGCGCACGGAGTTGACGGACCTGGGCCGCGAGCGCGCCGCGCGCTTCACCTGGGACGAGTGCGCGCGCAAGACGGTCGCCGTGTACCGGCGCGTGCTCGAAAGCCACCCTCCCACTCCTCGTTGACGGAGGCGGGGCCCACGCCCGCGACAGCTAGCGGGACGCCGGACGCGTGCGCAGCACGTCGCTGCCCTCGCACAGCCCCAGGCCCCAGACGAGGGCGAAGGAGAGGTGCACGCTGGAGTGGAATGGCAGGTAGTGCACCAGCGCGAGGATGTGGAAACCCACGAAGGACAGGAGCGCGCCCGTGGCGGCCAGTGAGCCCGCGCGATAGCGCCGGATGAGCGCCAGCCCCAGCAAGCCGTGCATGGCCAGCGTCAGCAGGAGGCCCACCAGCCCCGTCTCGGCCCACACCGTCAGCCAGAGGTTGTGCGAGTCGGTGGCCAGCAGGTCCGTGATTCCCGACTCCCCCTGCCGCGCGAGCACCGCGGACTTGTGGTTGCCGAAGCCCACGCCCACCAGCGGGTGCTCGCGCACGAGGCCCCAGCCCACCGTCATGGCCAGCTCACGCTCACCGCCGTAGATGTTGCCCACGGCCTTCTCCATGCGGGCGCGCCAGGCGGGTGAAGCCAGGACGACCACCACCAGCACCACGATGAGCCCCAGGCCCGCCTTGCGTGCGACTCCGCTGACCAACAACAGCAGCGCCACCACGCTGACCAGCAACGCCGCGCCCAGCGCCGCGCGAGCGAAGGCGTTGTAGATGGACACCAGCATGCCGAGCACCACCGCGCCCGCCAGCACCCGCCGCCGCGCAACCTCGGAGCTGCCCAGTATCGCCAGCGCGGGGCCCAGCGCGGCAATCGCGCCATGGGCGAAGCGCAGCCGGTGGAAGAAGATGCCCCCGGCCGCGTAGCGCGGAGACGTCTCCGTGCCGAAGTTCTCGTGAAGCCGGCCCGGGTTCAGCTTGAGAAACGCGAAGGGCTCCCAGGGCCAGCGCACCCGGTTCTGGAACATGCCCAGCGCCGCGGCGAACAACCACCCCGCCGCCACCGTGCCCGCGAGCGCCAGCCACGGCACGCCCACCGTGCCCACGCACGCCACGGCCGCGCCCGCCACCGAGTCCAGCACCTGTCCATAGCGCGAGCTTCGCGGCCACCCACTCGCCGCGCCCGTCAGCAGCGCCAGCCCGGGAGACACCACCTGCCACGCGCACAGCGCCACGCTGGCCAGCACATAGGCGCGCACGTCGGGGGCGAGCTTCAAGTGGCGCCGCGCGGCCAGCACCAGCGCCAGCAGCACCGCCGCGGACGCGGCCACTTGAAGAACGACCTCCGCCAGCACCAGGCCCACCGCCCAGGCGAGCAGCACTCCAGCCACGGCGCGACGAAGGAATGTGTCCAGCCGGGGCTGGGCGAGAAGGTCCATGGATGGACTCACGCTACCTCACCGCGAGCCAACGGCGGGGCATGTGAAGAAAGCCCTCGCGTCGCAGCCACAGCGCCCCGGCCGCCAGCACGAGCAGGACGGGGGGGGTCCACGCGGCCACCAGCGGCGTCAACCGCTCGGTGAGCACCATCGTGCGGCACACCATCATCAGGCCCCACATCGCCACCGCGACGAGCAGGCCCTCGACGATGGCGGCGGTGAGGTGCCCTCGGCGATTCGTGCGCAGCGCCAGTCCCACCCCCAGCAGCGCCGCGGGAAGTGCCGCCAGCGGATAGGCGAAGCGGTTGTGCAGCGCGAGTTCGAACTGCTTCGTCGCGAGCCCCGCTTCACGACGGGCGACAATCTGCTCTCGTAGCACCCGTACCCGCATCTGCTCCGGACGCCCTGGCTGAATGCGCAGGGCCGAGGCGGCGATGCCCAGCTCGTATTCGGCGCTCTCCATGCTCTTCACCGACGTGTGCTTCTCGCCGGTAAAGGCGCGCTCCACCACCCCCGTCAGCCGCCAGCGCGTCCCGTCCAGCCACTCCATCCGCGCCGCGTCCAGCCGACGCTGCAGCTTGAACTCCCGCGACAGCGTGAAGATGGACACGTCCTGGAAGCCCTCCTGCGCGCTGCCCGCGCGGAGGAAGAAGATGTGGTCGCCTCGTCGGAACCACTGCTTCGGCGTGTAGTAGAAAGTCCAGTCACTCCTGCTGCGGTTGAAGCGCTGGGTGGTGATTTCGTCAACGCGGCGCCCCGAGTGCGTCGCCACGACCTCATCGAAGGCAATCAAGCCCGAACACGCCAGCAATCCAAAGGCCAACACCGGTGCGTACAGCGCCGTGGGCCCGAAGGTCAGCGCCCGGATGGCCGTCACCTCGCCTTGCTTGCGCAGAGCCGACACCGTGGTGCCCGCGGCCAGCAGCAACGCCGCTGGACCGAGCAACTGCACTGCCATCAGCGCCTTGTACCCGTAGAGCTTCGCCGCGTCCGTCGCCCAACCCGGCCCCGTGTACGTCTTCGCGCGATCCACGAAGTCCACGACCACGAAGACGAGCACCAGCCCACCGAGGATTCCCAGCGCGAAGCGAACGTACGTCCGAAGCACGTATCCGAAGAGAGTCAGTCTCACCGAACCGTCCCTGAGCGGCTCACCCGGTAGAGAGCCATCGCCCCCACCAGCATGAAGATGACGTTGGCCAGTTGCCCCGCGAGCGCCGCCGGCAGTTTCCCCTGCTGACCCAACTGCTCGAAGACCCGGCTCAGCAGGTAGTAGAGGACGTAGCCCCCCATCGTCAGGAGATAGCCCCACGCCCGGCCCGCCTGTCGCCGACCAATGGCCAGCGGTGTGCCCAATAGAGCGAAGGCAATGGGCGCCAGCGCGCCCCCGAGGCGACTGTGCAGCGCCATCCTGAAGCCGCGCGCCTTCTCTTCGCTCGTCTCGCTCGCGGCCTGGATCAACTCCGACGGCGTCAGCTCTTCTTTCGAGTAGGTCAAGCGGCCCCCCTTGCCCATGGACGCGCCCACGCCCACGCGGATCTCCGCCCGGTCGAAGTGGATGACGCTGTAGTCCTCGCTGGCGCGGCCGGAGCGGTGCACCTCGCCGTCCTCCAAGGCGAAGCTGAGCACCTCGCCACCGCTGGACGTCCCCACCTGTCCTCGGTGTGCCAGCACCAGCAAGGGCGAGTTCTGCTCTCGCTCATCGTGCAGCAACACGTTGGTCCACTTGCCCTCCGAGGACGACACCTGCTCCGCGTACAGCGTCAGGTCGCTCAGGTCCTCGTAGAAGGTGCCGGACTTCACGTCGCCCACCGCGTTCTTCCGGATGACCTCGCTCACCAGCTCCCTCACACGCGTGAGCCCCCACGGCTGCGCGGTGGAGGTGATGAGCAGCATCAGCACGCTGACCGCCACCGCCACGCCCATCGGCGCGAACAGCAGGCGCGTGGGGCTCACGCCCAGCGCCTGGAGCGCAGTCAACTCGCGGTCCTCCCCCAGTCGCCCCATCCCCAGCAGGATGGCCAGCAGGAAGGCGATGGGCAGCGCCGACATCAGGAAGTGCGGCGTGTAGTAGGCCACCAGCCGGCCCAGGTCCGTAATCGTCACCGACGAGCCCAGCAGCACGTCCGTGCCCCGCAGGAACTGCATCACGAACAGCAGCAGGAACATGAAGGCCACCCACACGCCGAGCGGGACCAGCAGCTCCTGGAGGAGATAGCGGGAGAGGCGCGTCACGGTGCCGCCTTCAGCCCCTTCACGCCGATGTCATGACGAAAGTGCATGCCCTCGAAGCGCACCGCCGCCACCGCCGCATAGGCCCGCTCTCGCGCTCGCGCCAGGTCATCGCCGCGGGCGCACACCGTCAGCACCCGTCCGCCGCTCGTCACCAGCGCGCCGTCCCGCATCTCCGCGCCCGCGACGAACACCGTGGCGTCCTCGGGGACCGCGTCCAGCCCGTCGATGCGCTGCCCCTTGCGAGGCGCCTCCGGGTAGCCCTCCGCCGCCATCACCACGCCCACCGACGCGCCAGGCGCCGCCACCAGCGGGCGCGCCTGCAGCTGTCCACGTGCGCACGCGTCCACCAGCGGCAGCAGGTCTTCACCCAATTGCATCATCAACACCTGCGTCTCGGGGTCCCCGAAACGCGCGTTGAACTCCAGCACCTTGGGTCCGTTGCGCGTGAGCATCAGCCCCGCGTACAGCACCCCCTTGAAGGGCAGCCCGCGCCGGCGCAGCACCGCCAGCGTCGGAGCGATGACGCTCTCCCCGACCTCGGCCAGTTGCTCCGCGTCGAGGAACGGCGCCGGACTGTAGGCCCCCATGCCGCCGGTGTTGGGGCCGGTGTCGCCATCGCCCACGCGCTTGTGGTCCTGCGACAGGGGCAGCATGACGTAGCGCTCGCCGTCACACAGCGCCATGGCGGAGACCTCCTCGCCCTCGAGCAGTTCCTCAAGCACCATGCGCTGCCCCGATGTGCCCAGGGCCGCCACCGCGCGCACCGCCTGTCGCGCGGAGTCCACGTCGTGCGCGACGATGACCCCCTTGCCCGCCGCCAGCCCATCCGCCTTCACGACGATGCGGCCTTGCGCCACCGCGTAGGCCTCCGCCTCGACGGCATCCGTGAAGGTGCGGAAGGCCGCGGTGGGGACTCCCGCCTCGGCCATGATTTCCTTGGCGAAGGCCTTGGAGCCCTCGATGAGCGCCGCGCCCGCCACGGGCCCGAAGCAGGGGATGCCCGCCTTCGCCAGCGCGTCCGCCACGCCCGCCACCAGGGGCGCCTCCGGGCCCACCACCACCAGGTCCACCGACTCCCGGCGCGCGAGCGCGACCACCTCGTCCGGCGCATCCGCCTTCACGGGCACGTTGGTCGCAAGCTTCGCCGTGCCCGGGTTGCCGGGAGCACACCACAACCGCGTGAGCCGAGGACTCTGGGAGAGCTTCCACGCCAGCGCGTGCTCACGGCCTCCGGAACCCAGCAACAGGACCTTCACATCCACCTCACCGTTCCAACAGGTAGAGCATCCGCTTGGCCGGGAGGTACGCGGGGTCCAACCCCACCACCTTCACCAACTGAGTTCGCGCGTCGTCACGCCGCTGCGCCGCTTCCAGCTCCGCGAGCCGCGCCTTGGCCGACAGCAACGTGGGAGATAGCCCCAACGCCTCGCGCAACGAGCGCTTCGCCGGTTCCACCTGACGGCTCTCCGCCAGCACCAGCCCCTGCGCCAGATGCGCCACCGGCAGCTGCCGCCCCGCGGACACCGCGCGCGTCGACAGCGCACGCGCCTCCGCCAGGTTCCCCCGCCGCAGCGCGATGAGCGCCCGGTACGACAGCGCGCCCGCGTTGTTCGCGTCCGACTCCAGCACGTCGCGGAAGTGCCGGTCCGCCGCGTCCAGGTCTCCCTGGTGGAAGCGCAGCAGGCCCTCGTAGAGATACGGCCCCGGGTCCTCGGCGTTCTCCGCCAGCGAGAGGATGACGTCCTCCACGCCCCTCACCGTCTCCGAGGGCCGCATCCAGAAGCGCGTCGCCACGGGCCTGGGCTCCAGCCGCAGCGGGTCCGCGCGCAGCGCCAGGTTCAGCGCCCGGAACGCGTCCTCGCGCCGCTTCGCGCCCGCCGCCGCCACGCCCGCCAGCAGCTGCGCGTCCAGCCGACGCTCATCCCGAGTCAGTGCATCCTGAAAGCGCTCCAGCGCCTCCGCGGGCTTCTTCTCCAGCAACAACAGCCGGCCTTCCAGCACCAACTCCAGCGCGCGGTCTTCCAGCCGCCCCTTGATGCCGTCCAGGTGCTTGCGAGCCCTCGCCGCGTCGCGCTGTTCCAGGGCGACAAGGAAGACCTGCAGGTGCGCCTCGGGCAGCTCCTTCACCAACCCGAGCGCCTCCTCGGCGGACTTCACTCCCGCCTCGCTGTTGCCCGCCGCGCGCTCCGCGGCGGCCAGATGGACGAGCACCTCCGCCACGTCGCGGCCACCATGGCTGTCGCGGCTCTTCAGCAGCGCGCGCAACTCGCGCACACCCGTCGCGGGATTGCCTTCCATCTGGTAGCGCAGCACCGCGAGCGGCAGCAGGGCGCGCAGCTCACCGGGGTCGGCCTTCACGCGCGCCTCGTACAGCCGGCGCGCCTCGCCCACCTCACCCACCTCCTGATAGATGCGCGAGGTCGCCGCCAGGCTGTCCCAGTCCCTCGGGTCCACCGTCAGGCGCTTGCGCAGCGTCTCCAGCGCGAGCGAATACTCACCGTCCGACTCGTGCGCGAGCGCGCGGTAGTACTGGATGCGCTTGAACTCCGGCGCCAGTTGCTGCGCGGAGTCGAAGTGCTTGCGTGCCAGCCCGCCCGACGTCGACAGGTACGCCCGACCCAGCACCAGATTGGCCTCGGCCTTCTGCTCGTTCGTCGCCTGCGCCTGCACCAGCAACTCGTTCGCCAGGGCCTTCGCCCTATCGAGCGGCTCGGACTGTCGGGAGCGCGTCAGGAGCAGGTTGGCGTGCGCCAGCAGCAGCAGCGGGGTGCGCCCCGCGCGCGACTCCGACGCCTCGATGAGCGCGCTCGCCTCCGAGAAGGTGGACTCATCCAGCCCGGCGCCTCGCCCCAGCGCCAGCGCCTGGACGTAGCCCGCGATGGCCGCGTCGCTGCGAGGATCCAGGAGCAGGGCCTGCTGGAAGGACTCCTCGGCCTCCGAGTAGGAGGAGCGCTCGTCGCGGGCGAGTTGCTGCTGCCCCTCCGCGAGCCGCTCCGCGCTCGTGCCTTCCAACATCAGGTACTTCAGCTTCCACCGGGGCAGCACCGCCTTCACGGCCTCGGGAATCACCGCCACGGGAGGAGACTCCGTCCGACGACGCTCCTGCTCCTGGTGCTGCACGAAGAAGTAGCCGCCCACGCCCGTGCCGACGACGAGCAGCGTCAGTCCACCGACGAGCGCCCAGCGTCCTCCACCGGAGGAGCCGCGCGAGCCCGGCATTTCCGCGGAGCCGGAGCGAACGTTGGACTGACTCCGGGCCGCACCCGACGCCGCGCGGGGATTGCTGCGGGGCTCGGAGCCCAGCGAAGGCACACCGGACGCAGCACGCGAGCCCTCCCGGGGCATCAGCTCCAGCGAATCGGCTCCACCCTCCTCCGGCGCGGTGAGCGGAGGCAGGAAGTCCGCCGTCCCGGGCGCGGCGACGGGCACCGGGGCCGCCGCCTTGGGCGCCCCTCCCGCGGGCTCACGCTGTCGACAGTCGTCGCAGATGCCGAGCGCCTGGTCGAACGGATCCAGCAGCGGCTTGTTGCACGTGCGGCAGCCCATGGTCGCGGGCTTGGGCGCGGCGGCCGCGACCGGAGCCGCCGCCGTGCGCTGCGGCGCCGCGGCTGCCGGAGGTGCCACGGAGACCGGCACCGCGCCGGGCTCCGACGAGATGCGCGCGACAGGCGCGGGCGGAGCCGTGGGTGCGGGCCCGAGGAAGTCGAGCAGCGGATCCCCTCCACCCGACGACTCGGGAGCCGGCCCCAGGGCCGCGAAGGGATCCACGGGGGGCGCCGTCGCGGGAGACGGCGCAGGCAGCGCGCCGAAGTCCGCGAACAGGTCCGCTTCCGGAGCCGCGGCTTTCGCGGGCCGGGCCTGTGGTGGGGCGGGCGGCTCCACGGCGGCGGGCGGATTGCCGAAGTCGCCAAACAGGTCATCCGCCGGAGGTGGCGCGGACGACGCAGGGGTGGGCGCCGAGGGACGCGGCGGTGCGGCCGGCACGTCCCCTGAGGGCACGGCCGAAGGATCGCGCCGGACGAGCTGCAAGTTCCGGCAACGGGGACACTGCGCGCGGACACCCTTCGCCGTGATCAGTCGATCATCGATGGCATAGGCAGCCGCGCATTTCTGGCAGACGATGCGCATGAGTCAGTGCCGGAAGTGTCGCACTCCGGTCACCACCATGGCCATCCCATGTTCGTCGGCGGCCGAAATGACCTCCGCATCCCGAACAGAGCCGCCTGGCTGGATGACGCACGTCGCCCCGGCCCTGGCCGCCTCGTCCAGGCCGTCCCGGAAGGGGAAGAAGGCATCCGAGGCCACGGCGGCCCCCTGGAGGGCCTGTCCGCCGCGCTGCATCGCGATTCGGACCGAATCCACTCGATTCGTCTGTCCGCCGCCCTGGGCCAACAGCTGGCTGCCAGAGGCGAAGACGATGGCGTTGCTCTTGACGTGCTTGCAGACCTTCCAGGCGAACCGAAGGGCCCGCTCCTCGTCCGGTGTGGGTGCCCGCTTGGACACCACCTTCCAGCTCAATTCCGGTTCCACCGCGTCCCGGTCCATGAGGAGCAGCCCTCCGGACACGCTCCGGCCATCGAGCTGAGCCCTCGGCCGGGCGGTCGGCGAAGCCAGCGCCGCCCCCGCCTCCAGGAGCCGCAGGTTCTTCTTCGCCGCGAGCACCTGGAGCGCCGCCTGCGAGTAGGAGGGCGCGATGACCGCCTCCAGGAACGTCTCCGCCATGGCCTGGGCCGTGGCCTCGTCCACCTCGCGGTTGAACGCGACGATGCCACCGAAGGCGGAGATCTCATCCACCGCCCGCGCCGTGCGGTACGCCTTCACCAGCGAGTCATCCACCGCCACGCCACACGGCGTGTTGTGCTTGATGATGACGGCGGCGGGGTGCTCGGGGAACTCGAGCACCAGTCCCAGCGCGGCATCCAGGTCCAGGATGTTGTTGTACGAAAGCTCCTTGCCCTGCAGCACCCGGGCGAAGCCCACCGTCGGCTCCGAGGGCGCCGAGTGCTCACGGTAGAAGGCGCCGCGCTGGTGCGGGTTCTCCCCGTAGCGCAGGTCCTGCGCCTTGCGGAACGACAGCGACAGCTCTCCGGGGAACGGCTCGCCCGCCTCGGCGGACAACCACGCGGAGATGGAGGCGTCGTAGGCCGCCGTGTGCGCGAACGCCTTGCGCATCAGCTTGCGGCGCGTCGCCTCGCCCACCGACTTCTGCTGCTCCATCTCCGCGAGCACGGCGGGGTAGTCGTCCGGGTCCACGACGATGGTCACGTGACGGAAGTTCTTCGCGGAGGCGCGCACCATCGCGGGCCCGCCGATATCAATCTGCTCGATGACCTCCGCTTCGGCCGCGCCCGACGCCACCGTCTGGCGGAACGGATAGAGGTTCACCGCGACCAGGGAGATGGGCTCGATGCCGTGAGCCTTCATCTCCTCGCGGTCCGCCTCGAGTTCCAGCCGACCGAGGATGCCACCGTGGATGCGCGGGTGGAGCGTCTTCACACGTCCGCCGAGAATCTCCGGACTGTGTGTGTGCTCGGACACCTGCGTGGCGGCGATACCGGCGCCCTTGAGCGCCTCCAACGTGCCACCCGTCGACAGCAGACGGTAGCCCAGGCCAACCAGCCCCTGGGCGAAGGGAACCAGACCTCGCTTATCGGAAACGCTGAGGAGAGCCAGCACGTGTGCGCCTCGGTGTGCGGGGAGCGGCGGTAGTAGCAACCACCCCCTGGGGTGTCAACGCAACACGTCGGCGCTACGTTGGCGGCAGCAAGCCGCCAGTCACATAGGCTTGCGGGCCGAGACAGGAGGCTCGGCCTCGGTGGCCTCGCGCAGCTTCATCAGCCCGCGCGTCTCCACCTGGCGGATGCGCTCACGGGTGAGGTTCATGATTTCCCCCACCTCCTCGAGCGTGATGCCGCCCTTCTCCGCCACGTCCAGGGCGCAGGTGTGCTCCAGCTCCCAGATCTCCTTGTCCGGGAAGTTGAGCTTGATGGACCCCGTCTCCGGATTCACATCCAGATAGAGGTTGTGCTTGCAGGAAACGAACATGCACGGGCGCGGACCGTTGACGCAGTCGGCGCGGGTGCGCGGACGCGTGTCGTCCATCTGCTTGAGCAGGTCCGCTTCTTCCGGGTCCACCTGACCCGTGAGACGTCGACGGCGCAAATCACGCGCCATCTCCTTGCGCGACATCGTCTTGGACCGTCGGCGCTCCTGCGCCAGGTCCTCTTGCGCCTGGTCTCCGCCCTCCTCCACTTGCTTCACTTCCGACATGTCCCCTCCACGTGAGGCCAGTCTAACCGGGTCCACCGGCTCCAGGGCCGGCATCTTATTGCGAACTCATCGTTTCGTCTTCGCGTGCGGTGACTGCGCTGCCCAGCCGGGCCACGTCCCGGACCAGATCCTGCGCTCTTTGCCGCAGCGTTGCCAACTCCGCCTCGAGCGAACGTCGGTGCTCTCCCCCGAAGGCTCGCTCTCCCAACTCGTCCCGCAGCCCATCCAATAGACCGCCGAGGTCCCGCTCCACCTGGTCGATGTGGTTGCTGTGGAACACGAAGGACTTCTTGATGTCCTCGAGGGTGTGCCCCTCCGCCATCATCTTCTTGATGACGTTGATGCGGCGCACCGCTTCCACCGGATAGAGCCCCAGACTCCCCTGGTGCTTGCCCTTCCGCCCCACCCGACGGCTCCTCGGTAGCAACCCCGCCTGGACGTACTTGCGGAAGGTCGCTTCCGACAGACGCACGCCCCTCGGACGAAAGATTTCCAGAATCGCGCTCGCGGGAAGTCCTCCCGCGTTGTCGCGCTCAATCCGAGCAATCTCGTCGGGAGCCAGCAGGTCCATCGGTTCCATTGAATATAAGCTACTCAGAGGAGGACACTGAGTGCCAGAAACAGGCCTTCGGTGTCAAGGCAGACCGCTACAGGTCCGTTGCGGTGTCGGCCGGTTCACGTTTCGAGAAAGAGGGCGCGAGGACGCATCCGCGCGTCACGGCGCGGTGTCACGACGGGGGTAGATGGAGACCCGGAGCGCCTCGAACCGCACGAGACGACGGCGCTCGACGGGCGCGCACGCGTCAGCGCGGGGTCGACAGGGGGATGCGGGATGCGCCGAGGTGGCGCGGACTCAGCGGCCGCGCGGCGAGCGGAACTCGCGCGTCACCGTGGCGCCGGCGGTGATGGTGACGTCGAAGCGCTTCTCGCCCAAGGGGTGCTTGAACAGCAGCGTGTACGTGCCGGGAGCCAGCTTGTAGGAGGCGCGTCCCGAGACTTCGCCCAGGCGTCGCCCGTCCAGGAACACCGTCGCGTACGGGGTTGCCCGGAGTTGGAGCAGGCCTGTCGCGCTGGGCGCGGCTCGCGGCGTGGATTCCGAGCGGACCTCCGGGTCGACGGCCTTCGAGCCGGTACCAAGAACGGCCTCTCGCTTCAGGCCTTCCACTTCCACATCCGACTCGGAGGGCACCGGCTCGGGGCTCGCGGCGGACGGAGTGGTGCCTGACGCGACGGAGCCCGGCTCGGCCTGGGACGGCGTCGCGGCGGGCACCGGGCCGTTCGTCTCCTTCACGACACTTCCGCCAGGCTCGCCCCCAGGAGGCGCGCTATCGGTGGGCTCCGGTGGGGTGGCTCCGGTGGGCGTGCCGTCCTTCGGAGCGGCGGCCAAGGGGCCGTTGCCAGTGGTGGCCGTCTCCGTCGACGGGTCTCCTCGGAGACCATTCATCACCCCGGCCCCCACGATGAGCAGCAACCCCAGGCTCATGGTGAGACCCAACATGCGACGAGGCCGGAGCCACACCGAGGGCTTCGGCCTTCCCGGCGAGGTATCGGTGACAGTGGGGACCTCGCTGCCGGAGAGGGACTGAGGCCCCCCCTCTCGCGCATCCAGCACGGGCGCTCGGGTCGAAGGTGCGCTCGACGCGTGCCCACTGGAGGTTGCCCCAGCACCGCGCTCCTTGGAGTCACGCTGTTCGTGAGAGGCGGTCGACAGCTCAGGAGCCACGGACGCAGACACGACATCGGCACGCCCGGAGTTCGACGGGAGGGCCATCTCCGAGGCGGGCGTCAGCGCATCGGAGGAGTCCCGCTCGCGAGGATTCACCGGGAGATCCTCCTCCCAGGTTCCGTCTTCCTCGGAGTCTTCCCACGAAGCCCCGATACTCCCCTGCTTCGCCGGGCTCATCGCGTCGGCATCACGCGAGGGCCGCACGGCCTGCCCCGACTCGGAGTTTTGTCCGGAGGGCTCGACGTCGCCGCGCGCCTCCTCGTCGCCACGCAGCGAGGAGCGCTCCGACTCGGCGCCTCGCGGAGACGCATCGGCGGGTGCCTGCGTGGCGACCGGCGCCAGCCCACCCGAACGGCTCGGTGTCTTCGTGGGCACCGACGTGCTCTCGGCGCTAAGCCCATCGCCAGTGCCCGATGAGTTCATCGCCACGGACGCCAGCTCGCCCGAACGGCTCGGCGCCTTCGTGGGTGCCGATGTGTTGTCGGGGTGACGCCCTTCCCCCTGAGAACCACTCGCCACGGGCGACAGCCCACTCGAACGGCTCGGCGTCTTCGTAGGCGCCGGCGTGACGTCGGAGCGCGGACCTCCACCGACACCCTCTTCCGACGAAGCCACGGCGGGCGTCCCCTCGGGACGGCTCGGGCGCACCGTGGCGATGGGCGCGGCCAGCGGCGGCAATGGCGCGTTCGCGCGAGGCACGGGTGACGAAGCCACCGCGGGCAGCGGCATCATCGGCGTGGCCATGGGCGGCAGCGGCACGGACAGCGCCTCCACGTCCTCACTCCGACGGGGAAGCACGAACGTGGACGCATCCACGTCCTCATCGGGCGAGGACGGCACCGCCACACCCACGCGTCCCGCCGCCATCACCGCCGTGGGTTCCCTGCGCGGCGCTGGAACATCTTCATCATCGTCGTCGGGAACCGGCGTCCCCTGGACCACGTGCGTGCGCTCCTGCACCGTGGGCATCGCCTGCGTGAGGCTCCCGGGGAACAGGCGCCGCAGGAAGGCGCCCAGGTCCGTGTCGTCCACCGACGTCGCGTGCTTCAACACGCACTGGGCCAGGGCACGCTCCAGCTCACCCGCCGTCTGGAAGCGCGCGGACGGGTCGCGCTCCAGCGCGCGCATCACCACCGCGTCCAGCTCCGGAGGCACCTCCGGGTTGAGCCGGGCCGGCGGAGCAATGGCGCTGTGCTGCACCGCGCGCAGCACCGCCAGCTCCGAGTCCCCGTCGAACAACCGCCCGCCCGTCAGCATCTCCCACAGCACCACGCCCAGCGCGAAGAGGTCCGTGCGGGAGTCCACCGCCTCCCCTCGCGCCTGCTCCGGGGACATGTACGCGAACTTGCCCTTGAGCACTCCGGGCTGCGTCAGCTTCTTGCCGGCCTTCGCGATGCCGAAGTCCGTCAGCTTCACCGCGCCGTCGTATGACAGCAGCACGTTGTGCGGCGTGACGTCCCGGTGCACCAGGTCGAGCGGCTGCCCGTTCACCTTCAGCCGATGCGCGTAGTGCAGCCCCCGAGCCACCTCCGCGCCAATGTGCGCCACCAGCATCGGAGGCACCGGGTCCATCATCTCCTTGGACCGCCGCCGCAGCTCCCACAAGGAGCAGCCACGCACGTACTCCATGGCCAGGTAGTACGTGTCCTCGTGCTTGTCGAAGTCGAAGATCTGCACCACGTTCTCGTGGTTCAGCCGCGAGGCCAGCCGGGCCTCCGCGATGAACATCCCCACGAACTCCGGGTCGCTGGCGAGGAAGGCACGCACCCGCTTGATGACGACTTCCTTCTCGAAACCCTCCGCGCCCCGCGCGGTGCACAGGTAGATCTCCGCCATCCCGCCCTCCGCGAGCTTGCGGCGGACGACGTACTTGCCGATCTGCATGCCGGCGACGAGCGTCAAGAGGGCTTCCGGAACATGCGCTATTCGAACTTCACACTCACCACGTTGAGGTCGATGGCCTTCACCTCGATACGTCGACTGAGCGTCTTCTTGAGGTCGGGGTTGAAGAATTTGCAGTCATAGGTGCCGACGCGCAGCTCCACCGCCTCGAACGGCGTCTCCCCCAGCTTCTTCCCTCCGCACGTCACCTCCGCCCACGGCCGCACCGCGAAGCGGACCTTGGCCGTGCGCGTCTCCGCCCGCGACTCCTGCCTCGGAGGACGCGGCGGCGTCACGGGAGGCGCCACCCGAGCCTCCGGATGCAACGTGAAGCGCTCCACCTGCTCCGGCCCCGAGCCCACCGTCACCGTGCGCTCACTCGGCTGATGCTTCGCGGCCTCGACCCGGACTGCCAGCGCCACGCCCGGCGCGGCCTCCAGCATCACCGGCGCCGCGCCCTGCGGCCGCCCATCCACGATGACGACGGCCTGCGCGGGCTGCGCCTCCACCCGCAGCCGCACCTTCGCCACGGCCGCGGGCTCCTGGGCCGGCGGCGCGTTCTCGACGGCCACGGGCGGCGTCTCCTGCACATGCGCCTGCTGCACCACCGGCACCAGCCGCAGCACGCCCAGCGGCACCGGCCCCGTGGCCTGGACCTCCAGCTCCGTCCGCAGCTCCTGGTAGCCCTCGCGTGACAGCACGAGCGAATAACGCCCCTCGGGCATCGCGGGCAGCGTCACCGGCGTGCGCTCCGCCAGTTCCTGCCCATCGAACATGACCCGCGCCCCCGTGGGCACGGACTCGACGCGCGCGGGCGCCTGCGCGGCGGGCCCCGGCTTCAGCCAGCCCCACAGCAGCACCAGGACCACCAGCCCCAACCCCACCGTGGGAATCCACCACCCCAGCCGCGAGGCCGGGGGCGGCGTCTCCGCCTGACGCCCCGCCGCGGCCTTCTTGCGCCCGGGCCGAGACATCCCCAGCGACAGCGTGGGCGCGTCCTCCTCCTGCTCCTCCAGCGCGTCCAGGGCCGCGGCGCCCCGAGGCAGCGGCAGCGCCAGTCGTGACGGCCTGGGCAGCGGTCCCGCCATCTCCGGCATGGCCAGCGTCGGCGCGTCCTCCTCCACGTGATGCACGACGGCGGGCATGGGCCGCGTGACCGCGCGCCCCTCCGCCCCCTGCGACTCCTGCTCCCGCGCCTGCGGGTTCGACACGCGCGAAGCGGCACGCCCCTCGACGGGCTTCGGCTCGGTGGCGGCCTTCACATCCGTCAGCGTCGCGCGCGCGGCGGCACGGCCATCCATCGTCGGCGCGTCCTCTTCCACCCGATGCACCGGCGGCACCGCACCCAGGCCCGAACGCGAGGCCCTGTCCGGGGGGGCGGACTCCACCGCGCGGCGCTGCCCGGTCATCCGGGAGCTGGGCGACTCCAGCTCGATGCGCCCCGTCCTCCCCGTGCCACGAGGGCGCAGCGCCGCCGTCTCCCCTTCCGGCGCCACACTGGCGCGAGACAGCGCGGGCCGCAGCCCCGAACGCCGCGAGCTCGCGTCCTGACGCCCGGAGCCCGACGCCGGATCCGAGTCCTCCATCAACAGCTCGCCCGAGCGCGCCTCCGACGCCAGCCGCTCCGCGTAGATCTCCTTCATGTACGCGCCGACATGGGCCGTCGACGACGGCAACCGACGCTCCGTCAGCCAGTCCTCCAGCGCCAGCTGCAGGTGGACCGCTTCCTGGTAGCGCTCCGCCGGGTCCTTCGCGAGCGCCTTGAGGACGATGGCGTCCAGATCTTGCGGCACGCGCGGCGTCACCTGCGACGGCGGCGCCACCTTGCACTCGGCCACGGCGGCCAGCGTCTGGATGTCGCTGGGGCGCTTGAACAGGCGCGTGCTCGTGAGCAGTTCGTACAGCACCACGCCCAGCGCGAAGATGTCCGAGCGACAATCCACGCGCTGCCCCGCCGCCTGCTCCGGCGACATGTACGAATACTTCCCCTTCAGCACGCCCGAGCGCGTGACGGTGGCCTGGTCCGCCGCCTTGGCGATGCCGAAGTCCACCACCTTCACGCCGCCTTCGAACGTGACGAGGATGTTCTGCGGGGACACGTCGCGGTGGACGATGTCCAGCGGCCGGCCCGACGTCGGGTCCGTGCGCTTGTGCGCGTAGTCCAGGCCCGAGCACGCCTCGATGAGGATGCGGCACACCAGCGGCACCGGTATCGGCTGCCCCACGGCCTCCGACTGCTTCCACACCCGCCGCATGTCCTCGCCATGGATGTACTCCATGGCGATGAAGAACGAGTCGTCCTGCGCGCCCAGGTCGAAAATCTGCACGACGTTGGCGTGATTGAGCCGCGCGGCGATTCGCGCCTCGTCCAGGAACATCTTGACGAAGTCGTCGTTCTCCGCGAGGTGCGGAAGAATTCGCTTCACCACCACCAGCTTCTCGAAGCCCTCCGGACCTGGCTGGCGCGCGAGATACAGCTGCGCCATCCCGCCCATGGCGAGTCGCTTCAGGAGCTGGTACCTGCCATACGTTTCAATGGTCACGGCGACCTGACCGCACCCCACGGGGAAAACCCACGGCCCGTGGCCTTCCGGGATCCGGGCGCGGCGAAGCCCGGAGCGTAAGCGCACAGGACAGGGGGGTCAAACCCTTGTAGGCACGGCGGAACCGACGGCGCCGCGATTACCTCCGAGCGGCACGGACCTCGCGCGACTCCCGCATCAGCGCCTCCAACTCGTCCAGGTGCCGCTTGAGCACCGGCATCAGCACCGGCGCCGCGTCCACCCGGTCGAACAGGTCCAGGACCCGGTCCACCTTACGCTCGATTTCCTGGGCTCGAGCCGGAGTAATCCGGCGGAGCAGCATGTCCGCGCCGGCCTCCATCAGCGCGCGGGCCACGGCGTCCCGGGAAGCGAGCGGCTCTTGCTGTCGGCGGCCCTCACCCTGGATGACCCGCAGGCCCGGGGCGCGCGCCGGGGAAGCGCGACCCGCGCTCGTCGTCTTCGTGTTTTCGGAGTCTGGGGACATCACCGGGTGCCTCCTCGGCGGGCGCGGGTACGACCTCAGGGTACACACCGTGAGGAGCCCTCCAATTTTCTGGTCATCCGCACAGGCGGAAGCAGACCTGTAGCACCCGGGACCGACATGAACGTCGAGGGCCGGATGACCGGCCCTTCGACTGGCTCACACATCGAGCCTGCTCCCCCGCTTCAGCCCGCGTCGCATGAGCGACGGTAGGAGATGGCCACCTTGGCGCCCGGCGCCGGCACGTTGGCGAAGATGACGCTGTTGGTGGGGGCGTCGTAGCGCCAGCCCGTCGTCACCGGGGCGCCGTCCACCGTCACCGTGACGCTGCCCGGCTCCGGCGCGTCGCTGAGCGGGAAGCGGTCCTGCGCGGAGAAGGCCTTGTTCGCCACGGCGGCCAGGAGGGGCCCGTAGTTGGCCGCGCACACGTTCATCACCTCGCCGCCGGTGCGCGCCGTCGCCTCCGCGTAGCGCGTGCCGGAGCCGCCCGCGGTGCCACACGCCGTCGCCGTGGGGGCAATGGCGTAGAACGTCGCGCGCTGCGGCTGGTTCTGCCCCTTTCGCTGCTGCGCCCACTGCACGTAGGTGTCCACCGCGTCCGGCGAGTGGTCGTCCTCGTCACCCACGAAGACGACGACCAGCGCCGCCGAGTCGCGCAGGAAGCCCAGGTTGCCGTCCTGCGGCACGGGCGTGCGCGGGTCATCCGCGGTGTTCACCAGCGGCGGAGACAGCGCGCGGCGCATCGCCTCGAAGCCCTGCTCCACCTGGGCGCACTGCCCCACCTGCACGTTCTGCTGGAGCAGCGCCGTCAGGTTCGCCATGCCGTTGGTGAGGATGCGGGGCCGGGCGTTGTTGACCGGGAAGAAGCGTCCCGCCTCGCCGCCCTGCGCGCCGCCGGGGCACGTCCCCGACACCGCCGTGATACCCGTCGTGGTGACGGCCACGTGCATGTCCACCTTTTTGGCGAGCGCCGCGTCCACGAACGAGGGGATGGCGGACACCAGACGCGGGTGCTCCTCCACCATGGACGCGGTGTTGTCCACGACGAAGAGGACGTCCACCTTGCTCACGTCCTGCTGGGTGAAGGTGTCCGTCTTGTCCACGCGCTTGGAGGACTCGCCGATGAGCGGCACCAGCAGCGGCGCCGGCAAATCGGACGAGCTCACGAAGAGCGGCGACAGGTTCATCCCGTACACCTGCGCGGCGTAGTCCAGGTCGACCGTGAAGGCCTCGCCCGGCTGCAGCGTGAAGGGCAAGGGCGCGGGCACGCCGCCCACGGTGAACTCGCCATCCGTGGTGCCAGGGCCAATCCACACGTTGGAAACCGACACGGGCATGGTGCACGCGTTGAGGTAGTTCACCTCGCGCGGCTCGGGAGGACAGTCGCGCCGCGCCACGCCCCAGTCCACGTACCAGGGCGACGCCATCAGACACGTCGCCTGCGAGTGGGCCAGCAGCGGCACGAGGATGACGGGATTCGCCGGGTCCATCTGCTCCACCTGGAGCATGCCCGTGAAGTCTCCGCCCGCATGGGGTGCCTGGAAGGCCACCTGGAAGCTGAACCAGTCACCCGGATAGATGATGACGCCGAAGAGGTCCCCGCCCGGCATGCGGAAGCTGCCGCCGCCATTGTCGCGCAGCCGGATGTTCTTCACCGGGCACAGGTCCGTGCCCTTGTTCTCCAACTTCACGCCCAGCACCGCGCCCCGGCCCGGAGGCACCGTGCCGAAGTCCACCGCGAGCGGCGTCACCGTGAGGTCGCAGGGCGCGTGCTCCTCCGCCTCGCCCTGGAAGTCCAGCTCCACGGTCGCCGCCGAGTACGCGTTCGTCGTCATCACCAGCACACCCGCGGACGAGCCCGGACGCGTGGGCTCGTAGAAGACGGGGATGTTGACCTCCTGCCCCGGCTGCAGCGTGTACGGCATGGCCAGCGGGGTGTGGTTGAACTGGGGCGCGCCGGAAGGGTCCGGCTGCCACGCCAGCGTCTCCAGCGTGAGCGCGCCCGCGTTGGAGGAGCCGCAGTTCTTCACGTTGACGATGACGCGCGTCTTCGAGCCCAGCGGCTGCTTGCCGAAGTCGTACGTCACCGGGGACACGCACAGCTCCGCCGCGCCGCCGAAGCCCTTGAGCTTCACGTCCGTGGTGGGGTGCCGCTTGCTCACCACGTGATAGCGGGCCATGTCCTCCGCGGGGCCCATGTGGCCGGGGCTGTAGCGAATGTTGAAGCCGCGCACCTCGCCCGGCTGGAGCACCAGCGGGAAGCCCGCGTTCGCCTGCGAGTAGGAAGCGTCCAGCCCGTCGAGCGTCAGCGAGGTCACCGTCATCGGCTCGGTGCTGATGTTGCGGATGCGCGACTCGCGGATGGCGTCGCGGTCCACCGGCACCGCCGCGAAGTCCAACACCGGCGGCTCCGCCACCACCGCCTGCTCCAGCGCCTCCGCCATCAGTTGCACCGGCACGTCCGCGCAGCCCCGGCACGGCGTCACCGCCAGCACCACCTGCTTGCGGCCCACGCGCACGGGGTTGAACGTCAAGGACAGCTCCGCGCGGCCGCCCGGGGCGACGACCATGGGCCCCGCCACGAACTCGTCGCGGTCCGCGCCGACCAGGCGGGGTGTCACCTCCACCGGCAGCTCCGTGGGGTTCTCCAACGTCAGCGCCAGCGTCTTCGTCGAGTCCGCCTCGATGCGCCCGAAGTCCAGCACCCGGGGCGACACCCGCGCCCACGCGTCGATGCCCAGGCCGGTCAGGGGGATGCGCAACAGCGGTTCGATGCGCGTGTCGGAGCGCACCACCAGCATCGCCCCCTGGCCGCCCGCCATCATGGGCGCGAAGCGCACGCGCAGGGCACACGCACTGCCTGGCGCCAGGCTGTGGGGTCCCTCATGGGTGAACTCCGCCCGGTAGGCCCCTTCAGGACCCTCCACCCAGACCTCGTTCACATCGACGGGGGCCCGCCCCACGTTGCGCAGCGAGATTTCCGTCTCGCGCGCATCGAAGAGGGCGACCTTCTCGAAGTCCATCCCACCCGGGGTCGCCGTCAGACGCCCGTCCGCGAGGGACGACCGTTCGCGATCCGCACACCCCGCAGCCACCAGCCCCAACACCGCGAGGGCCCAAATGCCCCAGCGCCCCGTCATGGCCTCCACCCCTTCCCCACGCCCATCGCCCAGGTCCGTCCACAGCCTCAAACGAGGCGCTGGAGCGGATCAGTTGGCGAAACTAGGCACCCACCCATGGGCGGGCAACCACCCACGAAGGACAATCCCGGTGTCAGGGGGCCTCGCCCCGTTCACTTTCAAATCTTCGGGATTCGCAGCGTCTTGCTGATCATCGCGCTGCCGCTGGCCGCGTACAGCAGCACCAGCGGATGCAACACCACCGGCCCCACGTCCCACGCGCCCCCCAGCAGCGTGTCGCCAATGCGGCCCATCCACGTGGCCGCCGCCAGCACCATCACCAGCGCGAGGCTGGTGGGGATGGGCGTGCCCTCGAAGTACTTCACCTTCCCCGTCGCGTCCGCCAGCTCCGCCGACGTGACGTTGAAGCGCGCCAGCCGGCTGATGCCACACGCCACGAAGTACAGGAGCACCGCCACGTCCAGCGCCCCCCGCATCCCCACCGCGAAGGCCAGCGCGGCGGGCGCCATGCCGAAGGAGATGACGTCCGCCAGGGAGTCCAGGTCCGCCCCCAGCGGCGACTTCTTGTAGCGCCACCGGGCGATGCGCCCGTCCAGGACGTCCATCACCAACGCCACCGGCATCAACGCGAAGGCCACCCACAGGAAGCCCACGCGCCACGTGGCCAGGTACTGCATCGCGGCGAGGATGGTCCCCGCGCCCGCGAAGCCGTTGCCGAGCGTCACGAAGTCGGCGAGCACGAAGGTGCGAATCATCGAGAAGTGGCGGCGTGGGCGGCGGGCACGCGGCTGCTCGGTCGTCATATCCGCGTTCTCCTAGCACAGTGAATCCTCACTGCCCGTCCCTCACTGCCGCGTTTCTTGCCGCAGTGCGTCTGACTCCAGGCTCCCAGGAAAAGTCAAACCTCAGAAAACTTTTGACGTGTGGATCAGCCCCTTCCTACGCTCGCGCCCATCCATGCCTCCAAACCAATCCGTGTCCTCTTCGCGGGGGGCGACCTGGAAGTCCGGGCGCTCCCGCTGGCACCTCCCCCTTCTCGCCGGCCTGAGTCTCGCCTTCGCCACCGCATGTGGTGAGGATGATGACGGAGGCCCGGTGACGCCACCCGTGGAAGGCCCTCCGAAGTACGAGGCCACCATCCGGCGCACGGCGCACGGAATCCCTCACATCATCGCCAATGACATGGGCAGCCTGTCCTACGGACAGGGCTACGCGTTCGCCAAGGACCATGTCTGCATCCTGTCGGACCAGATCCTCAAGGTCCGCGGTGAGCGCGCGCGCTACCTGGGGGCGGGCCCCGGCAACACCTACGCGGGCAGCGACTTCGGCTACCGCGTCCTCCAGCTCCAGGAGAAGGCCCAGGCGGCCTTCCCCACCCTGCCGGCGGACATCCAGGAGATGTTCAACGGCTACGCGGCGGGCTTCAACAAGTACCTGTCGGAGACGCCGGCGGCGGAGCTCCCCGCGCCCTGCACCAACGCCCCCTGGGTCAAGCCCATCCAGGGCGTGGACCTCCTGGCCTATGACATCAGCGTGGGCCTGGCGGGCAGCGCCTACCAGCTCATCCTCGCCATCGCCGCGGCCTCGCCCCCCATCCCGGGCGCGGGCTCCGAGGGCCGTCCGGTGCCGGGCAGCTTCAAGGTGGAGCGTCCGGACTTCAGCCAGGTCGGCAGCAACGGCTGGGCCATTGGCGCGGACCGCTCCGCGTCGGGCCACGGCATGGTGGTGGCCAACCCGCACTTCCCCTGGGAAGGCGAGCTGAAGCTCTGGGAGAGCCAGCTCACCGTGCCCGGCCAGCTCAACGTGTACGGCGTGGGCCTGCTGGGCGTGCCCGCGGTGCTCATCGGCTTCAACGACAACGTGGCCTGGACGCACACGTTCTCCTCGGGCCAGCGCATGACGCTCTACGGGCTCCAGCTCGTGCCGGGCAACCCCACCCGCTACAAGTACGGCACCGAGGAGCGGGACATGACCGCCCGCGACATCACCATCCTGGTGCGGCTGCCGGAGGGCTCGCTGACCAACATCACCCAGCGCTTCTACAGCAGCCACTACGGCCCGGTCATCGTCATCCCCGGCACCGCCCCGTGGACCACGCAGTCGGTGCTCAGCTTCCGCGACACCAACCTGGACAACACCCAGCTCGTCACCCAGTTCGTCGGAATGAACCGGGCCAAGAGCCTGGAGGAGTTCCAGAACGTCTACGCCAACGTCCAGGGCATCCCCTGGGTCAACACCATGGCGGCGGACCGGGCCGGCAACGTCTGGTACACGGACGCGACGCCCACCCCCAACCTCACGGCCACGGCCATCGGCACGTGGCGCGCGGCCTCCAGCGGCCTGGACCCGGCGACCACCGCCATCTGGCAGAGCATGGGCCTGGTGCTCCTCGACGGCAGCAACCCGGAGAACGAGTGGCGTGACGCCGCGGGCGCCCGCGGGCCGGGCCTCGTGCCCTTCAGCGGGGTTCCGAAGCTGGCCCGCCGCGACTTCGTCTTCAACGCGAACGACAGCTACTGGCTGGCCAACCCGAGCCAGCCCCTCACGGGCTTCTCGCCCCTGCACGGCCTGGAAGGCGTGGGCCAGACGCCGCGCACGCGCATGAACGCCGTCCTGCTCACGGAGGAGAACGGCGCGTCCGGCTCCGACTACAAGTTCACCGTGGCGGAGCTGGAGAACGCCATCCTCGGCAACCGCGGCATGACGGCGGAGCTGCTGAGGGATCAGCTCGTCGCGCGCTGCACGGGCAAGACGACGGTGCAGTACAACACCACGCTCGTGGACATCCGCCAGGGCTGCGCGGCGCTGGCCACGTGGGACCTGCGCTACGACGTGGGCAGCAGGGGCGCGGCCCTGTGGCGCGAGTTCAGCGGCCACTTCAGCATGGGCGCCCTGTCCAACGGCGGCACGGGCACGCTGTTCGCCAACCCGTTCAACGTGGCCCAGCCCATCGCCACGCCGAACACGCTGGCCGCCGAGCCGGCGGCGGGCACCGACCCGACGATGCTCGCCCTGGCCGCGGCGGTGTACCGCCTCCAGGTCGCCGGCATCCCCGTGGACGCGCCGCTGGGTGACTCGCAGTACACCACCCGCGTGGACGGCAAGAAGATCCCCATCCACGGCGGCGGCTCCTACGACGGCACTGCGAACGTCGTCTCGTGGGGCACGCTCAAGTCCACCACGCCCGACTCCGACTTCAGCGCGGTGCGCGGCACGCAGCTGCTCAACTCCCGCACCAACCTCACCAACACCGGCTACGTCATCAACAACGGCAGCAGCTTCATCATGGCCATGGAGTTCACCGACACGGGCGTGAATGGCCGCGCGGTGCTGACCTACAGCGAGTCCAGCGACAAGAACTCGCCGTACTTCTCCGACCAGACGGAGCTGTTCTCCAACAAGCAGTGGCGGCCCATCGTCTTCACCGAGGAGGCCATCGCCGCCACCAAGGTGGAGGAGAAGAAGATCTCCGGCAACTGACGTCCTCCGGGGCTCCCCCTCTCACGAAGGGGAGCCCCGAGCAGTCCCAAGCCCCTGCTCCGGCGGGGGCTTTTTGCTTTCGCGCGGACACTTGGGGCCCCGGAAGGGAAGTCCTCTGTCCGCCCGGCGATGCCCGCCCTGTCGGGAGGCTACCGCTCCGGCGATGCGAACCCAGGATGCCCTGGCAGACCGCCCGGCACCGCATGGCGTCACGCGGTGAAACGGCCCCGGGGGCAACGGTTCTGCGAAGGAGCGGCGGTTCGCCATGACGACACCCGTCTACAAGACAGCCATCATCGACAGGGTCTTCTTCCTGCGCTGGGAGGCTCCCCCCAACCGGGAGGACATCCAAGCGGTGTTCCAGCAGATGCGCGAAACGCATGAGCGGCTCAAGCCGCCCCTCGTGCTGGTGGCGAGCCTGTCGTCCAGGTCCGCGGTGCCCAACAGCGAGCAGCGCAACAACCTCTCCGCCTTCCAGTCCGACGCGCGACCGCTCTTCACCCAGATTCACGCCATCGTCGAGGGCAACGACCTCCAGTACAACCTCCAGCGCGTCATCATCGCCGGCATCAACATCGTCACGCGCACCCACGACGAGACGCTCCAGCGCGTCCACCAGCGCGCCGAGCAGGTGGCCCCGCTGCTCTCCGACAGTCTGGGCGTGGACGGCTCGAAGGTCATCGAGGAGGCGCGCAAGCGCGGCGTGGTGTGAGACGGGCGAGGGCGCGTCGGCCCGCCGTCCTCACGACATGGGCTGACGCGCCGGCAGCTTCGTGGGCCTGACGGCGGCCCGCACGTAGTGGTGGTCGAACAGGTCCACGTAGAGGTACTCCGGCCACGACACCATCGCGCGCGCGCCGAGCATCACCCCGCGCATCAGCTCGCTCACCATCATCCCCGCGGCCGTCGTCGCTCCGACGACGCACGTGGGGGCGTGGCCTCGACCCTCGAAGCACGCGTCCATCGCGTCCTGTGACAGGTAGCTCCCCAGGTGGGGAATGATGGCCGGCAGGTCCACGCGGCCATCCGGGAGGATGTAGAGCTGCTCGTACAGCGGCGCATCCGGTTGGAAGACATGCAACGCGGCGCCAAACCCCAGCATCAGCCCCGTCATCGCCGGCACGCCGCGCTCACGACATGCGCGGTGCAGTGCCTGCTTCGCCCCCGCGCCCGCGATGTCGATGACCTCCACCACGTAGTCCACTGGCGGCAGGCCCTCGCCCCCCGACAGCACGTCCTCCACGTTGGCCTCGGTGATGCCCGCCCCCACGCGCCGCAGCCGCAGCTCCGGGTGGATGTCCAGGCACATGCGCCCCACCACCTCCACCTTGGACTGGCCGAGCGTGCTCTCGAAGCACCCCGCCTGCCGGTTCATGTTGTGCCGCTCGTAGGTGTCGAAGTCCGCCAGCGTCAGGCACCCCAGCCCCAGCCGCGCCAGGTCCACCGCGCACTGGCCTCCGGCGCCTCCCACTCCCGCGACCAGGACGTGCGTGCGGGCCAGCCGCTCCATCACCTCCGGACCGATGACGCCCAGGTTGCGCTCGAAACGGGGCTCCACCATGACGCCTCCACTTTCTCCCCACGAGGCGCCGAGGTGCTCGTCGCGCGCGCCGTCCTCCGCCCCGCCGGGAGCTGTGGATGTGGTCCTCGATTTTCGGACCCGGGAGGGTGGCGAACACCCAGGTGTTCAGCACTCCCCCTCCCCGAAGGACGTTGTCCGCCGCAGGGCACTCCAGACGTCTTCCATCGCGTGATTCGGTCCGGCAAGCCCGCACCGCCGCGTGCCCCTTGGAAGCCACACCCGTGATGCCCCTGCTTCAGTCGTGAAGCGGGTCACCGGAACCACACCCACCAGGGCATGTCAGACGGTTGCTTCACAGTGGACAGCAAGCGTGAAGTCCAGAGATAGAAGGCACTCCAAGGCTTTCGCGTGTTCATTGCCTGGCTTGAATTCTGCTCTGCGGGTGACACGGCACGGGGGAGCTTCGACCCGTCAACACGCAGCGTCCCCCGAACCCTTCTTCTTCGACTCGAGGTCTCTATGCGTTCGTGGTTCAGCCTTTCTGTTTGTCTGACATTCCTGTCGCTGGGTTGTGGAATTTCCGAGACGCCCTCAACCCCAGAAGACTTACGCGACAGCGCGACGGAGGCGCTGGTCTCCGGCGTCTCCTCGCTGGAAGGTGTCGCCAGCGGCGCCTCCACCCGGTGGGCTTCGCGCGAGCCGGTGTTCGGCGACGTCGCGCACTACCGGTTCGAGCTCCAGGTGGGTCCCGGAGCGCATGACACCGTCACCGTGCACCGCGTGGTGAAGGAGCGCGCGCCGTGGGTGCCCGCCAGGGCGAACCGGGCGGTGTTCCTGGTGCATGGCGATGCGTGGGGTTTCGACGCGGCCTTCCTCTCCAGCGTGGGGTCCGCGCATGTGCCGGCGAACCACTCCATCGCGGCCTATCTGGCCCAGGAGAACGTGGACGTGTGGGGCATCGACATGCGCTGGGTCGGGGTGCCCGCGGGGACGCAGGACTTCGGCTTCATGGCGGGGTGGAACCTGGGCACGCACGCGAAGGACGTGGGCACGGGCCTGCTGCTGGCGCGGACGCTGCGGCTCGCGGGCGGCAACGTGGGTTCGATGCACCTGCTCGCGTGGAGCCGGGGCGCGATGGTCGCCTTCGCCTATCTCAACTCGGAGGCGCGGCTGCCCCGGCTGCTGCGACAGGTGGACGGCTTCATCCCCGTGGACATGGCGGTGCGCCACGCGCCCCAGTTCGCGCAGCAGCAGGCATGGGCGTGTGAGCGTCACACCGCGCTGAAGGCCCGGCGCGACGCGGGCGTCACGGAGGGTGGCCTCCTGGGCCCCGCGCCCGGCATCACCCTCCAGTACATCGGCCTGTTGGCGGCCACGGCCCCGGACGCGCCCTCCCCGCTGCTGCCGGATGACGTCTTCGGCCCTGGCACCGGCCGGCCCACCAACCGCCGTGCCGCCATCGTCTCCGCGGCGGCCACGGGCGCGCTGCTGGCGCCGCTGCCGGCCCTCACCCCGGGCTACCACCTGATGGCGGGCATCCCCGACGCGACGGGCCTGCCGGGCAGCATGACGTACACCTCCGAGCCCTACCTCTACGAGTACGCCCAGCGCGCGGCGCCCTACCAGAGCCTCAACGAAGTCGTGGAGTCGGACGCGTGGACGTGTGGACTGGACGTGCCCTACGACGACCACCTCCAGCGCGTGACGGTGCCGGTGCTCTACGTGGGCGCGGGCGGCGGCGTGGGTGAGTACGGCGTTCACTCCACGACGCTGCTCGGCAGCCAGGACGTCTCGTCACTCGTCGTTCGCGACCTGCCGACGGCCGCGCGCGCGCTCGACTTCGGGCACGCGGACCTGTTCCTCGCGGACACCGCCCCGCAGCGCGTGTGGCAACCCATCCTCCAGTGGGTGCGCGCCCACTAGCGACAGCCGGACTCAGTCCGACTTCCAGAGACCGTGGCGCCGGGCCCTGCGGCCCAGCGTCACGGGGTCCATGCCCAGCGCCACGGCCGCGCGCCGCAGCACCCCGCCATGGCGCTCCAGGGCCTCGCGGATGAGCTCGCGCTCCACCCGCTCCAGCCGCGCGCGCAGCGAGCCATCTCCCGCCAGCTCGTTGCGCGCCGGGGACACTGTCACGAGCGAGGGCGGCAGCAACCGGCGCGACACCACCTCCCCCGGACGCGACAGCAGCACGGCGCGCTCCAGCACGTTGCGCAGTTCGCGCACGTTGCCCGGCCACGGGTAGGAGCGCAGCATGTCCTCCACGTCCTGGGACATGCCGCTGGCCGAGCGGCGCAAGACCCGGTTGAACACGTGCAGGAAGTAGCGCGCCAGCTCCGGCACGTCCTCGGGCCTCTCGCGCAGCGGGGGGATGTCGATGGTGAAGCTGTTGAGGCGATAGAAGAGGTCCGAGCGGAAGCGTCCGGCGCGCACCTCCTCTCCCAGGTCCTTGTTGCTCGCGGCCAGGACGCGCACGTCCACATGCCGCACCTGGGTGCCACCCACCGGACGGACATCGCCCGTCTCCAGCACGCGCAAGAGCTTCGCCTGGAGGTTGGGCGTCGTGTTCTCGATTTCGTCCAGGAAGATGGTGCCGCCGTTGGCCAGGACGAACAGCCCCGGATGGTCCGCCACCGCGTTGGTGAAGGCGCCCTTCACGTGGCCGAACAGCTCGCTCTCCAGCAGCGTCTCCGTGAGCGCGCCGCAGTCCTGCACCACCAGCGGCAGCTCTCCCCGGCCACTGAGGCGGTGGACGATGCGCGCCAGCACCTCCTTGCCCGTGCCCGTCTCGCCCTGGAGCAGCACCGCCACGCGGTGGGGCGCCACCTGGCGCACCATCTCCATCACCCGCTGCATGGCCGCGCTGCGCAGGCCCACTTCCTCCTCGCCCCGCCCGCCCGGCTCCGTCGGCCGCGCCTGGGACAGCGCCCGCTCGCGCAGCAGGTTGCGCTCCAGCTCCAACGTCATCCGCCACTGCTCGGTGCGCACGCCGCGCTCGCGTCCGGCCTGGAGCACCGCCTGCCTCACGGCCTCGCGCGAGGGTGACTCCCCGAGCGCCCGGAAGACGAGGCCCGCGTTGAACAGCGCCACCAGTCGCTCCGGCGCCGCGGGCGCGCAGTAGATGATGCGCGAGGCCAGGTCCGAAGGAGGCACGGCGCCCGACAGCTCCACGTCCGTGCTCGCCGTGGCCAGGCCCTCCACCAGCGTCAGGGCCCGCGCCTCCTCCTGGCCACAGACGAGCAGCGCCGCCGCGTCACCGCGCGCCAGCAGCGCATGCGCCTCCTCCGCGCTGGCGGCGAAGTGCGGCACGGCCTGCCCCTCCAGCGCCGCGCGGATATCCCGCGCCTCCTCTTCGCTCGCGAACACCACCACCACCTGGAGCCGCGCCGTCGTCAGGTAGCGCGCCAGCTTCACCCCGTCGGAGCCCTCGAAGGAGTGGAAGAAGACGCCGAGCGCCGTCACCGCGCCACCCGACTCGTGCCGCCAGCGCACGTCGCCTCTCGCGCGGATGTGCTCGTTCGAGTCCGGCAGGGAGAATGACAGCTCCACGGACTCGCCCTCGCGCGGCCCCTCCTGGGGCCCTCGCGGCGTGGCGATGAGGCCGATGCCCGTCTCGCTGATGTTGACGGCCCAGCACCCCGGAAGGGCGGGCTGCGTCACCACCTTCACGTACAACGGCTTGCGTTCGCTTCGAGGGGCGTAGGCGGACACAGGCCGCGTCATGACCCTCGCAGTCTACTGCACCAATGAAGCCTTGCTGGGAAATTGCGGCGCCAGAAGATCCTTCACCGTCCACTCCCCTTGGCCCTGGCGAAATCTGTCTACGGGCAAACCAGCGGGTTTGAGTCGACTCAGGGCCCTGGGACGTGGAGCAACAGGCCCATGAGGACATCATCGACGTAGGAGCCGTCATCGAGGCGGAGGAAGGCGCGACGGGTGCCCTCGAGGACGAAGCCCTGGGAGAGATAGAGCGCGAGGGCCCTCGGGTTGTCGGCCCGAGCGCAGAGTTCCACTCGGGTGACGGCGCCACCGTCCGGGTCGCGGTGGGCGCGGACCCAGGTGAGCAGGTGGTCCATCAAGGCCCGGCCGACGCCCATCCCCTGTGCCGAAGGATGCACGCCGATGCCCAGCACGCCCACGTGACGCAGCATCCGATAGGAGAGGCGCAGGATGGAGGCTTCCCCCAGCAGCGCTCCGTGCGAGTCCGTCACGACCAGGGGGAACGCGGTGCCATCCTGCCGGTGCAGCCCCGCGCCATCGCGTTGGGCCGTGAAGGTGGCCGCGTCCACGGGCAGCTCCTCCGGGTGCTTCACGATGCCTTGACGGGCCTGGACAATCGCTCGCTCCAGCTCGAACAGCGCCGGCCCATCCTCTCGCACCGCCTCCCGGACGAGGCCGGGGCGACCGTCACGTAGCATCAACTGGACCGGCTGGAATCGCATGAGAAGGTCCTTCGCGAACGACGAGTGGGAGCCCGTGACGCAGGGCCTGACGGTACCTGACTCGCCCGCACGCTCGGGGCATGATGTGGCCACTTCGATGAGGGGGACGATGCCTTTGACGATGACCGCGAATGCTCGGAGCGCTCGGAGCGAGGAGCATGAGCTCGCGCTGCTGTTGAGCGGACGCTGTCGCCGGTGTGCCGAGCGGATTCCTGGAGGGACGGCGCTGCGCGGTCGCCCCTGTCCCCGGTGCGACGAACAGACGCTGCCCAGCGCCACGGACCGAGAGGTCCTCCACCGACTCGCCTCCGAGCGGGCCACGGTGCGGCTGGGCATCGCCGTCGCGGTGGTGGCGCTCGCCGCGCTGGTCGCCAGTTGGGTGCCCCTGCTCACGTCCCTGCTGCTGGTCGCCGCGCTGGTGTGGCTGCGCGTGACGCTGGTGACTCCCGCGCTCCAACTGCTCACGCCCCAGCGTCGGCTGGTCTCCCGGTGGACGCTGCGCCTGGCCGCCGGCTGCTTCGTGGCGCTGTCCATCCTCGTGCTCGAACTCCTCACGCTGATTCCCGGCTTCGGCGCGCTGGTCAAGGTCGCGCTGAGCGCGGGCGAAGTCGCGCTCGCTGGCCTCTTCGCGCGCCGCTATCTCGCATGGCAGACCGAGCGCGAGGCGCGCGGTGTCGCCGTCGCCTTCTGGGAGATGGGCCTGCTGGTGGGCTGGATGTTGATGCTGCTGGCCTTCACCGCCGCGTCGGTGCTGCTGGTGTTGTACGTGCTCCAGTCACTGGGGCTCGTGCAGGGCTTCCTCGCCGCGCCGATGGGAGGGAGCTGAGCCATGCTCTCCTTCGCCCTCGCCTCCCAAGTCATCGGCCTGAGTGGAGCCTCGGGAACGCGCGCGGGAGGCAGCCTGCTGCTGCTCGCGCTCGCCGCGCACTACCAATACCTGTCGCTGCCGCCGGAGCTCGGGTGGCTCGCGACGCCGCAAGCGCTCGGGGCCTTCGTCGCGCTGCTCGCGTTCGAGATGTACACGCAGCGCGACAGTGACCTGCGCATGGTGCTGGGCCTGGCGCAGTTCGCGTTGAGCGCGGGCAGCGGCGCCACGGTGGCGCTCGCATCAATGGGCGTGGGGACGGAGCAGCTTCCTCCCTGGGCCGTGGGCGCGGTGGGCGCCTTCGTCGCCGTCGCGACGCTGTCGGTGCGCCAGTGGGTGCATACGCGCGTGGACCAGCTCGAGACGGAGGTGCTGCATCCCCGGCGGTGGCTCCTGCGCACCGAGGACGTCTTCGGCCTGGGGCTGGCGGCGGTGGCCATCCTCTGGGCGCCACTGTCGCTGGCGCTCGTGCTCCTGTTCACCCTGGCCTGCGGCGCGGCGGGACTGGTCGCCTATCGACTGGAAGCGCGCTCGCGCCGCGCGTGTCCCGCCGGGTGCGGGGCGAAGATTCGCGAGGAGGCCTCGCGCTGCCCCAGGTGCCGCGCGGACGTGCCCGTGGCCAAGGCCGTGGACCTGCGGCTCGGGGGGCGGATGCGGGACGCGCTTCGCGGGGCGCTCGGGTCCGGGAACTCCAGCGCTCCGCGCATGGAACCAGGCATCCAGCGCGACGGCGGCAAGGCCCCTTCCCGGCTGGGATGATGGGCGGTCCCCGCCGTTCCTGGCATGCTGCGGACGGCTCCCATGTCTTCGACCGCGGACGCGTCTTCTCCTGGCCCGGTGCTCCGGGTCGCACAGCAGGTTCCCCGCACCGAGGCGGAGGGCCCCGGGCGCCGCTTCGCACTCTGGCTCCAGGGGTGTCCGCTGCGCTGCCCCGGGTGCTGCAACCCGGAGATGTTCGCGATGGAGCGTGGCACCGTCGTGACGGTGGAGTCGCTCGCGGCCCGGGTGCTCGCGACGCCCGGCATCGAGGGCTTCTCGCTGCTCGGGGGCGAGCCCTTCGCGCAGCCCGGCCCCGCCGCGGACCTCTGTGAGCGGCTGCGCGCGGGCGGTCTCAGCACCATGGTCTTCAGCGGCTACACGCTCGCGGAGCTGAAGGCCCAGACGAACCCGGACGTCGAGCGGTTGCTCGCCAGCCTGGACCTGCTGGTGGATGGGCGCTACGAGAAGGACCAGCCGGAGACGCGCCGGCGGTGGATTGGCTCCAGCAACCAGGTCATGCACTTCCTCACCCCGCGCTACTCGCCGGAAGACCCGACGTTCACCGCGCCCAATACGGCGGAGCTGCACCTCGTCGAAGGCCGGCTCATCATCAACGGCTGGCCAGACCTCGCGGACCGCCTCCGTCCATGACCCGCGTCTCGCCTTCCGAGCACTCGCTGCTCACGCTCGCGCGCGCCATCATGGGCCTGGGGCAGTACGCGCCCGTCGAGGACCTGCTTCGTGCGCGCCACACCACGCCCGCGCGACTGAGTCCCGGCGCCCTGCGCTCGCTGCGTGACACGTTGGCCAAGGGCACCGTCCTCGCGCTGGCCCGCTGCGGTGGGGCACGCCAGCGACGTCACCTGTCCTCCGAGTCAAGCCCCTCGCGCCTGTGGGAACGACACGGTCCTCCCGCGCTGCGCTTCTCCGTCCTCTGCTTCCACACCCTGCGCTGGCTCGTGGAACAGCCGCTCGCGATTTTCGGCCACAGGCCCCTGGATGTAGACGCGCCTCCGACGCTCGCCGACGAGCTGTTCCTCTACCTGTGCTGTCGACTGGTGGCGGGCACACCCTGCGCTCTGTCGATCGCCCTGCAGCCCCAGTTCCAGCGCTCCATCCTCTGTCGGCTCGGGTTTCCGGACCTGTTCGGCGCCTCGCTCGGACGCGTGGACGCGGAAGGCTTCGCGCCGCTGCTCGCGGAGGGAGGCTGGCTGCTGGAGGCGCTCCAGGACGAGCTCGCCCTTCGCTGGCGCCGACTGGAAGAGAGCAAAGCGCGGCTCATCGAGCCCAAGCAATTGGTCGACCTGGGCACCGCGCAGGAGCAGGTGCTGGACGGGTTTCTCGACGCGGTGGACCGCGCGGGCCGCAGGGACCTGGCGGGCTTCGTGCTGGAGGCGCTGCGGCCCCTGGTCGACCAGCCCGCGTCGCGATGGGTGTCCAACCTGTCTCCTCGCGCATCGCTGAGCGTGAAGGCCCAGGCACGCCGGGCGGCGGGAGCGAGCCTGCGCGCACTCGGACGGATGGCGCGCTGGGATGCCGAGCACCGCGCGGTGCGCTTCTTCGACGACGGCTACGAGGGCGCGCAGTTGCTGCTCTCCGCCTGGGCGTCCTTCGGTGAGCCCGGCTTCCGCCTCGCCTCGGACCGGGAGCGTGAGCTGACCACGGACCTGGCGGCTCCCGTCGAAACGATTCCGGATACCCTTCCCCTCCCTTCCTCCGAGAGCGCCCCATGAGCCGCGCCTATCGAATCTCCGTCTCCGAATCCCTCAACCGCATCGTCCAGGCCGAGGACGGCGTGTGCTCCAAGCTGGAGCTGTTGCCCTTGCTGTCTCGCGAGGAGACGGCGGGCCTGCTCGCCTCGGAGCTGGCGAACCGAGGCTTCACGCAAGAGGGCGACGTGGCGGTGCGCGTCGAGGCCGACGGCGTGCGCGTGGCCGTGGACGTCACCACCGGCGAGGTGAGCGTCACGTTGTCGGACGAAGCGTCGGTGGAGCTGAGGGCGACGGGCGAGGTCCTCTCCCACACCCCGGACGGATCCGAGGCGACGAAGAAGCTCGCGCGGGAGAAGGCGCGGGCGAAGCTGGAGGACCAGACCCAGGACGCCACCGAGTCGCTGCGCGAGGATATCACCCGGCGGCTTGAAGGACGGCTCAGGGACCTCAAGTCGGAGCTGGACTCCATCGCCAACAAGGTGACGGGCGAGGCCCTCAAGGTGCGCGCGTCGCAGCTGGGCACGGTGGAGGAGATTCACGAAGACGCGGCCACGGGCTCGCTCACCATCAAGGTTCGCGTATGAGTCAGCGCATCCCCGAGGAGTCCCTCCCCACGGAGCTGACGCCCTTCGCCGCGGTGGAGGCCGCGTATCCCGCCGAGCTGGGACGCCTGTGCGAGGCGCTGCTGCGAGGCCTCCCGGTGATGGTGGAGGCGGACAAGGAGCTGACGCCGTACTTCTACAAGTGCCTGCGGGACAGGTTGAAGAAGGACGGCAAGCAGTTCCTCTACCTGGATGGCCGCGCCGCCGCGGAGCCACCACCCGGAATGCCCGCGCCCAGCATGATGGCCACGCTCATCGGCCAGTTGCGCGACGCGGTGCGAGGCGCGGTGCGCGAGCGCATCGTCGTGCTGCCCCATCTCGACCTGCTCACCACCAGCAGCGGCGGCCTCACGTCCGAGGCGCGCGAGGTGATTCCGCTGCTGTATGAAAACCCGGAGATGCTCTGGGTGGGCTTCAAGGACCCGTCGTTCCCGCTGCCACGGGTCATCGAGAACCTGTTCCCCCACAAGGAGAGCATCCTCGGCGTCAGTCGCGAGCGGCTGCGCTACCTCGTCACTCAGCGCGAGTGTCGCAAGTTCGGCCGGGGCCTCCAGCCCTACTCGCTCTACAAGCACGTGTCCGGCGTGAATGCCGTGCGACTGCGGCGGTTGCTCGGGGCCATCACCGGCGAGGACTATCCCAGCGACGCGAGGCCCGCCTTCGCGCAGCTCCGCTCGGCCACACTGAGCGGCTCGCTCAACGTGCCGGAGATTGACCTGCACACGGAGATTGGCGGCTACGCGAAGGTGAAGGAGCGCCTCCAGCGAGAGATTCTCGACGTGCTCGCGCACAAGGAGACGCTGTCGGACCCGGAGGCGGTGAAGCGCGTGGAGGGCCTGCTGCCCCGGGGGATGATTTTCTGGGGCCCGCCGGGCACCGGCAAGACGCTCTTCGCCAAGGCGATGGCCTCGTCGCTGGGCGCCGCGGTGCTGGTGGTGAGCGGCCCGGAGCTGAAGAGCCGCTGGGTGGGCGAGAGCGAGGAGAACCTCCGGCAGATCTTCATCCGCGCCCGTCAGGCCGCGCCCAGCATCATCATCTTCGACGAGCTGGACTCCTTCGCTGCGGCGCGCGGCACGTACACGGGCTCCGGCGTGGAACACTCCATGGTGAACCAGCTCCTCACGGAGATGGACGGCTTCCGCAAGGAGGAGCTCGTCTTCGTGGTGGGCACCACCAACTTCGTGGAGTCGCTGGACCCCGCGCTGCTGCGTCCGGGCCGCTTCGAGTTCCAGCTCTGCATCCCCTACCCCAACAGCACGGACCGCCGGGCCATCCTGTCCATCTACGACAAGAAGCTGGCCCTGGGCATGACGGAGCGGGCGCTCGACTACGCGGTGAAGCGCACCGGAGACCGCGTCGAGGGCACGGGCACGCGCTTCTCCGGTGACCACATCCAGGCGCTGTGTCGGGCCCTGGCCCGGCGTCGGCTGAGGGATGCAACGCAGACCCCCACCGAGCCGGTGGACGTGGAGAAGGCCCTCACGGACTTCCTGGACCGGCCGGAGCTCACGTCCGCCGAGGAGAAGGTCGTGGCCACTCACGAGGCCGGCCACGCCGTGTGCGCGCTGTTCTGTCCCAGCGCTCCCGCCATCGACCGCATCAGCATTCGCGGAGACCTGGCCGGCATGCTCGGCTTCGTGCAGTACGCGGACCCCGCGCATCGCTACGTCGTCACGCGCAGCCAGTTGCTGGACAGCATCTGCATGCTTTTTGGCGGACGCGAGGCGGAGGCGTTGCTCCTGGAGGACCTGTCCATCGGCAGCGCCCATGACCTGGAGCGCGCCACCGAGATTGCCCGCGAGCTGGTGGAGATGCTCGGCATGGGTGGCGACGGAATTCCCGTGCGCCGGTTCGACGCCCCGGGACGGGACGCGGAACGGCATGCGCTCTCCGATGCGACACGCGGCACGCTGGAGGCCGCTGTGCAGGAGGTGCTGGAGGTGCAGCGCGCCCGGGCCCGCGACATCCTCCACCGGGAGAAGACTCGCCTCATCGCGCTTCGGGACTTGTTGCTCGAGCGCAAGGTGCTGGACCGCGAGGCATTCGTCCACCTGGCGCCCACGCTGGCGTCGCAGAAGGAGCCGGCCCATGGCTAGTCTCATCCTCCGTCTCCTGGTGAATCCCCAGACGGGTCGCAAGGACATCGTCATCCAGTACGAGAGCGACTCCGACGCGCTTCCCATGGAGCACGAGGAGGAGCACCGTCGCCTCGTGGACCAGCTCATCGCCGGGGGCGCGCTCAAGGCCTCTGAGGTGGGCCGCATCATCGTCCAGCGAGACACCCCGTCCGGTCAGGCCGCCCAGCCCGAGTCCACGTCTGAGAGCACCGTCGAGAAGGTGAGCCAGAAGGCCTGATGTCCACGCTCGTGTTTCCCACCGAGGAAGCGCTCCACCTCGCGCTGACCTCCCGCCTCGTCCCTCCCGAAGTCCAGGCCACGCCGGCCCGCTACCGTCGGTCCGCCGAGGGTGTGCTCCACGTCACGTCCCAGGCGCCCTTGTCGAAGGCCGTGCTCGCGGAGCTGGCGACTTTCGGCATCGAGGCCGACGCGAAGGCACCTCGCGCGGAGGACTCCGTGCTGTGCTGGGCGGAGCTGCTGGCCCCGCGTCGGGTCCCCGTCGAGAGCGCGCCCCTGGGCGCGGTGTTGTTCCTGCCCGTGGATGGCGACGGGCTGTTGTCGCTCGCGGGCGAGCTGCTGCGCCTCGGGTGTGACCGCCAGGAGGTCTGCTTCGCCGAGAAGAAGAAGGGTCAGCGCGCCCTGCTGCGCGCCTCCGCCCCGCCCTACTTCACGCTCACCGGAGCGATGGACCGCGCGGGGGGCCTGCGAGCCTTCGTGCCCGCGGTGCCTGGGCAGACTTCCGTCTGGGTGGAGCTGGGCCACGTGCATCCGCTCGCGCGCACGCTCCTGCCCGCGCCTGGCACCGTGCTGCTCATTCCCGGCGAAGGCCCGTGGCTGACGGCGCCGGACGGGCCGTGGACGGACCTGTATCAGCTCACGGACCTGCGGCTCCCCGAGCCCGCGGAGGACTGGACGCCCTCGGCCGCGCCGGGCCGGCTCTCCGTCCACATGAGGCTCACTCGGGCCGCGCGCACGGAGGCCGCGAGTCTCTGGGTGCTGCGCGAGAACGCCGTGGCGCAGGTCGAGTCGCTGGTCCACACGTTGCCGGAAGCCTTGCTCGCGCAGCTTCGCTTCGCGGTGACCGGGCCCGCCGACGCGCCGTGCATCATCCTGCGAGCACGGCATGGCCGCGAGCGGCCACCGGAGCTGGGCCTGTCCGCCATGGCCTATTCGCCGCTACCCCAGCTCGCGGACCTCTATCTGCCCTGTGACGGCCTGCTGGAGCCGCCCGTGCGCAGAGACCGGCTGCGCGCGCTCCTCGCACCCGTACCGGACACCGTCACCTGGTTGCACCCCACGGGCGCCGGCGGCTTCCGCGCGGAGCGAATCCCCGAGCAGGCCTTCCAGCCACTCGAGTCCTGGGTGGACTACGTGGTGGACACCGCCGCCGCGGCCCTTGAGCCGTGGGTGAAGGGGGCCACGTTCGATTTCGGCGCCATCGAATCCGCGGACGGCGAGTGGATGCCCGGTGCGGCGGGCCCCGCTCCCACCGGGGAGAGCGAGGACCCGAACACGTCGACACGAAGCACCCGCCGCACGCGACGAGGGCAGGCGCCCGTGCCGGAGCCCGTCGAGCCGGCGCAGCCAGCGACGACGAAGCGCTCGTCGTCCCGAGGCGTGGGGACCCTCCTGGAGCCACTCACACCCGCGCAGCTCGGTGCCGCCGAGGAAGCCCTCACGGTCGCGGAGAAGTCCTTCCTCGAACTGGATGTTCCCGCCGATGCTCCCGAGCGACAGGCGCTTTGGGTTCACATGGCGGAGCTGAATGGTCAGCTCGGCCGAGGGCGCGACGCGGCGCTGTGCTGGACACGCGCGCTCTGGAACACCTCGGGCGCGGAAGCCACGGAGCTGGCCGTGCGCTGGGCGGAGGCGGAGTCCCGCGCGGGTGCCTCGCGGGCCGAACTTCTGGCCCGCGCCACGCCCTCCGAGGACGACGTGCGCAGCTTCGCCAGCGGGCTCGTCCTGGGTGCGCTGACGTCTCCACGGACGCCACCGGGGGATATGCCCGCGCTGCAGCGCTGGTTGGATCGCCACGACACCGCGCTCGACGTGCGCACGCTGTGGCTCTCGCGCGCCGCGCTGGACACGCTCGCGGGGGGCGACCCGCTGAGCCTCGCGAGGACGGGGGACCGACTGCTGGAGATGCTCCAGCGGGGGCTCTCCCTCTCGCGCGATGTCCCGCGCTTCCTGCGGGGCGGCACGGATGCGTCGGCCCTGCCTCGGCTCGCGGCACAACTGGACGCGCTGCTGGACCGCTTCGAGCGCACCGCGCGTCGGCGCTCCTCCGTGGAGGCGCCCGCCGAATTGACCCAGGCCTATGTCCGCCTCGTCTTCGCCTGTGGCCTCGCGAGGCTGGGACAGGCGGACCGCGCGCGGGCGCTGGTGGCCTCGGCCACGGCGGCGCTCGACACGAAGGAGCCCATCCATGGGTTCCTGTCGCGGGCCTATGGCGCACGCGTGGCGCAAGCGCTGGAGGGCGAGCCGCTGGAGACTCCGCTGCCCACGGACATCTCCGCGGAGCTCAACGCGCTGGCCACCTTCCAGCGCTACAAGGTGGACCGGCTGCGACAGGCCTCCGCGCTGTTGGAGCCCAGCGAACGGTTGGACCCCGCCCGGGCCTTCGGACGCGGGACACGCGACCTGCGAGGCGAGGAGTTCGCGGCGCTG
Organism: Myxococcus llanfairpwllgwyngyllgogerychwyrndrobwllllantysiliogogogochensis; assembly: GCF_006636215.1. GTDB lineage: Bacteria > Myxococcota > Myxococcia > Myxococcales > Myxococcaceae > Myxococcus > Myxococcus llanfairpwllgwyngyllgogerychwyrndrobwllllantysiliogogogochensis. The sequence continues at coordinate 3,144 of NZ_VIFM01000066.1, read as the reverse complement.
CGAGACATCCGCGACGCGGCCACGGTGACACACGAGGTGGTCCAGTTGGTGAGGCGCGCCACGGGAGCCCGCCTGCCCGCACCCGAGCGACTGCGCCTCATCGGCGGCTTGCTGGAGACGTTGCCTCGGCTGGCCCCTGCGCGGGCGCTGCCGCTGCTGGATGAACTCGTCTCAGCGATGGAGGGGCTCCCGGGAGAGTCCCAGGCCCAACTCCTGGGTGACGCGCTTACCCTGGCGGCGCTGTTCGGCCGGGCGGACCGCGCGACGTCACTGGCGGGGCGGCTGCGGCTGGTGTTGGCCGGACTTGCGCCGGAGTCCCCCGCGTGGGGCGCGGGCATCCTGGAGGCCAGCCTGCGCGGCCTGCGTCGCGTCGGCCTGTCTCGCGAGACGGGCGAGATGGTGGCGGCGACGCGAGGTCTGCTCACCCGGGCCAAGGCGCCCGTGGCGGCGCGACTGGGTGTCGCGTCGGGAATGGCGATGCTCGGGCATGTGGACGAAGCGCTGCCGGTGTTCAACATGGCCTTCGATGCGCTGGCCGCCGCGAAGGGCTCCCCCCCTGAGCGGATGTCCCTGACGCGAAGTCTGGCGGGAGCACTGGCGCATACGCCGACGAACGTCGCGCTGCCGGGACTGGCGAGACTGTCGGAGGGGCTCGCCACGGTGACGGACAGCTTCAATACCAACAGCCACTTCTGTCTGTCCGTGGTGGAGCTGGCGGACGCGCTGGTGCTGGGTCATGTGGAAGTGGCGCAGGGCGCGAGCGAGCGGGCACGAAGCTGGTTGGACGAGGATGAGTTCTTGGTGCGGCGACGCATCCATCAGGAGTTGGAGGACCGTACATGAGCAGTGTTCCCCGACGGGAGGAGCCCGTCGCCGACCCCATCTCCGCGCTGACGTTCGACGCGCTGTCACGCGAGGCGCAGGGGCTGCGCGAGCGGCTCAACCGGTTCCGACAGGGACTGGGGCGACACTTCGTGGGCAAGCAGACGCTGGTGGACCTGATGACCGTGGCGGCGGTGGCGCAGGAGCCGCTGCTCCTGGTGGGCCCCCCGGGCACGGCGAAGTCGGACCTGGTCCTCAAGTTCCGCGAAGCGCTGCGCATCCCCAACGAGGACTACTTCGAATACCTGCTGACGCGCTTCACCGAGCCGTCCGAAGTCCTGGGCCCCATCGACATCAACCTCCTGCGCCAGGGCCGCTACATCCGGCGCGAGGGCGGCAAGCTGCCCACCGCGAAGCTGGTGTTCCTGGACGAGGTGTTCAAGGCGAGCTCGGCCATCCTCAATGCGCTGCTGACGGTCATCAACGAGCGCAAGTTCTATCAGGACGGCGCGCCGCAGCCGGTGAAGCTCAAGGTGCTCTTCGCGGCGACGAACGAGCTGCCCGAGCACGCGGAGCTGGGCGCGCTCAAGGACCGCTTCTGCCTGAAGGCCGCGTGTCGCCCGGTGCAGGACCGCTACTTCCTGGAGCTGCTCGACTCCGGCCTGGAGTCCCAGACACACCGCGAGCTGAACCAGAAGCCGTGGGCGGAAGGACACGCGACGTTGGAAGACCTCCTGAAGGCGCACCGCTACCTGACGCTGATGATGGGGCGCAAGGAGATGGGGCCGGACGGGAGAGAGCTGAAGGACCGTGACCTGTTCTTCCGCGACGAGCTGCTGCGCGAGTTCCGCCGCGTGGTGCAGACGCTGACGCGCGAGGACGGCGTGTTCATCAGCGACCGCAAGCTGGTGAAGCTCTACCGGCTGCTGCGCACGCGCGCGTGGATCTTCCACGGCGGCGCGGTGGAGCGGCAGGACCTCCAGCTCCTCTCCTACCTGGGAGAGACGCGGGAGGAGATCGACCTGCTCGAAGAGAAGGTGCCTCGACTGCTCGGCCTGACGTGATGCGCGTCCGCTGAACGTCACGAGGACCTGGAGCCATGCGTCCAGGTCCCCGTGTCACGAGCAGTCGCTACGGAGTACAGGACACGTTGGCGGGCGCGGCCCAGAGCTGGTACCAGCCCGTGTCATCCATCGCGGTGAAGTAGATGCTGCCGCCGACGCGAGCGAAGCGTTCGGGCGACGACGTCACCAATGACGGAGTCGCCGTCACCTCCGCCGTGGTGGCGTTGGTGCCGTAGCTCACCCAGGGGTTCGTGTAGGAGCCCGCCGAATCCGCTCCCGCGAAGATGACCCCGCCGCCGTCGATGGGATGGACGGACGAAGAGAACTCGTCGGAGACGCTCAGCGAGCCAGGCATCGAGCGCGTCTGCGTGGCTGTGCCATCCGTCACCCACAACTTCACCACGCGATACGCGGGCCCCGGAGTGCTGATGGCCACGGCGAAGTACAGCTTTCCTCCCGAGCGGGTGAACGACTGGAGAGACGGGAACGCAGCCTCCTGGTCCGCGTAGGGGTTCTCCAGGACGGTGACGGTGGCCTTCCCTCCGCCCGCCTGCGCGACGCGATACAGCCCCATCCGCTGCGTCACCGGGTCCGCGTTCGTCAGGTACACGTGCGCGCCCAGCGAGCCGAGCATCCGCATCTCACGACCGAAAGACTCCAGCCGCACCGTGCCCGAGGCCGTGCCGTCCGACTTCCACACCTCCGTGTTCACCCCGTCCCGGAGCGTGAAGAGTCCCGTGCTCCCGTCCTCGGTGATTCCGACATCGACCACGGGTACCACGTTGGCATCCAGTCGCTTGACGAAGACCGTACCGCCGGACGTCCCATTCGTGCGCCACAGCGCGGTGCCGTGCTCCGGGCTGGACAGGAAGAACAGATGCGCGCTGGAGGTCCGCACGTAGCTCGGCGACAGGGTACTCAGGACGCCGAGGTTCACGAGCTGCGTCGTCCCCTCGGCCGAGCCATCCGTGCGCCACAGCTCCACCTGGAGCCTCGGCGGGTCCATCACCTGCCAGGTGCGGAAGAACGTGACGAACGTACCGTAGGAGGCGAACTGGGAGAGAGCCGAGCCCGCGGACCCTGCACATCCCGGATGCCCGTGGGCATGGAGGTGAACGTCGGCGACTGGGGCGTCCCGGGCGGCACGACGACCTTCACCCGCCGCGCTCCCTCGGGTGAACAGGCCAGGGTGGATACCTGGAACGGCTGCGACTCCAGCGGAGAGGGCTCCAGTTCCGGAACACCCCCACACCCCCAC
>NZ_VIFM01000668.1 GCF_006636215.1 Myxococcus llanfairpwllgwyngyllgogerychwyrndrobwllllantysiliogogogochensis | reverse complement strand
CCCCAGCCCCCCGACATGACCGGAGCCCCCGTGGATGCCCCGCAGCCTCCTTCCACTCCCGCGCAGCCGCCCATCCGCGTCTTCGTCGTGGAAGACCAGACCAAGATCCTCAAGAACCAGCTGCGCCTCTTCGAGGGCCACCCGGAGATCGACATCGTCGGCACCGCGCTGTCCGGCGAGGCCGCCCTGGAGGAAGTCCCCCGCGTCATGCCCGACGTCCTGCTGCTGGACCTGGGCCTGCCCCGCATGAGCGGCATCGACGTGACGCGCGAAATCAAGGCCGTCTACCCGAAGATGGAGATCCTCATCTTCACCATCTTCGACGAGGAGGACAAAGTCCTCGAGGCCGTGAAGGCCGGGGCATCCGGTTACATGCTCAAGGGCTCGCCGGTCGACAAGATCATCGAGGCCATCAAGGAAGTCCGCGCGGGCGGCACCGTCATCCAGCCCAACCTCGCGCGCAGACTGCTGCGTCACTTCCGCGTCGACCCGGATGCCACCCCCATCCCTTCCGAGCCCGCGTCGCC
>NZ_VIFM01000667.1 GCF_006636215.1 Myxococcus llanfairpwllgwyngyllgogerychwyrndrobwllllantysiliogogogochensis | reverse complement strand
CACCTGGCCGCGGCCGATCAGACGGCCGACCTGAACGCGCGCCACGCCGACGATGCCACCCGCCACGCGGAGCGCAGCGCACGGTATGGCGAGGCCGCGGCCCAGGCACTCGCCCGGCGCGACGAGGAAGACCGCCAGTGGCAGCGGCGCCTGGACCAGTACCAGCAGGCCCGGGCCGCCACGGGCGAAGGCCCGGCGCTGCAACAGCTGCGGCAGCAGCTCTTCACGCCCGAGGAGCGGCTGCGCGTGGACGCGGCGCTCGCACTGCGCGGCGCCGGCGGCTGAACCACCGCTGGGGCGCCGTGCCTGCCGGCCGGGGCGCGCCGCCGCCTCGGTGTCGGTCCGCGACGGCCCTGCGGCGCGGTTCCAAAGAAACCTGCAGTTTTCCTGCGCGGATGAGCGGCGACCGCGATGCTTTCGCCAGAAACATGAGCATGCGAGCCCCTACAGTGGCATGACGCAGATCAATGCGCCAACCCCCGGAGACAACGCATGAACACCCCCCTGCCCCAGCACGCAGCCCAGGAG
>NZ_VIFM01000666.1 GCF_006636215.1 Myxococcus llanfairpwllgwyngyllgogerychwyrndrobwllllantysiliogogogochensis | reverse complement strand
CTGGGGAGACTGCTCGTTAAGGATCGGGTTGGTGTTATTAATATGAATGAGAATTTTGCGTTTTGCCGGCAGGGAGGCCAGCAGGGCCATCATCCCGTGCTCATCGCCGAGCGCCAGGTGGCCCATATCGCGCCCGGTATTGCGCCCGACGCCGGCGGCCTGCAGCTCGTCATCCTGCCAGACGGTGCCATCGATCAGCAGACAGCCCGCTTCGCCGGTGACGGCCTGGATGGCCGTCAGCACCGCATCGACGCTCGGTGAAGCAAAAATATCGCCGCAGACGGCGGCGGTGAGCATGCCTTTGCCAATAAAGCCCACGTGGGCCGGCTCGTGGCCGGAGCCGCCGCCGGAGATCACCGCGACGTTGCTCTTATTCAGATCGCTGCGCACGACCACGCGGATCGCCGGATCGCTCTCCAGCCGCGCCAGGTTATTCCACGGGCTGGCGATAATCGCCCCTTCAATAACGTCGCTGACGAGGCTGGTGCGCTGATTAAAAAAGAATTGAGACATAACGGTTCCTGGAGGTTA
>NZ_VIFM01000665.1 GCF_006636215.1 Myxococcus llanfairpwllgwyngyllgogerychwyrndrobwllllantysiliogogogochensis | reverse complement strand
GCGCAGGACGCTTGCTTAAACAGGTCCGTGATATTGAGCAAGTGGCACCGCTGTTCCGTGATGCTGGCTTAGTGAAAGCGGTCCCCAAGCCCACAATCGTTAATTTACGCGTAGCCGGTATTGCGACTAAATCGTGCTTAGACAAGGTATTGGGTGGTTTTATTTATGCCAGTGCAGCAGTACGCACAGATTTACTAATAGATGACAATAAAGTCAGTACGGCGGGTAGCGACTCGGTATCAGAACTGGATGATATTGATTTTGAAGCACAGCGTAAACGACTTGATTTAATTGAAATTCGTCATTCTTATCAGTTAGTTGAGAAAAAACTCTTAAGTTATGAGCCAGGTGATTTAACTTTGCTGGATACGCCGTTGTTTTTAGCACGGGATATGGCTCCGCTGGAGCGCAATGTCCGTCATAAACAAGAGTACGAAAAAACCAGGCAAGTGATAGAAACTTTTTGGCAAAACCATCGCTCTAAAATTTTTCCGTGGAATCAAAATGGTGTAGTGCTTGCGAGCATTTTGGC
>NZ_VIFM01000664.1 GCF_006636215.1 Myxococcus llanfairpwllgwyngyllgogerychwyrndrobwllllantysiliogogogochensis | reverse complement strand
CGTTAGCACCCGGTGCTCTGTCTCCAAAGCTGTACTCGTCGGTATTCGGAGTTTGCCTTGGTTTGGTAAGTCGCCATGACCCCCTAGCCAAAACAGTGCTCTACCCCCGACGGTAATACTTGAGGCACTACCTAAATAGTTTTCGGAGAGAACCAGCTATTTCCAAGTTTGTTTAGCCTTTCACCCCTATCCACAGCTCATCCGCTAGTTTTGCAACACTAGTCGGTTCGGACCTCCAGTACCTGTTACGGCACCTTCATCCTGGCCATGGATAGATCACTTGGTTTCGGGTCTACACCCAGCGACTGGACGCCCTATTCGGACTCGATTTCTCTACGGCTTCCCTATTCGGTTAACCTTGCCACTGAATGTAAGTCGCTGACCCATTATACAAAAGGTACGCAGTCACCCTTGCGGGCTCCTACTTTTTGTAAGCATGCGGTTTCAGGATCTATTTCACTCCCCTCCCGGGGTTCTTTTCGCCTTTCCCTCACGGTACTTGTTCACTATCGGTCGATGATGAGTATTTAGC
>NZ_VIFM01000663.1 GCF_006636215.1 Myxococcus llanfairpwllgwyngyllgogerychwyrndrobwllllantysiliogogogochensis | reverse complement strand
CGTCCGCTGTGGCTGCGCCTGCGCCGCTCGTCGCCCTTTACGCTCACAGTATTAATGTGCTGCCTGGCGCTGCTGTGGGTCAGCCCGTTTATCTGGATGCTGGCGTCCTCGTTCAGCGCTACCACCTTCGGCGACGATATGGCGTCGCTGCTGCCGCGCCTGCCGCTGACTCTCGATAACTTCCGCGACGCCTGGCAGAGCGCCGACTGGCTGAGCCTGTACGCAAACACCCTTATCTTCACCTTTGGCACCTTCTTCGTGCAGCTGTTGACCATCACCACCGCCGGGTACGTCTTCGCCTGCCACGAGTTTCGCGGCAAGCAGACGCTGTTTCTCCTGTTCCTGGTGCAGCTGATGATCATGCCGGTGGTGATGATGGTGCCAAACATGCTGACCCTGAAAACCTTCGGCCTGCTCAACACCCTTACCGGGGTGATGATGCCCTACTTCACCTCGGCGTTCGGCGTGTTCCTGATGCGTCAGGCGTTCCTCGCCATCCCGAAAGAGCTGGAGGAGGCGGCGCTGATGGAGGG
>NZ_VIFM01000662.1 GCF_006636215.1 Myxococcus llanfairpwllgwyngyllgogerychwyrndrobwllllantysiliogogogochensis | reverse complement strand
CCCTGAGAGGTGCCCGTTTTTTTTGTGCGCGTTGTCATCGCCATTCAGCTCATCTAACAAAATGTCAACCTGCGCTGCCGCTGTCAGCAAGATGCTACAAAATGTAAAGTTGTGTTTTTATCGTGACTTAGCGGGGGCTGATGGTTGAAAATTGCAGCCTGACCCATACGATGTGGGTAATCGCATAGTGCGTTTTGTTAAATTGAGGTAAAAAGAAAATTATGATGCGAATCGCGCTTTTCCTGCTGACGAACCTGGCAGTGATGGTCGTGTTCGGGCTGGTGTTAAGCCTCACGGGGATCCAATCCAGCAGCATGACCGGTCTTCTGATTATGGCCCTGCTGTTCGGCTTCGGTGGTTCTATCGTTTCGCTGATGATGTCGAAGTGGATGGCGCTGAAGTCAGTGGGTGGGGAAGTGATCGAGCAGCCGCGCAACGAAACGGAACGCTGGCTGATGAATACCGTTGCGCAGCAGGCGCAGCAGGTAGGTATTGCCATGCCGCAGGTAGCTATCTATCACGCGCCTGACATT
>NZ_VIFM01000661.1 GCF_006636215.1 Myxococcus llanfairpwllgwyngyllgogerychwyrndrobwllllantysiliogogogochensis | reverse complement strand
GTGCATGCCCCAGCCGACGCCCATCTCGCAACTGCGCAGAAAGCCCTGGTTGGACGGCAGGAAGTGCCGCGGCGGATGGCGGCGCGAACCCAGCCCCTGGCGCTGCAGCCACTGGTCCTGCAGGCGGTCCTTGCGGCTGTAGACCATCATCGGGGCCTGCGCCATCGTCTCGGGCGTGACGCCGCCCGTGCCCTTGCCGAAGTAGCGGCGCACGAAGCCCGGGCTGGCCGCGGCCACGTAGTGCATGGAGCCCAGCGGCCAGGTGTTGCAGCCGGCGATCGTGCCCGCGGTGGCCGTGACGCGGCGATCACGTCGCCCTCGCGCAGCTGCTGCGCGGTGTGCTCCTGGTCATCGATGCGGACGTCCAGCAATTCGTTGCCGCCGGCCGTGAAGGCGGCCATCGCGTCCATGAACCAGGTGGACAGCGAATCGTCGTTCACCGCCAGCTTGAGCGTGGGCGCGGGCGCGTGCGCGTCCGGCAGCAGGGCCGGGTGGGCCCGCCGCAGCTCGTTCTCCAGCAGCGCCACCTGCTCC
>NZ_VIFM01000660.1 GCF_006636215.1 Myxococcus llanfairpwllgwyngyllgogerychwyrndrobwllllantysiliogogogochensis | reverse complement strand
CACCCGCCTCGTCTCTTCTTCCTTCATCTCCTTCGCCGCTTCCGACGTCTGGCTCCACGCAGCCCCCGTCGCCTTCGACGCCTCCACCCTCGAAATCTGGGGCGCTCTCCTCCACGGCTCCAAGCTCATCCTCGCTCCTCCTCATGCCCTGTCGCTCGAGGAGTTGGGCGCTCTGCTTGTCCGCGAGGGCATTACCTCCCTCTGGCTCACCGCCGCTCTCTTCGAGCAGATGGTGGCGACTCAACCCGTCGCGCTGGCTGGTGTCCGCCAGGTCCTCGCCGGTGGCGACGTCCTGCCGCCTTCTCGCGTCCGCGAGCACCTCTCGCGGCTGCCCCCGGGCCACGTCCTCGTCAACGGCTACGGCCCCACCGAGAACACCACCTTCTCCGCCACTCACTCGCTGCGGAGTGGGGACTCCTTCTCTCGCTCCGTCCCCATCGGCGCTCCTCTCTCCAACTCCTCCGCCTTCGTCCTCGACGCCTCCTTCCAGCCCCTGCCTCCGGGCGTCCCTGGAGAGCTCTTCGTCGGGGGTGAC
>NZ_VIFM01000659.1 GCF_006636215.1 Myxococcus llanfairpwllgwyngyllgogerychwyrndrobwllllantysiliogogogochensis | reverse complement strand
GATGAACGGCCTGCTAAACGGTAAACGTATTGTCGTCACCGGTGCGGCGCGCGGTCTCGGGTACCACTTTGCCGAAGCCTGCGCCGCTCAGGGCGCGACGGTGGTGATGTGCGACATCCTGCAGGGAGAGCTGGCGGAAAGCGCTCATCGCCTGCAGCGGAAGGGCTATCAGGTCGAATCTCACGCCATCGATCTTGCCAGTCAAGCATCGATCGAGCAGGTCTTCAGCGCCATCGGCGCGCAGGGGTCTATCGATGGATTAGTCAATAACGCAGCGATGGCCACCGGCGTCGGCGGAAAAAATATGATCGATTACGATCCGGATCTGTGGGATCGGGTAATGACGGTCAACGTTAAAGGCACCTGGTTGGTGACCCGCGCGGCGGTACCGCTGCTGCGCGAAGGGGCGGCGATCGTCAACGTCGCTTCGGATACCGCGCTGTGGGGCGCGCCGCGGCTGATGGCCTATGTCGCCAGTAAGGGCGCGGTGATTGCGATGACCCGCTCCATGGCCCGCGAGCTGGGTGAAAAGCGGATC
>NZ_VIFM01000065.1 GCF_006636215.1 Myxococcus llanfairpwllgwyngyllgogerychwyrndrobwllllantysiliogogogochensis | reverse complement strand
GGTCGGCAGCGAGGGAGGTGCCGGGGGCGGGCTCGGAAGCGAGCGCGGCAGGCTCACCGCCACGGCGGAGGCGGGCAGGGGAGACGGAGGCGCACCGAGCGGCCGGCTGGGGGCGGGGCGCGCGCCCAGGACGTGCGTGCGACCGGGCTGGAGCTTGCGAGGCATCCGCCCACTCACGAAGTAGGACACCGCCGTGGTCCGCAGGGTCGCCAGATCCAACCCCGTCTGCACCAGCAGCTCTTGCGCGACGCAGCGCACCCGGGTCACCGCGATGAGCAGGTGCAGGCAGTCGGCTTCCTGCGAGCCGCAGCTCGTGGCGATTTCCCGGGCTTTCTCCCGCAGCTCGCGAACCTGGCCGTCCGTCTCCGCCGGGGCCGCGGTGAGCAGGTGGAGGAGGGCATCCTCGTCCACGCCCCGCTCCTTCAGCAGGAGCTGCGCCCGGTTCTCCACCGTGAAGAGCGCCAACAGCACGTGGGCCGAAGTAATCTTCTGGGCCACGCTCCGGGCGATGTCATTCGCTTCTTGGAGGACCTGGGCCAGATCCGTGCTTTCGACCATTCGAGCTCCGGCAAGCGTGCAGCCGAGCGGAATACACCCTCTCGATCCCGACGGCAAAATTTCCGCAACAGGTTGCTACAGGTCTGCGGAATCCTTGAGGTAGAAAGCCGCGCAACCTTCCATGAGGATGGAATTCGGTTGGCCGGCTGCCCGTTCACCGCCGCGATTTTTCGACTGGCCGAGCAATTGCCTGAGGGGGAGCGCCGTACATCCCTCCGAGACCACTCACTCTATGACCTCACTCGTCCAACCCGTGCGCGTCTTCATCGACCCTGTCGAGGGAACGCCCGCCGCCGTCGAAGCCCGCCGTTGGGTCTGGCCCCTGCTCATCCTCGCGCTTTGTGTGTCCGCCTCCGGGACGCTGTTTTCCCTTCGCTGGGACGCGACCCCGGATGTCATCCGTGAACTCCAGGCGTCCGGGGAGATGGCGACCATCTCCGAGGCCGACCTGACCGACAAGATCCAGACGACGACCCGCAAGGCGCTCGTCGGAGGCATCGCCAAGGGCGTCTTCGTGATGCCGATGGTGGCGCTGCTGCTGGCCGCCATCCTCTGGGTGGTGTCCTGGCTGTTTGATCGCCCCGCACACTTCGAGCAGCTGATGTCCGTGGCGGCGCTGGCGCTGTTGCCCATCGCGCTGTACCACGCGGTCCTCACGCTCTGCATCGCCGCGCAGCACACGCTCAGCGTCGCTCGCGTCGCGCAGCTGGTGCCGTCGCACCTGGGCGCGTTCCTGGGGACCCTCAGCCCGAAGATGGCGCGGGTGGCGTCCACCGTGGACTTCTTCAACCTCTGGAGCACGGGCCTGTTGGGCCTGGGCTTCGCCGCCGCCACCGGTATGCCCCGCGGCCGCGCGCTGATCCTGGCACTGGTGCTCTACGTGATGTTCGCGGGGGTGTTGATGGTGGGCCTTCCCGGAGCGGAGATGGCGGGAGGTGGCCGATGAACGCGCTCCTCGTCGCCGTGCTGCTCACCGCCGCTCCCGCGCCCACGCGCCTCACCCTGGACGAGGTCCGCACCCAGGGCCGCCAGAGCACCACCGCGCTCCAGGCGCTGCTCGACCTGGACATCGCCAGTGAAGACGTGCGCGTGACGCGCTCGGCGCTCCTGCCGCAGCTCTCGGTCAACGCGTCCGTCGGCAAGAACTGGTTCGGTCGCCGCAAGTCCTTCAACCTGGTGCCGGACCCGAACAACCCGGGCGAGTTCGTGCAGATCCCCGTCGAGTCGAAGCCGACCAGCACGGGCGACTACGACCTGGGCTTCATCCTCAATCAGGTCATCTACGACAGGGCGCGCTGGAAGCAGCTGGAGCAGAGCGGCGTGCTGCGCGATGCGCAGACGAGCCAGGCGCAGGAAGAGGCGGACACCTCCGAGCTGGAGGCCATCCGGCGGTTCTTCACGCTCTTCCGCTCCCAGGCCACCCGCCAGGTGCTGGAGGCCACCGTCAAGCGCAGCGAGGAGCAGCTGGACCGCGCGCGCTCCCTGTTCCAGGCCGGACGCGTGGGCAAGGTCGAGGAGATCTCCGCGCTGGTGAACCTGGGCAATGACCGCATCACCTTCGTCCAGTCCCTCACCACGTTGGTGACGGACCAGACGCAGCTGGCCGTGTGGTTGACCCGTCCCGGCACCGAGCCCCTGGAGGCGGTGGACCCGGGTGTGCTCACCTCGGAGCCCGCGCCCGCGCCCACCATCGAGCAGGCCATCGACTCGGCCCGCGAGCGGCGCCCGCTGCTCAAGGCGCTCCAGCTTCAGGTGCGCTCGGCGGAGCTGCAGCGCTCCATCGCCCGGGCGGACTACCTGCCCGTGCTGTCGGCCCGTGGCCTCTACACCCGCCAGGGCCCGGACGCGGAGCAGGTCTTCACCGAGCCTCGCCTGCAGAACAACTTCCTGGGCAGCATCAACCTCGAGTGGAACGTCTTCAACGGGTTCATCACCCCCGCCCAGACGCGGCGCGCCGAGGCCGGCATCCGCAAGGCGCAGCTCACGCTGGCGCAGTCGGCCCGGGAGATCGAGGGCCAGGTGCGTGCCGCCCACCAGTCGCTGGAGGCGCAGATGGTCGCCGCCCGGCTGTCCGCCGAGAACAAGGAGGCCGCCTTCCAGGGCCTCCGGCTTGCGGAGGAGCGCTTCAAGGCCGGTGCGGGCTCCACGCTGGAAGTCCGCGACGCCCAGCTGAACCTCACGCAAGCGGAGCTGAGCTTGTTGGAAAACAGGATTGATGTCGAAATCGCCCGCTTCAGTTTGTTGCGGGCCATGGGCGCCCTGAGCCCGGGAGAGACGAAATGAAGTGGTGGAAGGGTGCGATTGCCGGTGCGCTGTTCCTGGGTGCCGCTGCCATCACGGCTGGAGGACTGAAGGAGCGTCCGCCGCCGTCCCAGGAAGTGCAGATCGCCAAGGCTCGCAAGGGCACCATCACCCGCACCATCACCGGTGCGGGAAAGGTGCAGGCTGCGACCACGGTGAAGATCTCCTCCAGCCTCTCCGGAGACCTGGTGGAGCTGCTCGTCAAGGATGGCGAGCCGGTGAAGAAGGGCCAGGTGCTCGGGCGCATCGACAAGCGCATCTACGAGGCCGCGATGAAGCAGGCGATGGCGTCGCAGAACGCCGCGCGCGCCGACTCCCAGGTGGCGGAGGTGGAGGTCAGCCGCACCACGTCGGAGCTGGGACGGGTGGAGGGCCTGGTGACCAAGGGCCTGGCGTCCGGCGCGGAGCTGGACATCGCGAAGGCGAGCAAGAACACGGCGGAGGCGCGGCTCGCGTCCGCCCGCCAGCAGCTGGCGCGCAACATCGCCATCGTCGAGCAGGCGCAGGCGGACCTGTCGAGGACGACGCTGTCGTCGCCCATCGACGGCAACGTCATCGAGCTGTCGCGCGAGGTGGGTGAGCGCGTGCGTGGCTCGGAGCTGGCCGAGGACGTGGTGATGACCATCGCCGCGCTGAGCGCCATGGAGGTGAAGTTCGAGGTGGGTGAGCACGAGGTGGTGCACCTGAAGCCGGGCCAGCCCGCGGACGTGACGCTGGACGCGCTGGAGGGGCAGACGTTCCAGGGCTCGGTGGTGGAGATTGCCCAGAAGGCGCTCATCAAGAACCCGGGCACGGAGGCGGAAGTGACGAGCTTCCCCGTCACGGTGGCGCTGGACATGCGGCCGCCGGGCGTGCTGCCGGGCATGAGCGCGGAGGCTCGCATCTCCGCGGAGACGCACGATGACGTCATCCTGGTGCCCATCCAGGCGGTGACGGTGCGCGCGGAGCGCTCGCTGCCGGACTTCAAGGAGTCGGTGGAGGGCGGCGCGCTGAAGGCCAAGCGCACCGAGACGCTCGCCAAGGTGGTGTTCGTGGTGGACGCGGCGAACAAGGCGCAGGTGCGGCGGGTGCAGACGGGCATCGCCTCCGACACGGAGCTGGAGATCCTCTCCGGGCTGAGCGATGGGGACCGCGTGGTGGAAGGGCCCTACCGCACGCTGTCGAAGGAGCTGAACCACGGGGACAATGTCCAGGCGCCCGAACCGGGCGAGGGTCCTGGCGCGAAGGGCGGTCAGAAGTCGTGAGTGACGGCAGCGGCGCCGGCACAGGCCGGCTCATCCAGGTGGACGACATCACCCGCGTCTTCCATGTCGGTGGCGAGGAGGTGCGCGCGCTGCGAGGCGTCACCTTCGGCATCAGCCGAGGGGAGTGGGTGGCCATCATCGGCCAGTCCGGTTCTGGCAAGAGCACGATGATGAACGTGCTGGGCTGCCTGGATACGCCCACCAGCGGCCGCTACATGCTCAACGGCAAGGACGTGTCGCGCATGAGCGACGACGAGCTCGCCGTCATCCGCAACGTGGAGATCGGCTTCATCTTCCAGACGTTCCAGCTGCTGCCGAAGGAGACGGCGCTGGCGAACGTGGAGCTGCCCCTGGTGTACCGGGGCATGGCGGCCAAGGAGCGGCGGGAGCGGGCGAAGGCGGCGCTGGACAAGGTGCAGCTCACGCACCGCATGCACCACCGGCCCAATGAGCTGTCGGGTGGTCAGCGTCAGCGCGTGGCCATCGCCCGCGCGCTGGTGTCTGAGCCCTCCATGCTCCTGGCGGACGAGCCCACGGGCAACCTGGACTCGGCCACGGGCGAGGAGATCGTCCGGCTGTTCGAGCAGCTCCACCAGGCGGGCCACACGCTGGTGCTCGTCACGCACGAGCCCAAGCTGGCGGCGCGCTGCCCTCGGGCCATCCGCCTGAGCGACGGAGAGATTGTCGCCGACGGTCCCGGGCGTGAAGTGGCCATGGGCGTCGCCGGCCCGATGGTGGCAGGCGTATGAAGAACGCGACGAGCCTGCGGGTGGATGTCCTGGAGGGGGCGCGCATCGCCGTGTTCTCCCTGCGCGCCAACCGCCTGCGCACGGTGCTGACGACGCTGGGCATCGGCATCGGCGTGGCCACGCTGCTGGCCATCGTCGGCATCATCCAGGGGCTCAACACGTCCTTCCACCGACAGCTCGCGAGCTTCGGCGCCAACACGCTCTACGTCTCCAAGTTCCCGTGGATGATCAAGGGCGATTGGTGGAAGTACCGCAATCGCAAGAACTTCACCCTGGAGCAGCTGCCCCGGCTGCGCGCCATGGCGCCGTTCATCACCGCGATGTCCCCGTCCGTCTCGCGGCTGTCGGACGTGTCGTACGGCGGCGAGCAGATGTCGTCGGTGCGCATCCAGGGCGTCAACCACGAGTACCTGGGTATCGCGGGCTTCGACATCACCGGGGGCCGCTTCATCACGGAGTCGGATGAAGAGGTGACGCGTCCGGTGGCCGTGCTGGGCGCGGACGTGGCGGAGCGGCTGTTCCCCGGCATCAGCCCGGTGGGACGGAGCATCCGCGTGGACAACCGCTCCTTCCAGGTGGTGGGCACGCTCAGCCGGAAGGGGAAGGTGGTCAACGAGAGCATGGACCTGCTCGTGCTCATCCCCTTCAAGACGTTCTACAGCAACTTCGGCAAGGGCCGGCCGTTCGAGATCGCCATGGCGGTGGCGGACGCGTCCCAGGTGCGCATGGCCGAGGACCAGCTCATCGGCATCCTGCGGCGCCTGCGCGGCACGGAGCCGGGTCAGCCCGACGACTTCAACATCAACAAGCCGGAGGCGATGGCGCAGACGTACGCGCAGCTCACCGGCGCGCTGTACGGCGTGGCGGTGGGCGTGGGGCTCATCACCTTGTTGGTGGGCGGCATCGGCATCATGAACATCATGCTGGTGTCGGTGCGCGAGCGGACGCGGGAGATTGGCGTGCGGCGCGCGCTGGGGGCGCGCAAGCGCACCATCGTCGTCCAGTTCCTCATGGAGGCGGCCAGCGTGTCCGCGGTGGGAGGCCTGCTGGGAACGACGGTGGGATTGGGCACCGCCAAGGTGGTGTCGCTGATAACGCCCCTGGCGGCGGACGTGCAGACGTCCACGGTGCTGGGCGGGGTGTTCTTCGCCGCGCTGGTGGGCCTGCTGTTCGGCATCTGGCCGGCGGCGCGCGCGGCGAACCTGGACCCCGTGGAAGCCCTTCGGTACGAGTGAGTCGATGCGAGCCTTCCTGGACAATCTGCGGCTGGCCCTGGGGACCTTCCTGGGCAACCCGCTGCGCTCCCTGCTGACGCTGTTGGGCATCGTCATCGGCGTGGCCACGGTCATCACGATGATGGGCCTCATCGAGGGCCTGCGCACCAAGGTGAACCGCGACCTGGGCCGGCTGGGGGCGCACACCTTCCAGCTCACCAAGTGGCCCGCGGGCGGCTTCGGCCGCTTCAACTGGGCGAAGTTCGCCAAGCGCCCGGACATGGGCCTGGAGGACGTGCGCGCCATCGAGATGTTCTGTCCGTCGGTGGGCGTGGTGGCCCCGTCGGACGACCAGGGCGGGCAGAAGGTGTCGACGGTGAGCGCGGAGACGCGGCCGTCGGTGCGCATCATCGGCGCGTCCACGACGTACCCGATGACGAGCGGCGTCTCTGTGCAGTCCGGCCGCTACTTCAACGAAGTGGAGGGCATGGACGGCCGCAACGTGGTGCTGCTGGGCGTGGACGTGGCGGACCTGCTCTTCCCCGGCATCGACCCGGTAGGCTTCGAGGTGCGCATCCAGAACCGGCCGTTCCGGGTGATTGGCGTGCTCCAGCGGCGCGGCAGCTTCCTGGGCATGGTGAGCATGGACAACCAGGCCCTCATCCCCCTGCGCGTGTTCCAGCAGCTCTACGGCAAGGAGCGCTCGCTGGACATCGACATCCAGGCGAAGGACCCGAGCCTGTTCCGCAAGGCGCAGGACGAGGTGACGACGCTGATGCGGCGTCGGCGCAACGTGGACCCGGACCAGCCCAACGACTTTGAAATCCACACCAACGAGTCGGTGACGGCGTCCTTCAACCAGCTCTCCCAGGTCATCACCATCGCCGGCATCGGCGTGTGCCTGCTGTCGCTGGTGGTGGGCGGCATCGGCATCCTGAACATCATGCTGGTGTCGGTGATGGAGCGGACGCGGGAGATTGGCGTGCGCAAGGCGCTGGGGGCCAAGCGGCGGCGCATCCTCGGGCAGTTCGCCACGGAGGCCGTGCTGCTGGCGCTCTTTGGCGGTGGCCTGGGCGTGGGCCTGGGCTTCGGGCTCGTCTTCCTGGGCGACTGGATGGTGGGTTTCCCCATGTCCGTGCCTCCCTGGGCGGTGGGCCTGGCCCTGTCGATGAGCTGCGGGGTAGGGCTGCTGTTCGGAATCTACCCGGCCGCCCGCGCCGCGAAGCTGGACCCTGTCGAGGCGATGCGCAACGAGTAGCGGGCCCCGGTCCGTCGTCGGTTGCCTCCCTCCCCGGACTCCATTAGGGGAGGGGGATGGCGCCACGCATCGGCTCGCTGTGGGACTCGGTGGGAAACACTCCGCTGCTTCGCATCGGTTCTCTCAGCCGCATCACCGGCTGCGAGATTCTGGGCAAGGCGGAGTTCATGAACCCTGGCGGCAGCATCAAGGACCGCGCCGCCAAGGGGATGATTCGCCGCGCGGAGGAGGAGGGACTTCTCCATCCGGGCGGCACCATCGTCGAGGGCACCGCGGGCAACACCGGCATCGGCCTGGGGCTCCTGGGCCGCGAGCGCGGCTACCGCGTCGTGGTGACGATGCCGGACAACCAGGCGCGCGAGAAGTACGAGCTGCTGGAGGCCATGGGCGTGGAGGTCCGCAAGGTGCCGCCCGTGCCCTTCGCCAACCCCGGCCACTTCTTCCACCAGGCGCGCGCGCTGTCCGAGCAGCACGGCTGGTTCTGGGCCAACCAGTTCGAGAACACGGCCAACGGCGACTTCCACTACGAGACGACGGGGCCCGAAATCTGGGAGCAGTGCGAGGGCCGAGTGGACGTGCTCGTCGTCTCCGTGGGCAGCGGCGGGACGATGTCCGGCGTCAGCCGTTTCCTCAAGGAGAAGAACCCCGCGCTGCGAGTGGTGCTCGTGGACCCGCCGGGCTCCGGCCTCTACTGCTTCGTGCGCGACGGGAAGCTGGAGTCGTCCGGCTCCTCCATCACCGAGGGCATCGGCATCATGCGGCTCACCGCCAACTTCAAGGCCGCGCGCGTGGACGAGGCGATGCGCCTGGGGGACGAGGACATGCTCGACACCCTCTACCACCTGGCCCGCGAGGACGCGCTCGTGGTGGGCACGTCGGCCGCCCTCAACGTGCGCGCCGCGTATGAGATTGCCCGCCAGCACCCCGGCTCGGGCCTGCGCATCGTGACGTTCCTGTGCGACCACGGCAGCCGCTACGCCTCCAAGGTCTTCAACGCGGAGTTCCTCGCCTCGAAGCAGCTCCGGGTGAAGCCGCTGCCCGTCAACCTCCCCGCGCGCTGAGCCGGGCCCGTCCAGCCCGCGCCGAAAATGCGGACCCCGGCGCAAGCGCGTTCAGGGTCCTCTCAACTGTCCGACAGGACTGGATAGTCTTTCTTCGTTTTCTGGAAAAACTGTTGTTGCGGGTTTAGGGCGACGCTACAGGTGCGCGACCCATCCGTCCCCATGTCGGGGGCGGGGGCTCACCTCATGGAGTCCGCATGTCGCGCATGGTGTTGCCGTTGAGAGCCCTGGTGGTGCAAGCCGCGCTGGCGGCCGTGGTGCTGGCCTGTTCCGGGCCGCCGGACGCCGCCTCTTCCGGAGAAGAGCCGCTGGGCCGGCAAGAGGGCACGGCGCTGGCGACCCGCGTCGTCGGCTACTTCCCGACGTGGGCGGGCGACGTCAACACCATCCCCTACGACAGGCTCACGCATATCAACTACGCCTTCGTGGTGCCGACCGCGCAGGGGGGGCTCACGGGGCCGAGCGGGACGGACGCACGGCTTCGCTCACTCGTCACGGCGGCACACGCGCGAGGCGTGAAGGTGCTCATCGCCGTGGGCGGGTGGAACGACGGCAATGACAGTGGCTTCGAGTCGCTCGCGGCGAACGCGGGCACTCGCACGGCTTTCGTGAACAACCTGGTCAACTACGTCAACGCGGCGGGGCTGGACGGCGTGGACATCGACTGGGAGTACCCGGACCCGGGCGCCTCCGCGCAGAACTACGCGGCGCTCATCCGGGAGCTGGGCGCGGCGATGCGCTCGCGCGGCAAGCTGCTCACGGCCGCGGTGGTGGCCAACGGCTACTACGGCGAGGGCATCCCCACCTCGACGTTCGCCGACTTCGACTTCCTCAACATCATGGCGTACGACGGCGGGCAGCCGCATTCGACGTATGACTACGCCGTCCAGTCGCTCAACTACTGGAAGGGGCGGGGCCTGCCGGCATCGAAGGCCGTGCTGGGCGTGCCGTTCTACGGGCGCTCGCCGTCGTCGTATGTCGGCTACGCGGACCTCGTCGCTCGCGACTCGCAGGCGCCGTACAAGGACAACGTGGGCGACGTCTATTACAACGGCATCGCCACCATCCAGGCGAAGACGCGGCTGGGGCTCCAGCAGGGCGGCGGGGTGATGATCTGGGAGCTGACCCAGGACACGCGCAATGACACGTCGCTGCTGCTCGCCATCTTCAACGCCGCGCAGGGCGGCGGTGGCGCCACCCGCTACCGCATCGTCAACAAGTCCTCCGGCCGCTGCCTGGACATCAACGGTCCCAGCACCGCGGACGGCGCGACGATTCACCAGTGGGCGTGCCACACGGGCGCCAGCCAGCAGTGGGTGCTGGAGCCCACCGACAGCGGCTACGTCCGCATCGTGTCCCAGTACAGCGGCAAGGTGCTGGATGTGCGCGACGTGAGCACCGCGGATGGCGCGGGGCTCCAGCAGTGGACCTGGTCCAACGGTGGAAACCAGCAGTTCCGCACGGTGGCGACCTCCGGCGGGTTCCATCGCATCGAGGCCCGACACAGCGGCAAGGTGCTGGATGTCACGACCTGCGGGACGAGCGCCAACGGCACCGTCATCCAGCAGTGGACCTGGTCCAACAACGACTGCCAGCAGTTCCGGCTGGAGGCCCAGTAACGAGGGGCCTCAGTGCGGTGCCGAGAAGCGCCCGGTCTCCAGCGACGCCGCGCCCGGGCGCGTCTTGCGGAACACGTAGTAGTCGGCGGGCCGGGCCCAGTGGGAGCCGCCCGCGTCGTCGAGCGCGGCGGGGCCCCGGGGCGGTAGCTTTGGGACCAGGTACGCGGCGAGCTCCTGGTCGCTGAAGGTGTACTTCCCCCGCAGCTCCTTCACCACTGCGACCAGCTCCAGATTCTCCTCGGCCGCGGCCTCCGCCGCGTCGCCGTGGTGGTCGTTCGTCACCAGCAGCCCGCCGACCTTCAGGTACTTGCCGCAGGCGCGGGAGATTCCTCCGGCATACAGCGCCAGGAGCAGGTCGAAGCTCTCCTCGAGCGCGGGGATGGGCTGCAGGTAGTCCTGCGAGACGAAGCGCACGTGGGCCTTCTGGGCGTACTGCTGCCGGGAGGAGATCTTCCGCAGCACGCCGTCCTTGTTGGCGAAGAACCCCTGCGCCAAATCGTTCCGGTCCACGTAGACGACGTGCTGGAAGAAGAACGACGGGGTGATGTGCACGAAGCACCCCGGGTACAGCACGGTGTCCACGGCCACGAACCGCTCGCGGAGCAGCTCGAAGAGGCCCGCGCGCTCGAGCTGATGATCAACCACGAAGCCCTGGTAGATCTCCTCGACTCTCTCCATTTCCTGGATTTGAGCCGGTTTCTGGGCTGCCGTAAATCTTTGGGCCCTCTCGGGAAAGGAGAGGCGCTGTAGCGCGGAAAGTCACAGTCCGAGTGACGGTTGTTGCCTCAAGAGACACATCCCTCTGGTGTGTGTGGGCTTCTCTCGGGGTGCTGGTCCTGGCCTGCGGGGTGCACGTGGAGGGGTCGCCGTAAATCCCCTGGAGGCGACATCCATGAAGAAGTGGTCCCCGAAGAAGGCCCTGGGCCTGAAGTGGGCTGGGTCCGGTGTGCTCGCAATCGCATTGTGCATGACGGGTTGTGGTGGTGAGGCGCTGGAGAGCCCGGCTCCCCTGGAGGAGCGGCCCCAGGCGGCGGTGGCCGAGCCGACGCCCACCAACAAGCCCGCGCCCATCATCCAGTCGCTCGACGTGGTGGCGCAGGACGACGTCCTGGGCACCGCGACCCGCAGCCTGGTCCGAGTGCGGCTCGCCCAGAGTCAGCAGGGCCTCTTCACGGAGGTCCCCGTGGTGTCCGACACGGGCAAGCCCGTGGTGCTGAGAGATCAAGGCACGGAGGGTGACGAGCAGGCCGGAGACGGTGTGTTCTCCGGCTTCGCCGAGGTCGACCTCGAGCTGCACCGCAAGACGCAGGACCGCATCACCGCGGCGCAGAACCGGCAGCCCAACGAGCCGCTGACGTTCGCCGTCTTCAACAACCGCGAGCTGGTGGAGGAGCGCCGGGTGGTGGCGCTGTCGTCGGACGTCTTCCGTCCGCGCGTGCCCATCCCGGTGACGCCCGTGGGCCTGCTCGCCGACGTCAGGCCGGCCAAATCCCTCATCATCACCCATCCGAACGTCATCAACGACCCGACGCGGACGTATGACCCGTGCTCGAACTCTGGCAACCCGAACGGGGTGTGGACGTTCAACCACCTGATGACGGAGATGGCTAGCACGTTCGTGACGCCGTCGGCCCTCACCGAGCAGTGGTTGCTGCAGTGGAACGCGAACCAGACGCTCAACGGGTGGACCGTCCCGGCGCGCACGCAGGTGGTGCCGCGCATCCTGAACCCGTGGCCGAAGATCGCCGGCACGCTCGACATGACGAAGTCGGCGTTCAAGCTGGTGGCCATCTTCAACCGGTTGGACCTGGGCAAGGGCAACGGCCCGGTGGGCTACGGCGGCTCCAGCGGTGGCGGTGAGCTGCGCTTCGTCTTCGCCGCGGTGGACAAGAGCGCGGGCTGCGTCATCCGGCCGCTGCTGGTCATCTTCGAGTACGGCGTGCCCATCTCCGGCTGCCTCAACGTGAAGAGCTGGGCGCAGCAGTGGATGCAGCTGTCGAACCCGCTGATGGTGCTGGGCAGCCCGGCCTACAACGCGGCGCTGCAGGCGCTCACGGAGCAGGTCGTCGTCGCCGGCGCGGCGCCCACCAAGCCCAACGGCAACGCCATCAACCAGATTCGCACCAACGACTTCATGCTCGCCTCGCCCTGGGAGCTGCGGGAGTTCCACCTGTTCGACACGGGCGCGACGCCGAACTTCCTGTCGGAGACCACGGTGGCGTTGACGCCGGGAGACGCGCGCAACAACACCACCATCTTCCGCGACTTCGTGAACACCAACCAGGCGGCCATCCTCGCCAACACCTACGGCGTGCCGGCCACCTTCGCGAGCGTGAACTTCCTGGGCGCCAACCCGCGCGTCCCAACGCCGTCCAGCACGTTCTGGCGGGCCACCGGCATCGTGAACAACACCGCGCGGCACAAGTTCTCGTTCAACACGTGCAACGGCTGTCACGCGCGTGAGACGAACACGCCCTTCACGCACATTGGCGAGACGGGCGCGCTGTCGGCCTTCCTCTCCACGGGCATGGTGAACCCGCTCACGCCCTTCAACGTGGCGGACCCGGTGGACGGCACGGTGCGCAGCTTCTTCGAGATTCGGGACCGCGCGCAGCACCTGGACTCCACCGCGAACCAGTCCTGCCTCACCCGCGCGTTCGACGTGCGCAACCTCGCGGTGCACTGATGTGAAACGCCGGTCCGGGGGGAATCTCCCCGGGCTTGCACAAATTCCGCACGAACATTCCTCATGAAGCGCACAGGCTGGCCATCCGGGTTGCACACCGGGGGGCCAGTCTGGGCCCATGAACATCCCTGTTTCCGCGCCGCGTCCGCAGCGGACGTCCGACGGCCCCATCCGCCGGGCCTTCCGGTGGCTCGTCGCCCACCACGTCTTCGGCAGTCTCTTCATCGTCATCTTCGCCACTGCGGTGATCGCCGGCCAGGTGGCGGACCGGGCGGACTTCGCCAACTCGGAGCTGGCGGCGGGCGTGGAGGACCGGTGGGGTGCTCCCGTCGTCCAACCCGCGCCCTCGCTGCGCTTCGTGCACAGCGGCACCATCTTCACCGAGCTGAAGCCGCTGGCCTTCGACCGTCAGCACGTGGAGGTGCTGGCGAAGATGAACTACCGCAAGCGCGGCCTGCGCTACTTCTCCGGCTTCGACTTCAACCTGGGCGCGGAGTACGCGGTGGTCAACCGCGAGGGCCACGACATCGACGTGGCGTTCATCTTCCCCATGGAGATGGACAAGTCGCAGGTGCTGCTGTCTGAGCTCCAGTTCCTCGTGGATGGCCAGGAGGCCAGCCTGGACCTGGGTGATTCCGGCAACCGGCTGGTGTGGACGGGACGCATCGCGAAGGGCGCCACGGCCCGCTTCGTCATCCGCTACCGTGCCCGAGGGCTCGACTCCTTCATCTACAAGTTGGACCCGGCGCTCTCCGCGCGCGACGTCCGCCTGCACTTCGCCGTGGAGGGGGGCGACAACTACGACTATCCGGGAGGCGTGCTGTCCGCCTCGTCCGTGCAGACGGGCAGCGACACCGTGACGCTGGACTGGGCCTTCCAGTCGCTGGAGTCCGGCGTCAACCTGGGCGTCATCCTGCCCTCGGAGAAGACGTTCGACTCCATGGTGTCCCGCATGGCGAGCCGCGCGTGGGTGCCGTTCCTCGCCCTGGTGGCGCTGCTCGCGGCGCTGGGCATGCGGCACAAGCGACAGCTCGCGCTGCATGAGGCGTATCTGCTGGCCGCCGTGTACGGCTTCTTCTTCGTGCTCCTCGCGTACCTGGCCGCCTTCATGAACTTCTATGGAGCCTACGTCCTCAGCGCGCTGGGACTGGGCGCGGCGGTGGTGGCCTATGCCCGCTGGCTGTTCCCCAAGGAGCGCATGGCGGTGCTCGCGGGCCTCTGGGCGGCCACGCTGCTGGTGCCCACCGGCGCCGTCATCCTGGAGGGCTACACCGGCCTCATCTACACGCTGGAGATTCTCGCCGGCCTGCTCGGACTGATGGTCCTCTCCACCCGCTCCAGCGTGCGGGCCTTCCTCTCCGACTTGTCCCAGCCCGGCGCCGCCCCTCGCGAGGCCGCCGCCACCCCTGTCACCCCGGAAGCGAGCTGAGCCCACCATGCGGACCCTTTCTCTCCTCGTCGGATTCATGCTGCTCGCCCCGGAGGCCCTGGCCACGGGCGCCACCGCGGCCTCGACTTCTCCCTCGGGCACCGCCACCGTGCCGTTGGAGCAGCTCATTCCCCTCTACACGCAGCGCCAGGCGGATGTGCCCGCGCCTCCCACCGAGGCCCTGGTGAAGAGTGAGCTCAAGGGCCGGCTGTCGACGGATGCCCTCCAGGTGGAAGCGACCTTCCAGGTGGAGGTGCTCGCGGACGGACGTTGGACGCAGGTGCGCCTGCTCCAGCTCGACGCGGACACGTACCCCACCGCGCTGCCCACGCTGGAGGACGCCACGGTGGGAGTCGTGGACGGCTTTCTGTGCCTGCTCACGCGCAAGGCGGGGCGTCACGCCTTCGAGGTGGGCCTCACGGTGCGCTCGTCGGGCACGGGGCCTGAGCGTCGCGCGCAGCTTCGGTTCGGACCGCAGGCCTCTCCGGTGCCGCTCGAACTGGAGGCCGACACGTCCGTCTTCACGCTGATGGAGCCGCTGCCGACCTCGGGGGAGGGCTACGCCGTCTATCCCGTGCAGGGCGTGCTGCGGGTGGGGTGGCGAGCGGCCTCTCTGGTGTCGCAGTCGATGAAGCCGCAGGTGCGCCCGCCGATGGAGCCTCGCATCGCCGAGGCCACCGCGACGTGGGTGTCCACCCTGGAGGGGCGTGCCTCGCTGCGCGTCAGCTACACGCTGAGCCTGGACCGCGAGCAGCCGCTGGAGTTGACGGTGCCGGAAGGGCACAAGTTGGAGCGTGTCACCCTAAACGCGGTGCCCGTGCCGGTGGAGGAGGCAACGGACGGCGTGCTGAAGCTGAAGGTCGCTCCGGCGCGGCTGGGTGAGACGGGCGGCGCGCTGGAAGTGGTGCTGGCGCGGGAGCTGGGCGTCTTCCACCTGTCCGGTCGGCTGAAGCTGGCGCTGCCCCGCGTCTCGTGGCCGGTGGCGGAGCTGCGGGCCCGCGCGCACTTCCCCGCGGTGTTCAACTACCGCCGCGAGGGTGGAAGCCTGGAGCAGGTGGATGAGGCCGCCGCCGTGGCGGAGAGCGCGCCGCTTCCGGGCAAGGTGCTGCACTTCCGTCAGTACCTGGTGGCCGCGTCCTCGCCCACGCTCGAGCTGGGCTACTCGGTGGACATCTCCAACAGCTACTTCCGCTGAAGCTCCAGGAGCACGTTCAACTGGGCCCTCAACGCGTTGGCCTCGTCGTGTCTGCCGAGGCTGACGTAGAGGGCCACCGCGTCCCGCCGTTCTTGAACCTCGCGTTCGATGACGGCGTTCACGGCTTCGGGCGTCAGGGCCAGGCGGGCCACTTCACCACTCCCCAGGCCACCGGCACTCCCCGCGAAGGCGCCATCCACGGCCGCTGGAGCGCCGCTCACATCGGGAGCTTCCGCGTTGTCGAGGGCCGCCAGCACTTCACGAAGCACCGCCGAGGCAGGTGCGTTCCGAGCACGAAGCGCCTCTTTCATCGCGGCGCGAAGCATCGCCTTCCATTCATCCACGGTTTTCATGGGCCTGCCCAACCTAGCGACGAACCAGGGGCGCCGCCACGGCGAAGGCCGCGCCCGACTCCGCGGGGCGGGCCGGGAGCAGCTCCAGTCCCGCGCCGAACGCTCGCAGCATCGACTGGGAGATGGTGAGGCCCAGACCCGTGCCGCCGCGCTCACGCGCCGTGGTGAAGAAGGCGTCGAAGATGAGCGCCCGGTTCGCCTCGGAGATGCCTCGGCCGGTGTCTCGCACGACGACGCGAACGGACCCCTCGGTGTTCGTCTCCACGGACAGAGACACCTGGACGTCCTCGCCCCCGTGCTGCCTCGCGTTGGTGACGAGCTGCCAGAGCACGTCATCCATCACCTCGGCGGGCAGGCTCACGGTGAGCCCCTCCGGCACGGGCCCCACGTCGACGCGCGCGAGTCCCTCCGCGGCTGCCCGGGTGGAGAGCGCCGTCAGCAAGGGCGCCAACTCCACCTGCGCGGGGCGGGCAGTCATCGAGTCCGCGCGGGCCAGCTCCATCAGCCGTTGCACGAGTCGGGTGAGGCGCTTCGCATCGGCGTCGATGTTGGAGAGGAAGCGCGCGCGCTGCTCTGGCGTCATCACCTCGGCGCTGTCGCGCAGCAGCTCCACCGCGCCCTGGATGGAGGCCAGCGGCGTCTTGAACTCGTGCGACACGTTGGCGGCGAAGGAGCGGATGTACTGGTTCCTGTCGCGCAGGGCGGTGGCCATGCCGGCCAGGGATTCGGACAGCTCGGCCAGCTCCGCGACGACGGGGCGGGCCACGGGCTCGAAGCCCTCGGGCGCGCTCGCGGCGATGGCGCGCGTCTGCCTCACCAGCGCACGCACGGGACGGCCCAGCAGCGCGGCGGCGGCGAGCGACATCAGCGCCACCGCGCCCAGCAGCACCAGCCCCGTGGCCGTCAGGTTCCAGCGGTCCGCATACGTGGCCTTGGCGAACGTCATGGGCGTGCGCGCCAGCACCACCGCACCCCAGACGCGCTCACCGTGGAGGACGGGCAGGGCCACGAAGACGCGGATGCCGGTGTCTCGACTGAGGGAGGCGAGGGGGGTGTCCTCGGGCTCTGCGTGGCGGCGACGCAGCACGCTGGTGGGGACGCCGTGAAGCGCCTCCTGCACTTCGAGCCGGTCACCCAGCGTCGCGCCAATCAACTCGGCGCTGCTGCTGGACACCACCACGCCCCTGACGTCGACGACGCGGATGCCCGCGAGCGTGGCCGCCCTCACGTTCTCCAACAGGGGACGCAGTCGCTGGCCCACGTCCTGGGCCAGGGGTTCTCCTGGCACGCGCGAAAGGGGTGGGCGGTCGTCCGGCGGTAAGGGCTCGTCCGAGGCCCGGAGGGAAGGGAGGACGGGCCGCAGTTGGTCGTCGCTCGGAATGGGGAAGGGCCACTTCGCGGTGCGAGGCTTTCCGTAGTCGAGCGTCCCCACCTGCTCGGCCAGCATGGACCGGTAGACCTCGGCGACCACGGCGCCCTGCGTGAGCAGCTCCGTCTCCGTCTGTCGGATGAGCTGGTTGTCGTAGACGCGCACGAAGGACAGTCCGCCCAGCGTGAGCACGAAGCCCGCCAGCCCCACCGAGGCGAAGACCATCCACAGCCGGGGCCTGGCGCGGGGCCTAGGGGATGGCGAGCCGATAGCCAAGGCCATGCACCGTCTCGATGACTTCTCCGCCGACTCCGGCGAACTTCTGGCGCACCCGGCGCACGTGGCTGTCGATGGTGCGGTCACTCACCACGCCGTCGTCATAGACGCGGGTCATCACCTCGTCGCGGGTGAACACCTTGCCGGGCACGCGCAGCAGCGCCGCGAGCAGGTGGAACTCCGTCACGGTGAGCACCACCTCCTGCTCGCCCCACCAGGCGCGAAAGCGCTCCTCGTCCAGCTTCAAGGGCCCCCGCGAGAGCGGCTGGGGCGCCGCCGAGGTGGCGGCGGCTTCAGGAGCGGGCCGGGCGCGGCGCAGCACCGCCTTCACGCGCGCCACCAGCTCGCGCGGACTGAAGGGCTTGGTGAGGTAGTCGTCGCCGCCCAGCTCCAGGCCGAGGATGCGGTCCACCTCGTCGTCGCGCGAGGAGAGGAAGACGATGGGCAACTCGTGCGCGCGGCGGACCTCGCGGCACACCGCCAGCCCGTCCATCTCCGGCATCATGATGTCCAGGACGATGAGCGCGGGGGGAGCACGCTGGACCTGCGCCACCGCCGCCCGTCCGTCCGCGGCCTCCTCCACCCGGAAGCCTCCTTGCTCCAACGCGAAGCGGACGATGTCCCGCAGGTGCGGATCATCATCGACGACGAGGATGGTGGGACGCTCGGCCAAGGGACACTCGGAAAATGGGAGGGCGAGACTCGGAGTGTAGCTCCGCCACCCCTCCTCAGGGACTTGCCGTCACAGTCGTATTTTTTGTCGTCACGGAACGCAACTGCCGGATGGGTCGGTCGATAACCCCGGCATGACCGTTGTCGGTTCCCCCCGCCCGCTGACTCGTCTGCTCGTCAATTCATCCACCGCTGGCGTGGGGACCCGTCCCTCTCAAGACGTGTCGTCGCCCCAGGCGCGGAACGTCGCCGCCCTGGGCCTCAAGGATACGTTCGAGCAGGCGCCCGCCGCGAAGCAGGGCCCGGCCAGGACGGAGGCGCCCACCCCGCCGGCGCCGTCGGAGGGCAATGACCCCTTCGAGGGGCTCCGGGACGCCGCGCTGCTTCGCGCCATCAAGGAGTCGTCCTCCGGCAAGCACGTGAAGAGCTACACCGAGGCGCGCAAGGTCATCTTCGGCGAACTCGATGTGGTGAACGGCAAGGTGGCGTGCGTGTACACCGGCCGGGAAATCGAGGGCGGCAAGCTGCCCAAGAACTCCGACATGAACGTGGAGCACACCTGGCCCCAGTCGAAGGGCGCCACGGGCGTCGCGAAGAGCGACCTGCACCACCTGTTCCCCACCGACAGCAAGGCCAACTCGAAGCGGGGCAACTGGCCTTTCGGCGAGGTGGTCAACGTGAAGTGGAGTGAGAACGGCGCCAAGTTCGGCACCGACGCGCAGGGGCGCACGGTGTTCGAGCCGCCCGACTCGCACAAGGGCAACGTCGCCCGCGCGATGTTCTATTTCTCCTCCACCTACAGCAAGCCCATCCCGGATGCGGAAGAGGCCGTGCTGCGCGAATGGAATGACCTGGACGTCGTGGACACCGCGGAGCACGCGCGCAACCAGCGCGTCGCGGACATCCAGGGCAACGTCAACCAGTTCGTCGAACACGAGGACCTGGTCGACCGCATCAAGGACTTCTGAATTGACGGAAAGGGACGAGCGACCTCGGGGGAGGGGCTCGTCCGGGCCGAGCCGGGGCGTCAGTCCGAGCCCCGGCTCACCCAGTCACCGTGGGCGAAGGGTACGGCGGGTACCCTTCGCGAACCTTGAGTCGCCGCGTCCGCCGCCGCGGGCGCCGGATGGCCACCGCCGCTACGAGCGCGAGCACCACCGGAACGAACACCAACAACGCTTGAGCCGTCACCATCTCCCTCCTCCTGGAACTATGGCGGTGGGGTCTGACGCTCAGTCCCTGCAAAACCTGAAAGAGCCCGGACTCCGGGTGTGGGGCGGGGTGTGACGGAACGGCTCAGGAGCAGGAGAAGTACGGGCCGTACCCGGTGCCCACCGAAGCTCCCGTGGAGTCCGTCACCGTCACCCTGGCCCTCAAGTCGTAGAGGGACGTTCCGGTTTCATCAGGCCCGGGACACGAGAAGTGCCGGGTGGCGCCGCCAGCAGTCGGCCCGGACGTGTAGGTCCTGTTCGTCGCATACAGGAAGTGCTGCTGGGTCCAGGAGTAGGTGAACGGCGGAATGCCGTCCGTGACGGTCGCCGTGCAGGTGACGCCGCTGAAGTCCTGGGAGCAGGCGAGCGAGGCCGACAGGGCCGCATCCTGCGTGGCCAGCGAATCCCCACCTGGGTCCTCGATGTCGGCGGGGCCACCACAGGCCATCAATACCAACCCAGCTCCGAGCATCGTCGCTGCCATGAAGTTCGTCGCCATGCGCGTCTCCTGGAACGTGATTCGGGTGAAGGACCGCGCTTCAACAATATCATCAGTGCAAAGTCTTTAAATCCCGCGAAAGCGTTGCGAATCTTTGTGTGCCGTCGCGGGGCGTCAGGCGGACGGGTGTCTGGACTGTCTCCGCGCCATGACCGCAATGGTTATGAGCAGCGCCCAGGACAGCGCGCTGATGACATAGCCCGCCCAGAGGATGGGCGGTCGCCGGTACTCCAGTCGCAGCGTGCCTTGTCCCAGTCCGAGCAGATGCGGGTAGGCGCGAAAGAGGGGCTGCTCGATGCCCTGCTCATCCACCAGCCGCATGCCGGGAAACCACGCCAGCTTCACCTTGAAGAGTCGCGGGCCTCCTTCGGGAAGCTCCAGGCGATAGGTTCCTCGCCCTTCCTTGTGGAACGAGACGGGCGCGGGCGGCAGATTCACAGAGGGTCCCGCGTGGGCGAGCGCGTCGTGCAACGGCTGCCATTCCGCATCGCCCACGAGCGTCTGTCGCAGGTGGATGCGCGCCTCGCAGGCGGGGCCGATGGGATGGAAATAGGCGTTGTAGAAGAACCGCTCCTCTCGCTCGAAGGGCATCAGCTCGGACGGAGGAAGCACTTCCACGGCGGAGTTGAGGGCGGGGCCGCCCGGGATGTCCTCTCGAGGTTCGACTCGCAGGGTACGGAAGGGCGCGCCATTCACCGAGAACGAGGGCTCGGGCACGAGCCGGAAGCGCGAGGTCCCACCCAGCTCGAGCGTCCGCGTGTAGCAGGCGGCGCGGGCGGTGATGGCCTCCAGCGGAGTGCCCGGCTCCACGGGGCGCGCGGCCAGCACCCGCGCGTCCACCGAGAAGCGGGTGACGTTGAAGTCCGCGAGGAAGTGGTCCAGCACGCACTGCTGGAAGGGGCACGTGAAGCTGCCGAAGTAGAAGTGGTCGAGGATGACGGGCCGCCCCACGAGCGTGGCCATGTACGAGCTGACCAGATGGTTGGCGGTGTTGCTCTCCCAGAAGAGGCCCTTGGGGCCTTTGAACTCCTCGTCCATCGCGCCCAGGTAGCTCTCCACCGCGAAGTCGAAGGCCCGTCGGTACTCCAGGACGAAGTGGCGTCCGAAGCGCTCATCCAGGGTGGGCGCGGCCTCCCGCTCGAAGCGAGTTCCTTGAGCGAGCCTGTCCGGCAGCGTGAGGCCCGAGCGCAGCGGGAAGAGCCAGGTCACGAGCCCCAGGGCCACGAGCGCGGCGCCGCGCACCAGTCGGGTTCTCCACGGGGACTTCGTCGCGGGCAGGGCGTCCAGCACCGCCCCCGCCACGGCGGGGACGAGCACGAGGCCGCAGATGTCGAAACGGTAGTAGTGGAGCGAGGGCAGCCACGCGGCGTCCTCGAAGAGGCGCGCGAAGAGGGAGGGCAGGAGCAGCGTCACGGTGCCGGCCGCGAGCAGGCGCATGCCGCGCGTCCAGCCGAACAGCGCCACGGGCAGGCACGCGAGCGCGACGCTCCAGCCCGTCTGTTCGACCATGACGCGGTTGCTGACCATCAACCCCCGGTAGGCGAGGAAGGGCAGCCAGAAGAACGCGCTCAGTCCCGCGCCGAGCACCAGCGCCCCCATGAGCCGAGGCACCCTGACAATCCGAGGCAGCGACAGGAGCACGAGCACTCCCGCGGCCAGGCCCATGATGAGGTGTGACAGGACCACTCCGGCCAGGAGCAACGCCAGCCTTAGTGGTCGCGGTGTGCCGTACAGCTCGGCAGTCACCGCGAAGAAGAACACCGCGCCGAGGAACTGACTGGTGATGCCCACCCGGAACAGGTCCAGGAAGCAGAGGCCCTGTGCGAAGCCCTCCGCCTTGTGCGTGTAGAAGAGCAGCACCGAGGCGAGGACGAACAGCCAGCGGACTGCTGGCCGCTCGAAGCGGAGCGCCAGGGCGCCCACGCCCGCGAAGTAGCCCGCCACCAGCAGTGACAGGAACAGCTTGAACGTGGTGATGGGCTCCAGTGGAAGCCAGAGCAGCGCCCCCAACAGCAGGTCCTCGAGCGGCGGGTAGAAGAGGTTCTGGACGTAGCCCAGGAAGGCGCTGTCGTTGAACTGGTGGAAGTAGCCTCGGCGCACCGCCATTCCACTGGCGAGATGTCCGGCGACGTCGATGCTGAAGACATCCAGCCGGGTCACGATGAGCACCGCCCCGTAAAGCGCCGCCAGGGCGAGCGCGACGAAGAGGGCAGGGCGCGAGGTGAGTGTTTGCTTCATGGATACCGGGGACGTGGCTTGGACTCAGCTCGTGAGATTGTCTGTCATCTGGCGGGTGGAGGCTTGCCGTAGAACGTGGTGGGGGCGAAGCCATCTCGCCCCGCGGCGAGCATCACCGCGAAGCCCTCGGGACCCGCGCCCACGGAGGTGTTGGGGGACTCCAGGATGTAGCGGCCCGGGGCCGTCTCGCGGAAGCGGACGCCGGTGAGCGTGGGCAGATCGGTGCGCTCGGCGTAGGCGGTGTCGTAGGAGAAGTCGAGCCCCCCGGAGGCTCGGCAAAAGACGCGGCGGGGGGAATACACGGCGCAATACCAGGACCAGGCATAGGGCAGGTCCACCGCGTGCGCGGCGTCCTGGAGGACCTGGCGTGGTGCGGTGGGTGGCAGGGGGATGAAGAAGAACTGGAGGTTTGTCTGGGCCCAGTCGGTGATGGGGGCAGCCATCTCCAGCTCGACGGTGGTGACGGCCTCGTCCCGGCGCAATGTCACAGCTTTGAAACGGTGGGCGCGCGCGTTGAGCGAAGGGTAGAGCACGGGCTCCGTGGTGCGAGTCGCGGCGAGTCTCATGTCGCCCGGGCCCACGGAGGGGACGGTGAGGTGGTCCACGAAGCCCACGTAGTCGCGGGCGGTGGCGAGGGTGACGGAGAGGGCGTCAGGAACGGGAACACCCTTGAGGGCGTAGTAGCGCTCCAGGGGCACCTCCACGTGGACCCGGGCGCCATCCACCTGCACGAGCACCTCCGCGTCGGGGCCCACAGCGTCCGCGCGGACCGTGTCGCGCACGTAGACCTGGGGCGTATAGCCCTGCGTGCGCGGCGCCATCAGGCCCACGCGCACGTCCAGTCGATGGGGCAGCTCCAGCGCGGTGCGCACCGGGTAGCCCAGGTCCGCGGCGTACTGCGGGTCCGCCGTCAGCGAATACGTCGTCGGGGCGCCGTCGGTGGGCTCGCCCAGGAACAGGTAGAGGTTCTGGTCCGCGGGGTTGCGAAAGCCACCCTGGAGCGTCGCATCCACCACCAGGTGCGTGGTGGTGCGCGTCGCGGACAGAGCGGTGAGCACCAGCTCGCGCGCGCCCGTGAGTTCGAGCCGATTGACTTGCTGATGCTCGACGAGGCGGGTGCAGTGGGACTCGACGTCCCCGGTGGGTAGCGCGCAATCCAGCGCATACGGCGGGGGCTTCGAGGTACAGCCGAGCACGGCGGCCCACAACAGCAGCCGTGCCCGGAGGTGTCGCGGCGAAGCCAGACGGACTACCACTTCTCGATGGAAGTGATGGTCAGCGCGAACGGAGTGCCGATGAACGTGCCGTTCGACGTGCAGGGGCGGTTGGTGATGTCCAGGAGGTTGGCGGAGTAGTAGCCGTAGGTGGAGCCGTTGCCCTTCTCGTAGAACTCGGTGCCGTTCGGCAGGACGACCTTCCAGACGTAGTCGAAGTGCTCGTACCACTTGGGGGTGGTGCGGTTGGAGATGGTGTTCCGGACCGTCACGGTCCACGTCCACGGGGCGGACGCGGGGGCGGCGACCGTCTGCGTGTTGTCCCACTCGATGGCGACGCCGTTGTCGAGCCCGCCCCAGCCGTGGATGAGATACACGGACGTGCCCCAGGGCAGCGTGTAGTTCCGGTACGACATCCGGATCTCCGCCTCATAGGAGCTGGCGTAGACACAGGAGTGGAGCACCGCGCGGCCGTCGGCCCACTGCTCGATGGCGACGGCGGACGTGGAGGCGAAGAACAGGGCGAGGGCGAGGACGTTTCGGACAGCCGAGGTCATGGAGAGAGACTCCCAGGTGGACGGTTCGGCCGATGTCTCTAGCACGAGGGTGGGTGCCGGCGCACTCCCTGTGTGTATGTCCACGGACAGGAATCCCGTGGTTTGCCGGGCGCGTGAAACACCGGGAGGTGATGGCTCGGGCACTCCGGGGCCTCTGGAATGACCCGCTCGGTGCCTAGGGAATGCAGCTTTCTGAGTCACCCGAAGGGCGCAAACCCTTCGCGAAGGTGTCGGACCTGCCCCAGTTGGATGTATGGATTGTCTTGTATTTGATGGGCCCCGAAGTCCTCGCGCCACATCAGCGAATCTTCGCTTTCGCGCGAGAGGGGAACAGTCATGCACCTTTTGAAGCGTCTTCCCGTCGTCGGGTTGTTGCTGGCGCTCGTCGCTGGCTGTGGTGAGGAGTTGCCCTCGGGCTCGGGGGCGGTACAGATGGTCATCGGGACGCAGGAGTTCGCGGCGAGCGAGTCCAGCGTCACTCGCATCCAGGTGGTCATCTCCGGCCTGGGCATTTCCGACATCCAGCAGGACCTGGTGAAGACGGGCAGCACCTGGGGCGGCACCATCGCTGGCATCCCCGCTGGGACGAATCGGGTCGTCGTGGTCTCCGCCTACGCCTCGAACAACTCGCTCCAGTACCAGGGGCAGGCGACGGAGGTCACCATCGTGGAAGGCGAGACGGCGCTCGTGGCCGTCACGCTCCATGACATGACGTTGGGGCACTACACGGACAACGATGCGCCCATCATCGACTCGGTGACGGTGTCGGGCACGACGGTGGAGGCCGGTGGGCAGCTCACCCTGGGCGCGACGGCGCATGACCCGGTGCCCAACGACCTGGTGTCGTATTCCTGGAGCGCTTCCGCGGGAACGCTGAGCAGCGCGACCATCGCGAACCCCACGTGGACGGCGCCCTCGTCCGCGCAGACCGTCACGCTGACGCTGACGGTGAGAGATCAGCGCAACGGCATCAGCCGGGCGCGAGTGACAGTGGAGGTCACGGAGGAGCTGGAGGTGGGCGGCAGCGCCACCATCCAGGTGAGCTTCAACACGCCGCCGCTCATCCTCTTGGTGACCGCGAGCGAGGGCAGGGTGGTGCTGGGCCAGAGCACGGCGGTGAGCGCCAACGTCCATGACCCGGACCTGGGGACGGTGCTGTATCAGTGGACGTCGTCCTGCGCGGGGACCTTCTCTTCGCCCACGGGCCAGTCGTCGAACTTCACGCCGTCGGCGGTCCCCACGGGCGCTTGCAACAACTGTAGCGTCACGATGACGGCGCGAGACCTCAAGGGTGGCGTTCGCTCGGGTTCGTACCACCTGTGCGTGGTGTCCACTCCCGCGCCGTAGTCGAGCGCGAAGGGGGATTCGCCGTGGGGCCGGGTGCGGTGTCCTCGTGGATGAGGAACGCCATGCTCGGCCCGTCGTTTCAATCCAAGGACCTCTCGCTGACGAACGTGTCCCCGCGCGCGAGTGTCTGGCTATTCGCCCTGGGCGAGATGCCGCGCGAGATGGCGAACTCCAGCAGCGCGTCGAACAATTCGCACGGTGCGGCCGGAGTGGTCTGCCTTGAGCGCTTGTCTATGATGGTCTCGGCACGGCTCATGGACGATGCCGTGGCGTTGACCGGGCCGGGCCCTACTGGAAGTCGACCGGCGGCGCTCCCTGCGTCAGCCTCTTGGCGACCGCCGCCGCGCTGTCACGCATGTACTTGAGCCGATCATTGAAGTCTCCGTCGCCACCGCTGCCCGCGCGCTCGGTGTGGAGCAGCTCTCCGCTCTCGTTGATGTAGTGCACATAGAAGAGCGCGGTGCCGTCGGCGGTGAAGCGATCCGTATCCACGCTCGCGAACGGCGTCCCGTCCTCGGTCCGGAGCTCCCGTTGGATGGGGGAGCGATAGAGGGTCGCGACCGGGATGATGATGCCCTTGGCGCCGGCCTCCTTCACGTACCGGGCAAGGTCCTGCTTCATCCTCGGCGGGACGGTGAACTTGTCGGTGGCGATGTTTGGGAGGGCCTCGCACCACTCGCTGTCCCCCTTCAAGCGCTTCACCTTCGCGGTGGAGACGTCCTGGCCGTAGGCGCTCCAGAGCGCCGGTGCGACGTAGTCCTCGATGTTTTGGATGACCTTGTCGTTGTTGTCCGCCGACTCGGCACACGCGAGCAGCGGTGTGAGCGCGTAGGGTTTGTCCAGCGCGCTCCATTTCCCTCCGGTGAAGTAGGTCGGGTTGGAGGTCGCGAGGCCAGGGACACAGCCGGAGATCGCGACGAGCAAGAGAGCGGAAAGGAGGGGAGCACGGTGAGCGGGCATGGAGATTCCTCGAGCGGGTAGGATTGGTACGTCCCGTACCTCTCCAACGTTCCATGCTTCGTTCTGTCGCACCGGTTCACATCACAACCGATGCATGCGACGCCCGACGCTCAGCGGATGACCGTCGTGATCCGCTCAGACCCCGTGCGCGACACCCGCCGTGTCTCTCGTCCGTTGAAGTCCACGGACTCGCCTTCACCCACCAGGGCGCGGATGGTGATGCGTGACAGGCATTGGCTGTCGTCCACGGCGTGCGTCACCACGTAGCGCGGCACGTTGGAGGCCGCCTCACCCAGCCGCAGCCGCATCTCCCGAATCGAGTCGATGTAGCCAGCCAGCGGCTCCATGCGCGCCAGCGCCCGGCGCAGCACCTTGTCGGCCCGCTTGCTCATCACTCGGTCCCAGACGAGGTAGCCCGCGCCCAACGTCGCCGAGCTGGTGAAGAAGATGACGAAGTTCAGCACGCCCCCGAGGTAGCGGTTGCGCGTGAAGCCCTGCTCACCCGTTGCCTCCGTGAGGATGTCCTTCAGCGTCTCCACCGCCGCCTGGTTCGCCATCGCCGCCCACTCCCTGGCGTCCTTCGGACTGCCCAGCAGCAGCCGGCAGACCCCCAGGTGCAGGGAGATCAACGAGACGCGCGCGGTGTCCCGCTCGGCGCCCAGCGCCTCCGTGAAGCAGTGACTCGCGGACTTGAGCAACTCGAGCTGCGCCTCGCGGGTGCACTCGGGCCGCGTCGCTGTCTCCAGGTGGAGCCGGCCTTGGTGAAAAGCCCCCTCCCTCAGCAGATGCGGTTCCCGATGCAGATGGCCCAAGAGGACCAACTGCTCCCCCTCCGTCCCCAGCAGCGCCTCCAGCAGCGCCACCGAACCTTCATCCTGGAACTTGCCGCCCACCTGCCGGGGCGTCGCCTGGATGAGGTCATTCCACGTCGCCATTTGCGGACTCCCGTGTGCTGCCGCGCCTCATGGATCCGTCGAACCCCCTGAGGAACAAGTCTGCCACAGCCACGCGGTTTCACGAGCGGGGGGCCCCTCTTCCGTCATCCGCCGCGCGCTCTTTCATGCCCAGGAACGAGAGCGCTTTCAGGCTCGGCAGAAAAAAGTACCCGCCTCCCCGGGTAGTCACGAATTTTCGCAGAGATGTCGCGCATTGCCGGACTGGCTCCGTGGGGATGACCAGGCGTCCGCCGCCGTCTCCGGCGAGTGGGTCCTCAACGCCCTCAATGCCTCCGAGCTGTTCGAAGTGCACCCAGCTTCGCTGGACAAGTTCGAACTGACGGCCCACGTGCGCGTTGAGGGCGATGAACAGGAGTCCTTTGCCCTCCGGGTCCTCGTAGTTGAATCCGCGCCGCAGGAGTCGATGGCGCCGCGTGACGTCGCTCGACACGTGAGGCGAGGGAGGCAGTGCGTCCCGAGGGTTGCATCGCCGCGTGTGAGCGGTGATGGGGCAGCCGTACCCGTGGGGATCATCCCGCGCATAGAGGAAGTCGTTGTCGGGCTGGGGCCGTCCAGTGCCGCTCGCGCGCGCGGGTGTGCCGTCCTTCTGGAACAGGAAGGGAAGCAGTCTGCGCAGCAAGCGATGTCGTCGCGGCGCGGCGAGAGGAGCACCGTCGCGCTTGCGCCCCACCAGCTTCGAGGCCACCCACTCCCGTCGCTCCTCGGGGCTTCCTTCCGGCGCGAGCGAGGCCTGCTCGTCCAGAAAGGACTCGAAGGCCGGCACGTCCTGCTCCAGCTTGCGCAGGACGAGGAAGGTCCCGTTGTGTCCCAGGTCCCTTCGGCCCGGAAGGCCCGGGACGGGAGGCAGTGCGCTTGCGCCAGGCAGGTGCTCCGCGACGTGCGGTGACAGGGGCCATTCGCCGTATTCATTCGCGTGGCCCAGGAGGAACTCCCCGCGCTTCACGGGGCGGTCGTAGTCGCGAGGGTACGCCGTGGATCCATCGAGTCCCTCCAGCCGAGGTTGCGACACGCCATCCAGGAAGCCGAAGTGGTCGCGGAAGTACCCCGGAGGATCTCCCTCGCGAGCGCGTCGCTGGCCTCGCTGGGCGAAGACTTCGCGCAGCCCGTGGCGCTGTGCCCGCTCGCGGTGTTCACGAAGCAGCGGCTCCATGTTGGCGGAGTCCGACGCATAGAGCAGCAGCAGGACATGCAGCGCGCCTTCGTGCCGCGTCCCACCGAGCGTCCAGCGGTCCGGGTCATTCTCCTCCACGTCGCGCAGGTGCTCCCGGGCCCTGAGGGCCATGCCTTCGCGCAGCTCATGGGGAAAGGAGTCGAGGACGTCCTCCTGCACTTCGAGCGCCACGAGCCCCGCATGGGACAGGGCCACGTTGACGCGCGTCTTGTCACGCGTGGAGTCGCTCGGGTGCTCGGTGCGGTCCGCCTGGGTCAGCGTCCCATCGCTCGTCAGCTCACGCAGCCACCTTCGACAGCCGTCAGCGTCGTCGATGCGAAGGAAGAGCAGGGTGAGTTCCCCCATGTGCCGGTAACCATGCAGCAGCACGCCCTGCACATCATGAAGGTCCACCTGCGTCGAAAGCTCAGGCGGGGGCGTGCTCCATGGGGGCGACGTGGGAAGGCTCGGCTCGGAAGTTCTCATGGTGTTTCCTCCGGGGCTCTCGCCGCCCGTGTCGAAGCGAGGCGAGCAGCGCGGACATCGAGTGGATGGCGAGGGCCATGGGGCGCAGCAGCGGACGGCCGGGGTCGCACGCGCCCCTGGACAGGAACGCGGCCAGGGCGCGGCGAGCGCCTCTGTCCCTGACGGGTTGGTCCATGCGCTCGCGCGTGAGCAGTTCACGCAGGCGGAGCGCGTTGTGCAGCAGCAGGACGGAGTGACGTTGGCGTGGAGTCCCGTCGAGCGCGGCGCTGTACCAGACTCGCGTGGGGACCTCGTGCGCGCGCAGCCAGGCCTTGAACGGCTCCACGGGCAGACGTGGCTTGGGCATTGTCGGGTCGATGCCCCGCGACTTCGCGGGGAACCCTTCGGTCCGACTCCAGATGAGCTCCAGGAAGCCACGCACGTCCGCGTGGTCGACGAACGCGTCGATGTACGACTCCCAGGTGTCGTCGTAGTTGCTGAAGAAGATGAGGTGGTGCGGGCCCCGACCGTCCTCGTCGCTGTACACCAGCCAGCGCGCGCAGTGGATGGTCTGCACGTGGTTGAGGCCCACCACGTACCGTCGCAGGCGCAGGTTCACGCTGCGAAGCGCCAGTCTCGCCAGGGCCAGCGCGCCCGGGTCATCGACGATGCGCGCGACATGCACCATGGGGTTCTGCACCATGGCGTCGCTCATGGGAGGGATGGGGGGCGCGGACTCCGAAGCATGCGCCTGCGAGGAGGTCGCGCTCTCGGGCCGGTTCCTCGCGCTCAGCCACATTCGCAGCTTGAGCAGATAGATGCCGGGAAGCGCCCAGGCATAGCGATAGAAGGCGTAGCCCAGCGTGGACACCGCCGCCGATTCGCGCGCGGTGGCCAGGCGCTCCCGCCAGCCCGGGTCATCCAGGTTCGTCGCGGCGGCGCGTGCGACGTCCCTCAGTTCGTGGTGCAGGTCCGGCATGTCCCGGGGGCGTCCCCGCCAGGGCGTCTCCGCGAGCAGTGGTGCCCGCGTGTCCAGGTGCGCGTTCACCGCGCGCAGTGCGTCCACGGAGGCGCGCAGGTCCTCGGGAGATTGGAAGCGGTAGGCGAAGTCCACGTGCCGGGTGACGGCGGGCGCGCGGTGGCCCACGAGGTAGTCCTCCACGGCCTCGGGCTCGGCCAGTCCCGCCTCGGGATAACCCGCGCAGTTCCGGTAGATGGCGTCGAACAGGTGGGCGGCATCGGCGCCGCGCTCGTGGAGCGTCGTCAGCCAGCGGACCAGGGCATGGAGCAACTCGCGGTCCAGCACGTCCGGCTTCGTGGCTCGTGTGTCGAGGACTGCATCCGCGCCGAAGATGAGCCTGGGGTCGGCGGGGCCCATTCCCGAGGTCCGAGGCCCCAGGTCGATGAGGGCCCAACGCGCGAAGTGCAGGCCGGGCACTCCCGCGAAGAGCTCACGCCGCGCGTTGGCGGCCGAGCTCAGCAAGTCATCCAGTGCCTCGCGCTTGCCTTGGAGGACGCGGGTGATGACGGTCGATGTGCCATGGTGCATTCACACCTTCCCCGTTGCGTGGGCTGCTTCCGATGAGGTGACGCTGGCCCGGGCGGGTGGGAACCAGAGTGGGACCAGGGGCTGCGCCCGCTTGTCCCACCCGACGGTTCATGGGCAGGCAGGAGCCGCGTGGCACGCCTGGAGTTGGGGGGCAGGGGAGGACAACGCGCGCGGAGACATCCGGGGGACTCGGTGATGCCTGAGAGCGGCCAGGACGAGGAGCGATGTACTGATTCCGTGCTGGAGCACGGGCCGGACGCAATCGAGGACGGGGACTTCGACGACGCCTTTCTCCGGGAGGTTGCGCGGGCGTCCGTGCCCCCTCGGCTGCCTGTCCCTGGGATGCGAGTCGGCGACCGGGATGGGAAGCGCTACGAGGTGCTGGAGGAGCTGGGGGGCGGCGCCATGGGGCAGGTCTTCCGCGCGCTCGACTCGGAACTCCAGCGGCCCGTGGCCCTGAAGTTCCTCGTCCCGCACGAGTCCATCGCGGAGGCGCCGATGATCTCCCTGCTCCGTCAGGAGGGGAGGGCCATCGCGCAGTTGGACCACGAGCACATCGTCCGCATCTTCAACGTGGACCTCTGGAGCAGTGGGCCGACGGAGCCGCCGGTTCCCTTCCTGGTCATGGAGTGCCTGGAGGGCGAGTCCCTGTCCTCCCTGTTGCGGCGCGGTCGACCGGGGCACCGGCGGGCGATGGAGATCCTGGACGCGGTGGCCTCGGGGCTGGCTCACGCGCACGAGCGGCACATCGTCCACCGCGACCTCAAGCCGAGCAACGTGTTCATCACGCGCTCGGGCGTGGTGAAGATCCTCGACTTCGGCTTGTCCTGGCTGGTGGCCGCGAGCGCCGCGCCCGACGTGACGCTCTCCACCGCCGGCACGCCGCCGTACATGGCGCCCGAGCAATGGCGCGGCGAGGCGCAGGATTCCCGGACGGATTTATGGGCCGCCGGCGTGCTGCTCTACGAGATGCTCGCCGGTGAGCCACCCTTCCTGGGCGCGCCCGAATCGATTCGTGAGCGGGTCACGTCGCAGGGCCCGGTGCCGGCGGTGCGTGAGCGCGAGCCCGAGGTGCCGGAGCCGGTGGAGGGCCTCCTGGCCGAATTGTTGGCCAAGGCGCCCGAGGCCCGGCTTCGCTCGGCGACGGAGCTGCGCGAGCGGCTGCGCGAGGTGGAAGAGGGCCTGGCGCCACGACGTGAGCCGAGGCGAGTCCGGGCCCCGCAGCGAAGACAGGTGACGCTGGTCGCCTGTCGCCTCGCGGACCTGGCCGGGCTGGTCGGGCGGCTCGACGCGGAGGACCTGGGCGAGTTGGAGGCCGCCTTCCACCGGAGCTGCTCGGAGGTGCTGAGGCA
Organism: Myxococcus llanfairpwllgwyngyllgogerychwyrndrobwllllantysiliogogogochensis; assembly: GCF_006636215.1. GTDB lineage: Bacteria > Myxococcota > Myxococcia > Myxococcales > Myxococcaceae > Myxococcus > Myxococcus llanfairpwllgwyngyllgogerychwyrndrobwllllantysiliogogogochensis. Next base: position 15,945 of record NZ_VIFM01000065.1, on the reverse strand, counting down.
GCAGGGGGGCACGGTCGTGCTGTGCGTCGGGGAAGAGGTTCTGGGTTGCTTCGGTCATCCCGTGGCGAGAGAGGACGACTCCGAGCGTGCACTGCGCGCGGCGCTGCGACTCGCCGCCACCGTGGCTCCGACGCTCCAGGAGTCCCTGGCGTCGCTCCCGGAGCGGAAGCTGACCGTGACGGTGGGCGTGCACACGGACACGGTGGTGCTGGACGATGCTTCCATCCAGGGAGAGGCGCCTCGCGTGGCCGCCTGGCTGGCGCGACAGGCCACGCCGGGGACGGTGTGGATCAGCGACTCGACGGATGCGCTCACGCGCGGGGCCTTCGTGACGCAAGCCATGCCGCCGCTGCGATTCACCGGGCTGTCGGGCGTGCGAGATGTGACGCCGTATCGGCTGGTGCAGCCTCGGCGCGTCACCAGTCGTTTCGACCGGGGACTCGTGTCGCGCTCCCTCACTCCGCTGGTGGGACGCAAGGGAGAGCTCCAGTTCCTCCTGGAACAATGGGAGGAGGCGCGCGCGGGCCGAGGGTCGTGCGTGCTCGTCACGGGAGAGGCGGGCATTGGCAAGTCCCGGCTGGTGCGCGAGGTGCGCGAGCGCGTGCCGCCCTTCATGGCCCATCTGCTCCGAGGACAGTGCTGGCCCCAGTCGACCACCAGTGCGTTCGCGCCGGTCATCGACCTGTTGCGCCGCATGCTCCAGCTCGACGCCGAGGGCACTCCGAAGGAGCACCGGGCGAAGCTGGAGGCGGGCCTGGGCGTGCTCGGGCTGGGCGCGGGGCGCACGCAGTTGTTGTCGGGGCTGGTGGGGCTCTCCGGTGACGAGGGCGCGCCGCACCTGCGCTACGCCCCCGAGCGCCTCAAGCAGGAGACGCTGGATGCACTGGCGCACCTGCTGGCGCGACTGGCCGAGCAACGCCCGGTGCTGCTCGAGGTCGAGGACCTGCACTGGGCGGACCCGTCCTCGTTGCAATTGCTGGGCTTCCTTCTGGAGCGGCTGCCGGAGCTGCGCGTCTGCATGTTGCTCACCTCGCGCGTCGCGCTGCCTCCGCCCTGGGGCGACGATTCGAGGGTCCAACGCCTGGCCCTGGAGCGGCTGCCGCCCCCGGTTGCGGGCGAGCTGGTGCGGAAGGCCGCGGGGGACAGGCCGCTCTCGTCGGAGCTTGTCGCCCAACTGGTGCGCCGCACCGACGGCATTCCCCTCTTCACCGAGGAGCTGACGCGTCGGGTGGTGGAGGAGCCCCGGGGGGGCGAGTCCGCATCGGTGGAGGTGCCCGTGTCGCTGCGCGAGCTGCTCCTCACACGGTTGGACAGGCTGCCCGGTTCGCAGAAGGAGCTGGCGCAGGTCTGCGCGGTGGTGGGGCGCAGCTTCTCCCATGCTCTGCTGGCGGCGCTGTCGGGACGGACGGAGACCTCGCTTCGCGCGGACCTCTCCGGCCTGGTGGCCGAGGGGCTGTTGCAGCCGGCAGAGACGGTGGAGCCGAGCTACGGATTCCGGCACGCGCTCATCCAGGACGCGGCGGCGGATTCGCTGCCGAGGAAGGCGCGGCGGCAATATCACCGTCGAGTGGCTCGGGTGCTGGCGGAGCAGTTCCCGGAGGTGACCGAGGCCCAGCCGGAGCTGCTGGCGTGGCACTACACCGAGTCGGGTCAGGCCGAGGCGGCCATCCGGTGGTGGGCGCGAGCCGGAGAGATGGCGAGCCGGCGCATGGCCAACGTGGAGGCCATCAGCCACTTGCGGCAGGCCCTGTCGTTGCTTCGCGCGCAGCGCCCGTCGCGCACGCTGGATGGCGAGGAGCTGCGGCTGCTGCTCGGCCTCGCGCTGTCACTGGTCCAGGTGCAGGGGTACTCGTCGCCGGAGGTCGAGTCCGTCCATGCGCGGGTCCGCTTCCTGATGCGCGAGCTGGAGGATGACCTGCCGCGACTGGAACCGCCGCACTGGGTGGCCTTCGCGCACGCCTTCGCGCGGGCGCACTGGGACGAGGCCCATGAGGTCGCGGAGCGACTGGTGCGTCTGGGCAAACGGCATGGGCAGCGAGAGTTGCTTGCCCTGGGTTACCGGATGCGAGCCACGGACTTCTTCACGTGGGGGCGGCTGGCTTCAGCGCTGGAGAATGTGGAGCTGGCGCTGACGTTCTCGGACTTCGAGCTGGAGCGGCATCAGATGCTGGCCGTGAAGCACTGGGTCAATCCGCGCGTGGCGGCGCTGGCCTACGCGGCGGTGCTGCACGCGGTGATGGACGCCCCCGACGCTTCCCGCGAGCACGCGCGACAGGGGCTGCGGCTGGCGATGGACATCGGCCATGCGAACACCTCCGCGTTCGCGTTGTTGTACGCGGCCCTGGCGGCCCAGCTTCGCCGCGAGCCGCGCGAGGCCCTGGAGCTGTGTGACAGGAACATCGCGCTCTCCCGCGAGCACCACTTCCGGCTGTGGTTGGGCTGGTCCACGCTCATCCGCGCCTGGGCGCAGGCGCTCCTGGGCAATGCGCGTGAAGGACTGGCGCTGATGCACGCGGCGCTCGGGCACTGGCGACGCTCCGGCTTCAAGGCGGGGCTGCCCCACAACCTGGGGATGCTGGCTGAAATCCAGCTGCTCCTCGGGCAGAAGCGCCAGGCGCTCGACTCGCTGCACGAGGCGTTGGGGGAGGCGGGGTCGACGGGCGAGCGCTCCTACGAGGTGGTGCTGCGGGGCCTGGAAGCGGAGGCGCTGTCCATGCTGGGGCGCGAGGACGAGGCCCTGCTCGCCCGGGCGCACGCGTTGCGCGTCGCGGAGACGCAGGGGGCACTGGGGTACGGACGGCTGGTGCGGGAGCGAAGGCTGGGCCATCCGCTCCTGGAGCTTCCTCCCCTGCGGGACCTTCAAGCGGAGGAGCCCGCGCCTGGGCCGTGAGACGACGTCGTCACAGGGCCGAGGGGGTGACTCCTCCCGGCAGGTCCACAGCAGGAGCGTGACGTGATGATGTCCATGAACGTCGAGCCAGGGGGAGTCTCGGGCGCGGAGGTGGCGGTGCCCCGTGAGCAGGCGGAGGAGGTGCTCCACGTGCTCTGCACTCGCGGCGAGTACGGCAAGGCGGTGGAGCTGGCCATGCGCACGTATGGGCCAGAGCTCCGACGATTGATGGCGTCCGTGCTGCATCATCCTGAGCTGGCGAAGGACGCGTTCGGGCTGTTCAGCGAGAACCTGGTCAAGGGGTTGCCGGGCTTTCGTTGGGAGAGCTCCTTCCGGACGTGGGCATACCGGCTGGCGCGCAATGCCTGCTACCACCAGCTCCATTCACCGGCGCTGCGGGAACAGCCGGTGAGCGAGCCCGCGGCGAACGAGCCCCAGCGGCACCGCACGGACACGCACCCCTGGCAGCGCACCGCCGTGAAGGAGCGCTTCCGCGCGCTGCGGGAACAACTGGAGCCGCAGGAGCGGATGTTGTTGATGCTGCGCGTGGACCAGCGTCAGCCCTGGACGGAAATCGCGCGCGTCATGGTGGAGTCCGACGAGCCGCTGACGCGCGAGGCGCTGAACCGGCGGGCCGCGGCGCTGCGCCAGCAGTTCCAGCGCGTGAAGGCGAGGCTGCGGGCGCTCGCCATCGAACAGGGCGTCATCTCCGCGGAGAAGGTGGAGTCGGCGGAGTGAGTCGCGGCCTCAGGTCGTCCCAGGAGGCGGGGCCTTGTAGACGCGGAAGCGCGTCACGGGCCGATAACCCATGCGGAGGTAGAGCGGCAGTCCGGCCTCGGTGGCGTGGAGCACGGTGCGCTGGAGGCCCCAGGCGTCGCGAGCCTCCTGAAGCGCGCGTCGCATGACGACTTCGGCCGCGCCGACCCGGCGGTGCTCGGGCGACGTCGCCACGAGCGCGATGTATGCGACGTCGTCCACGCGCATCACCACGGTGCTGCTGGCGGGGGCGTCGCCTCGGCAGGCCACGAAGCCTCGGGAGTCCGGCCCGTAGAGGGCCTCCACGTCGAACGCCTCACGGCCCGTCTCGCGAGACGCGTCGTATGACTGGGCGTTGATGTCCGCCACGGCCTGTCGGCCCCACGTATCTTGCACGGGGCGGAACTCGAGAGAGGGCAGGGGATGCGTGGGCTCCGCGAGCCCGTCCGCCACCATGCCGGTGATGACCGCGAGCGGCTTGAGCTTGTACCAGGCGAGGATGGACTCGGCCCGCTCGCGCACCTGGGGCGCGAGCCAGTCGTCGGACACGACGAACGTCCACGCGTGCTTGCCCGTGGAGAAGTAGCGCGCCGCGGAGGCGACGGAGGTCGCCAGGGCCTGCTCCGTCTCCGCGGGGGCGCGCAGGAAGGACGCGTTCATCAGGGCCCACGAGACGTGGCTCGCGGCGATGTAGATTTCGGGACGCTCGACAACCTCACCCGCGCGTCCCGCCAGCGCCATCCTCCTCCACGCGCATCGAAATTGCGCATGGGACTCGTCGATCTCTGCCTGCGTCGCGGAGTGCATGGAGGGGCTCCAGGGTAGGGGTGGACCCGCGAGTCTACCCCACGAGCCCCGCCTGGAAACGCGGGGCGCCGGAATCCATCCGCTTCTGTTCAGCGCGCGGCGACACCGCGCAGCAGCGGCCGGGCCTTCTCCAGCAGCGTGAGGAACTCCTCGCGCTCCGCGTTGCCCGCGGGTGACGCCGCGCGTGCGATGTCGCGCATCGTCTCCAGGCTCCAGTTCTCCGCGTGTGGGCTCTTGCGCAGCAGCTCCGCCGCGCCCATCACCGCCGTCGCGAAGCGCAGATCGACGCTGGCCTCCTTGAACGTGCTCGCGAGTGCGTGGGCCTGGAACGGGTACGCGCGCTCGGTGGCGTTCACCGCGCGCGGCTGCTTCGCGCGCACTCGCACGGTGGCCAGTGCCTCGCCCGCGCCGGGCTTCAGCTCCAGCTCGTACAGCGCGGTGACGGTGTGGCCGGAGCCCAGCTCGCCCGCGTCCACCCTGTCGTCGCGAAAGTCGCGGTCCGCGATGTTCCGGTTCTCGTAGCCCACGAGCCGATAGCGGGCGACCTGCGCGGGGTCGAAGTCCACCTGGAGCTTCACGTCCTGCGCGATGACCTCCAGCGTGCCGCCGAGCTGCTCCTGGAAGATGCGGCGCGCGGCCATCAGTGAGTCCACGTAGAAGTAGTTGCCGTTCCCCTTGTTCGCGAGTTGCTCCATCGTGGTGTCCTTGTAGTTCCCCATGCCGAAGCCCACGGTGGTGAGGGTGATGCCTTCCTTCACGTGGCCCTGGATGGTCTTCAGGATGTCCTCGTGTGACGTCCTGCCCACGTTGGCGTCGCCGTCCGAGAGGATGATGACGCGCGAGAAGGAGGTCCCATCCAGGGTCTTCATCGCTTCCTGGTACGCGAGCTCGATGCCCGAGCCCATCGCGGTGGAGCCTCCCGCGGTGAGGTCCTCGATGGCGGAGTGGATGAGGGCCTTGCGCTCCATGCCCGTGGGGCCGAGCACCCGGCGCACGTTCCCCGCGTAGGTGACGAGCGCCACCGTGTCGCCGTCACGCAGGTTGTCCACCAGCATGCGCAGGGCGCGCTGGGCCAGCGGCAGGCGGTCCGGTGAGCTCATCGACCCGGAGACATCCACGAGGAAGGTGAGGTGCGCGGGCTTCCGCTCGGAGATGCTCAAGCGCTTGCCCTGGACTCCCACGCGCAGCAGGTGTCGCTTCGGGGTGAAGGGTGACGGCGCGGCGTCCATGTGCACGGCGAAGGGGCCGTCGCTCGGCCGAGGGTCCGGATACGTGTAGCGGAAGTAGTTGAGCAGCTCCTCCACGCGCACGGCGTCACGCGGTGGAAGCGAGCCTTCCATCAGCGCCCGTCGCGTCATCGTGTACGAGGCCGTGTCCACGTCCACCGCGAAGGTGGAGAGCCGGTCTTCCTGCGTCGTCACGAAGGGATTCACCACCGTGTCGAGTGCGGCCTCCGCGCGCTGTGCGGCGGCAGGATCTTCCTCGGGCGTCGTGTTCAGTTTCCCGGCCAGGACGGCCATGGGGTGCACTCGGTGGGCGCCGTTGGAGCCCGACGGGGCCTTGGCGGAGCCGTAGTTCGAGCTGCTTCCGCCGCGGCCCTTCGTTCCGATGGAGCCCGTTCCCATGGAGCCGATGCCCGAGCCCAGATTGCTCCCAAGGCCGCCGCCGCCCGCGCCGGTGCCGAACACCCCAAGACCTTGCGCACCGAGGTGGCTGCGCTTCGCAGTGGGCGGGGCCGAGGAGGGTGCTGGAGCCGATGCGGACGCGGGCTCTGGCGCTTGCTTCGCGGGCTCGGGCGTCACGATCAGCGTTGCCTTGTCGGAGAAGGCGGGGGCTCCGTCCGTGTCTCCCTGTGCCTTCGCCGGGGCGTTGGCGCCCTCCTCGCTCGAACGGCACGAGAACATCATGCTGCCCACCGCGAGTGCGCACACGACACCCATGACGGCCCTGGGGTTCCGCCTCATTTGCTGCCTCCGTGTCTTGGAATCGCCGGAACCTCCGACAGCAGGCGGGCGCGAAAGGTTCCGCGCGTTCCCGTCAGACGCAGTCGCGTCACGTTGGAACGCCAGGGGCGCGGTCGTCAGGGACCCTTGCCCGCACGGGACATGCTCCCGTGTCGGTACGCTCCTTGCTCAAGGCGACGTCAAAAGGGTGACGCCGCCATGATGATCTTCTTGAGAAACACCGCCGACGGTAATGACACCGCCATCACCACGGCCAATCCGGCCATCCTCATCGCGAACTACACCGGGACCTACCCCAAGCTGAACAACGCCACCCGCGTCGTCCCCTGGTACTCCATCGACGCGGATCCCCAGGTGTTCGGAAGGCGGCTGCTCACCGTGGCGGCGGCGGACCCCGTGTGCCGCGCGCTCGTCGCACGCGCCACCACCGTCTGGGGGCTGGATTTCTCCATCAACGCGGGGGCGTTCGTCACCGAGGCGGTCCAGAAGCAGTACCTGAAGCTGCTCAAGGTCTGGCTGAGCCCGCTGTCGGGCAACCTGGGCAGTCGCGATGCGCACCGCTCCACCGTGGACGAGCAATACAACCGGCTGTGGAGCAAACACGGGCTCAATCAGGCGACGCTGAACAACCTGGCGAACCTGCCCTTCTTCAGTGAGCTGAATGTCGCGGGTCGCCGGGATCGCATCCAGATCTATCGCAACGTCACGGAAGCGGCCCGCGCCATCGTCGGCGAAGTCACCTCCTGGCCCTCGCGCACCATCGAGAAGATCTCGGTGTTGTCACTGCTGCGCAGCAGGGGACTGGCCGCGCTCCAGTTGCAGATGCTCGACGCGGTGGCCGCCGCGGTCGCCGCGCCCACGGCCACTCCCGCGATGTGGGAATACCTGCCGTACTATCTTCGTGGCATCGCGCTGGAGAAGTCGGGCCCGGGTCAGGCCCTGACCGCGCTCCAGGTGGCGACTCGCGTGCTTGGAGCGCTGCATGACTGCCTGAACGACTCCCCGGCGACGCGTGCCCGAGCGAACGCGCAACACATCGCTGACTTCCAGGGGCTCGACGGCGGCAAGGAGTACCGCCGTTGGCGGATGTTGCCACCGGTGGCGAGGTATCAGGTGATGATCAGCGACCTGGCGCGCATCCTGCCGGGTGGCAAGGCGCACAGCGCTCACATCCGGGTGGAGTTCGACCATGCCACGCTGGGAGGACTCCCCGGCAACGTCGCGGGATGCGGCGGGTGGCCGGTGTCGATGCGCGTCCATCAGAGCGCGACGCCACACGACCCCGGATACGGAAACCCGGCGGCCAATCCCTTTCCGTTCGCGACGGGGTGGAGTCGCAACGAGTTCTGTCCCAACGTCGTCTCGTCGAGACTCATGCTCGCGCCGCTCTACGCGGGCACGTCGGGCCACAACCAGGGGCGCATCCTGGCGTGGCTCGCGCTCGTGCCGACGGTGCCCGCGCTCGCCAACATCCCCTTGGGGCTCGTCATCTCCGCAGGCTACGCCGTGCTCTGGCGCTTGTATTACGACAAGCGGGTGAGTGGCTTCCACACGATGTTCGAGACCTTCCAGGGCTCGCACGCCGACGCGACGGTCCGTGATTTGAGCGCCATTCCCCGCGTCGACGGGGACGACGTGTGGAATGCCGTGTTGAACCGTTCACCGGGTGGACAGACGCAGGTGCGGTCGTTCTGGCAGGACTGCGTCGACCTCTACAAGAAGACGGGCGCGAACCTTGGCCGGGAGCTCAAGGCGGCGACGGCCCAGGCGCGTGAGCAGGTGCTCGCGGCCTGCCCGGGCTCGGTCATTCCCCGGTGGAGCACGACGGGCGACGTGGACCGTACGGGCACCGAGGTGGATGTGTGGGCCGGTGACAAGAACCAGGAGGTCCTTCGCGAGTACGCGGCGTGGCAGCGCCTGGTCCGGGGCGAGTCCGTGCCTCGGCCCCTGTTGGATGGGTCGATGGGCGCACTCATGCTGCACCAGGAACAGGCGCCCAGCCTCCAGCCCGCACAGCGGTTGACCCTCCAGGCGGATATCGCCGCCGCGATTGGCGCGCAGAACTACCTGGGCGACCCCCAGATGAAGAAGCTCTTCCACAAATGGCTGGTCACGCATTCCTCCGACAAGACGACCGACGAGGAGGAGAAGAGGAAGCGCGACGACGAGGTTCAGAGAATCCGCTCGATGTTCGATAAGCTCACCCAGGGGAATGCCGGGCCTGTCTTGGCGATTGCCGGCCCGAATCTGGGGCTTCCTCCCATCACGGATGAAGGGCACGTCTGACAGGCCCATGCGAATACCTCCTCTTGCTCCCGATGCGACGTCCGCGGTGCTCGTTCTCGACGACGGGGGCGACGAGGCGCGCCTGCTGCGCACGACGACGCGGCCGCCGGACATGGTGGGGTTGGACACGCACGGTCTCTCGGAGCTGCGGTGCTCGGGGAGTGCCCAGCTCTCCGTGGCGGGCTTTCGCGACCTGGTGCGGCGACTCGAGGGCGTGAGCGCTGAATCGCTGCACGTGTTCGACCTGCGCCAGGAGTCACATGGTTTCCTGAACGGCGTCGCGGTGAGCTGGTACGCCGAGTCCAACTGGGGCGCGGCGGGCCTTTCCGACGAGGAGTCGCTGGCGCTGGAGACCGGCCGGCTGTGGCTGCTCGCGCGGTCGCGGACGGCGAGGGTGGGGGATGCCGGCACGGTGAAGCGCCGTGAGCCCCTGGTCTCCACGGAGTGGGAGTGCCGCGACGTCCGCGACGAGGCGCGGGCCTTCGAGCTTCCGCCGGAGCGCTACGTGCGACTGCCCGTCACCGACCACACGCGGCCTCGCGACGAGACGGTGGAGCGCTTCATCCAGAAGGTGCGTTCGCTGGACGAGGGGGCGCACGTGCACCTGCACTGTCGGGGAGGCAAGGGGCGCACCGCCACGTTCATGTGCCTGCTGGACATGCTGCGCAATGCCGAGAGGCTCTCGCTGGACGCGCTGCTCACGCGCCAGACGCGGCTCGGTGGCTATGACCTTCGCAAGGCGGCGGACCCCACCAGCCGCAAGGCCCCGTACATCGCCGAGCGCCGGGCCTTCCTGGAGCGGTTCCACGCGTATGCACGGGAGAACCCCGGCGGTGCGCCGCTCGGATGGTTGGCGTGGCTTGCTCGGCAGCCCATGAACCCCGAACACAAAGGATGAGCGGTGGTCTAGGGTCCGCCGCATGACGCAGGCTGTTTCGGACGCATGGACGTTGCCCTGGCGGGGCCTGGGGCTGAGCAGCAACCTGAGCGCGGCGGACATCCCGCAGCCCTACCGGCTGCTCGACGCGTCACCGGGCCTCTTCGACTTCGTCGAGTACAGCGCGCCCCTGTCCCTGGACGAAGCGCGCGCGCAGGCGTCGCTGTTCCCCGAGATGTGGAGCCGCCGCTCGGACGTGCCCGTGCTCTTTCACCCCGTGCACCTGAATCTCTGGGGGCCGGAGCTGGAGCCTGTCTCCGTGCTGAAGGACCTCGACGCGCACGCGCGCGCCGTGGGCAGCCCGTGGGTGGGCAACGACGTGGGCTGGTGGCACGTGGGGGGCCAGCCGTTTCCGGGCTACCTCTACATCACGCCTCCCTTCAACGAGGCGGGGCTCAGCGACTGCGTGGCGCATGCGCTCCATGTCCAGGCCCACCTCTCCATGCCCCTGGTGCTGGAGAACCCCGCAGTGCTGGCGCGGCGGGGCGAGTGGCACGTGCTCGACTTCCTCGCGAAGCTGCACGCGCGTACGGGCCTGCCGCTGCTGCTCGACCTGGGGCACCTCTTCAGTCATCAGCTCGCGTCCGGTCTCCCGCTGGAAGCCGGACTGGATGGTTTCCCCCTGGAGCAGGTCGTCGAAATCCACATCGCGGGCGGTGTGGTGACGCGCAGGGGGGCTCGCGGCTTCTACGTCGATGACCACACGCAGCCGGTGCGCGAGGAGCTGTTCAAGCTGTTGGAGTCCTTGCTACCGCGTTGTCCTTCGCTGCGCGCCGTCACCTTCGAGGGTGATGGTCACCCCGCCGAGGTGGCGCAGGTGTCACTGCGTCGCCTGCGCGCGATGATTCCTTCGGGAGAGCGGCCTCCGCTGCGCCTGCGCGCTCCCGAGGCTCGCACGCTGCCCCCGCTGACGGGTGACAGCCGCCCCTGGGAGCTGTTCGAGGCGGGCCACGGCCTGGTCCCCACGGGCGCGACGGAGGACCCCGAGGGCACGCTGGCGGACCAGGACTTCCGGCTGGCCGTGGTGGCGGAGCTGCTGGACAAGGACTGGCCGCTGTCGCGCCTGCTCCTGGCGGGAACACGCGAGGACCTGGTGGCCTTCACCAGCTCGCGCGAGTACCGGAACCTCTTCGAGGGGGGAGGGCGCTCGCTGCCGCAATCCTTCTCTACCTGGGCGATGCGGCGGCTGCGCGAGCGGCCCGATGACGGGGCTTCCGCCGCGCTGAGCCTGGAGATGATGGCGCCCACCGCGTTCATGAAGGCGGCGCCCGCACCGGGGGCGGGGCAGGTGGGTTTGGTGGACGAGGTCCGGCCCGGGAGCTTTCCGGCGGACCTGTCCGAGCTGCTCTTCGCGGCTCGGGCCGTGCGCCGGCACCTCACCTCCCGTGCGTGGGCATGTGGGGAGCTGGAGCTGTCCGGGCTGGAGGCCCTGGCGCAGGTGGCGCGGCGCCCGGGAGCCTCGCCGTGGACCTTCGCGGTGCGACGCAAGTCCCCGGGACATGAGCTGTTGAGCGTGTCGCGGGGGCTGGCGGAGCTGCTCCGGGAGCTGTCCGCCCGGCCCCGGGCGGTGGAGTCGGTGCCCCTGGCCCTGCTGGCGGAGGGGCTCCATCACCGGCTGATCCGCCTGGGTGACACCCCCGGAGTGGACCGAACCCTTGCACCTGCCCGTCCGGTAGGGTAGGTCGCGCCGCAATGACGTCGTCACCCCTGGTTATCGGCATCGCGGGTGGCACCGCGTCCGGCAAGACCACCGTCGCCCGAAAGGTCCGTGAGGCGCTTGCCGACTGCCGCGTGGCCTTCATCGATCAGGACTCGTACTACCGGGACCTGAAGGACCTCCCCATCGCGGACCGCCGGGAGGTGAACTTCGACCACCCGGACGCGTTCGACACGGACCTGCTGGTCAAGCACCTCCGGGAGCTGAAGGCCGGACGCCCCATCCAGAAGCCCGTCTATGACTTCGTCACCTCGTCGCGTCAGCCCCGCACCATGGGCGTGGACCCGGGGGACATCATCCTCATCGAGGGCATCCTCGTCCTGCACATGAAGGAAGTGCGCGACGAGATGGACGTGAAGATCTACGTCGACGCGGACGATGACCTGCGCATCCTCCGGCGCCTCACCCGCGACATCAAGGACCGGGGCCGCGACTTCGACCACGTCGTCAGCCAGTACCTGCGCCACGTGCGCCCCATGCACATGGGCTTCGTGGAGCCGTCCAAGCACTTCGCGGACATCATCATTCCGCACGGCGGCAACAACGAGATCGCCATCAGCATGCTGGTGGGCGCGTTGCGCGGGAAGCTCTCCGCGCCGCAGCCCCGCGAGTAGCGGAGGGCCGTCTTCAGCCCACGCGCCGGAGGAAATCCCCCAGCGGCGCGTGCAGTCGCTCCGGCTCCGTCAGCAGGGCCCCATGGTCTCCGGGGCCGGGCAGCTCCACCATCCGCGCGCTCACGCCCGCGGCGCTCAGCAGATGGTACGTGTCCCGCACCCGGTTCACCGGCGCCAGCACGTCCGAGCTCCCCGCCAGCAGCAGCACCCGCGCGCGAATCTGCGAGAAGCAGTCCGCCACGTCGCAGCCCGCGTAGGCCGAGCACAGCGTGGCCCACGACGTGGCATCGAAGCGGTCGGCGAAGTCCTCCGCCTCCGCGTCCAGGGCGGCTTTCGCCGTGTCGACGTCAGGGAAGTTCCGGGACAGGTACTCCCGTCCGTACAGCAGCTTCTGGAAGTCCAGCCGCAGCCGCCGCATCGTCTTGCGAGGCTGGGCGTCCGGCTCGTACAGGCCCTCGCGGAAGTCCGGGTCCGCGCGGAGCAACTGCCACGCCAGCCCCAGCTTCTCGCGCACGCCCTCGGGCAGCGCCCGCGCCGCGCCGATGACGACCACCGAGTCCGACAGCTCTGGGAACAGGGCCGCCAGTCGCAGCGCTACCTGGCCTCCCAGCCCCACGCCCACCAGGCCCCGGACGCGGTTCAGCCCGCGGGCCCTCAAGAGCGCGGACACCCCGCGCGCCATGTCGAGCACGGTGAGCGGCGGCAGGTTGAGCCCCAGCCGCTCGCCCGTCTCCACGTCCACCGTCGCCGGTGACGTGCTCCCGAAGGGACTGCCCAGGAGCCCCGGGACGACGATGGGCATGATGCCCGGGTCCAACGGCCGCCCCGGCCCCACCACCTCCCGCGCCCATCCCGACGACTGGTACGCGGAGTCCTCCACGGGCCCGAGCGCTCGGTGCGAGTGAGATAAGTCGTGCAGCAGCACCACCGCTTTGCCGTCGCACGGTTCCCCGTAGGCCTCCCAAGCCACCTGGGGGTTGCGCAACAGCTCTCCCTCCTCCAGAGGAAGCAGCGAGTTGAACAGGTGGGTGCCGGTGGCCTGGATCACGTTGGGGAATTTTCATATCACTGCCTGCTCCACCGCACAGGAGACTGCCGCTTGAAGCGCTATTTCGGAGTCATTGTCCTCGTCGCTGGTGTGCTGCTGGGCGCCATCATGAGCTACCGCAGCGCCAGTGCCCGCACCAAGGAGGCGCAGCGTGAGGCGGACATCCAGCGCATCCACGCCGACTATCTGGAGCGCGTCTCCTGGATACGGGTCAACCCTGACGACAACGCGTATCGCGAGGAGTTGAAGCCCTTCTTCAAAAGCTACTTCGAGCAGGTGGACGACCACCTGAAGGCGTTCAACGGCAACAAGAACTTCGACAACTACCTCCAGGAATTGGAGAAGCGCGCCGACAGCGGCAAGGACGAGCGCGCGGGAGATCGCAAGGCGTTCTACGACTACACGCGCAAGGTCTTCGACAGTCTGCGCGAGGGGCGCTACCGCCCGGTGTGGACGGCCACGGACAAGGGCATGCGGCTGGATGTCGTGTCCTCGGACGTCATCATGGTGATGGGCAAGCCCCAGGTGCGCTTGCAGCTCGCGCTGTGGGGCGCGCAGCGGACGCTCAAGGACGAGGGCAAGGTGCGGAAGATGATCACCAGCGCCTCGTTCGACACGGTGTGGAAGCTGACCGACGCGAAGGGGAAGCTCCTGGGCGAGATGCGCGGGAGCGACCCGTCGATGAAGGTCGACCACCCAGAGCGCTTCATCGCGGAGTTCCCTCCGCAGATGGTGCTGGGCCACTACGACCTGGACCTGATGCCCATCGAGGTGGCGAAGATGGACATGACCATCAACATCTCCTCGCGCGCGGCCTCGGGCGGTGACGCCACGGCCTCCTACGTGTGGAAGCTGGACGTGCCCTCCGAGTGGAAGCTGGGTGCGGGCGAGACGTGGGAAGGCGCCACGCAGGAAGAGCGCCCCGAGGACGAGATCGACCCGAGCAAGAAGGCCGCCGCGAACTAGCGGCCTTGGGGAGGAGGGGGCGCGGTGGGACTTCGCGCCCTCACTCCACGACGGTGAAGTGGGAGCCGAGCCGGTACGCGGACAGCGTGCCGGTGTCGTCCAGGAAGTAGAGGTTGAGGCGCACGTCCGCCTGGAGCGCGACGAGCCCCAGCCCGGCGCGGACCTCCGCCAGCACCTGGCCCCCGCGAGGGTCCACCGCGCGCACCTTCTCGCCGGCCAGCAGCGTGACGCCTCGCGCGGTGCGTGCCGGCAGCGCGCCGATGAGGGGCTCTCCCGCGGCCCCCACGCGCCAGTCCACCGTGCCCGACGCGGCCACCCGTGCCGCCGCGCCAGAGGCGCTCGTCACCACCACCGCGCGCGGCAGGGGCGACAGCGCATAGGGGCCCGGCCCCAGGTTCAGCGGCCGTTCCCACACCCGCTGCCCCTTGGCGTCCAGGCACAGCAACATGCCCTCGCGCTCGCGCTCTCCCGCGATGAACACCCGCGAGCCCACGGGCAGCGGCGCGGAGGGGTGGGTGAGGTTGGGCTCGTGCGTCCACGCCGCCTCGCCCGTGTGCGCGTCCGCCAGCAGCAGGGCCCAGTGCGAGCCGCGTCCCAGCAGCGCCAGGAAGCGCCGTCCCCACGGCACGGGGGCGCCATGGAAGGGCATGGGCGCGCGCATGCGGTAGCGCACCTGGCCGTCCTCCAAATCCAACCCGTAGACGTAGCCGGAGTCCGTCGTCACCAGGGCCCGGTGTCCCTGCGTCGTCAGCCAGCTTCGCTGCGTGCGGGGAGGCGCAAGCCGCCACACCTCGCGTCCGGTCGCCTCCGCGAAGGCCACCACGGTGCGGTCCTCGGAGAGCGTGAGCAGCAGCCCGTCCTTGCGCAGCAGCAACGGCCCCAGGGGGATGCCGTCGTGGTCATGCAGCCAGCGCGCACCCGTGCCCCGGCCCGTGAAGCCGTACACGCGCGACAGGTCCGCCGCCACCGCGTGCCCATCCGCCGACGCGGCCACGCCCAGCGCCGCCGCCCGCTTCCACAGTCGCGACCCGTCCTTGCGCGAGAAGGCCACCGCCGCCTGGGGCGCGCAGCACACGGGCCCATGGCGCCCCAGCAACAGGCGGGACTCCTCCGCGTCCTCCAGCCCGCGCTGTTCCCACAGGCGGTCGAACCGCAGCCGCCGCAGTCGACCGGGCACCTTGAGTGGCTTCGACACGCTCTCCGCCGTCCTCGTCCGCTTCTCGCGGGCCGCGCCGGTCTGCTCCGGGGGCTCCACCGCGCCGCGCAGGTGGGACAGGCCCTCCCGGCACCGGTCCGCCAGCTCCACCAGATAGGGGTTGCTCACCTGCGCGCGGTCTTCCTCCGCGAACGCGGCGGCGAGCGCCTCACCCAGGTGGAAGAGGGCGGTGGCCAGGGTGCCTCCGGTGAGCGCGAAGGGCGCTCCGGTGCGCCCCGTCCGGGCCTTGCCCGTCTGGAGGTCCAGAAGCAGCGGAGTCCGGGCGCCCGCGGGCTCCAATTCGAAGCGCGCCTCCCCCAGCTCCACCGCCCGGGTCAGCTCCACCGCCTGCCGCGACAGCTCGAGCACGGTGAGGAACGGCGGGGCCTGCACCTTCCACGCGTCCGGCCGGCCGGGCAGCGCCAGCCACACCTCACCGGCGCCCAACAGGGAGGCCAGGGTTCCGGACGCGCCCCGCTTGCCTCCCTCGCGACTGGCTCGCGCGCCGGCGTCCTTCAGCTCGAAGCCGAAACCGGGTGTTTCAGGCGGCTCCACCCGCTTCACCGACGGGCGGGCGGGCTCTTCCTCCGGGGGCCTCGCCGGGCGACCGAGCTGTTTCAGGGGCTCCGCCAGGGCCTGGGCCAGGGGCCCGGACACCGCTCGGGGCGCCACGCGGGTGACGTCCGACAGGAAGCGCGCGCCGGTGCCCCGGACCGCCTCCGTCAGCTCCTCGGCGTCCACCCGCACGGGGGGGCGCATCAGCCG
>NZ_VIFM01000658.1 GCF_006636215.1 Myxococcus llanfairpwllgwyngyllgogerychwyrndrobwllllantysiliogogogochensis | reverse complement strand
ATGATTTCGAACCCGGCGCCAGCCACCTCGCCAACCTCAAGCGCATGGCGTATTTCGCGGCGGTGGTCGAGACGGGCAGCTTCACGGCGGCCGCCCTGCGGCTGGGCATCACCAAGGCGGTGGTCAGCCAGCAGGTGGCACGGCTGGAGCGGGAATTCCGCACGACGCTGCTCACCCGCACCACCCGCAGGGTGGCGCCCACGGATGCGGGCAAGGCCTTCCATGCGCGATGCGCGCTGGTCCTGAAGGAAGCGCACGACGCGTTCGATGAACTCGGCGAGGGGGCGACCGAACCTTCGGGCACGCTGCGCCTGACGGCCGCGCTGGATTACGGCATCACGACCATCGTGCCGGCCGTCACCGAGTTCACGCGCCGGTATCCGCAATGCAAGGTGGACGCGATCCTCAGCGACCAGTCGATCGACGTGATGTCCGG
Source organism: Myxococcus llanfairpwllgwyngyllgogerychwyrndrobwllllantysiliogogogochensis (assembly GCF_006636215.1). Classification (GTDB taxonomy): domain Bacteria; phylum Myxococcota; class Myxococcia; order Myxococcales; family Myxococcaceae; genus Myxococcus; species Myxococcus llanfairpwllgwyngyllgogerychwyrndrobwllllantysiliogogogochensis. The sequence goes on along the minus strand of NZ_VIFM01000658.1, from coordinate 104 downwards.
CCAGGTGGAGCTGGCGATCCGCGTAGGGTGGCTGACAGACCCGGGCGTGCAGGCCCGGCAGATCGGCGCATTCCGCCAGTTGCTGGTCGCGGCGCCCGCGTGGC
>NZ_VIFM01000657.1 GCF_006636215.1 Myxococcus llanfairpwllgwyngyllgogerychwyrndrobwllllantysiliogogogochensis | reverse complement strand
GCTCTACTGTGTGCAGCCGATCCTGCCGGTGCTGTCGAACGAGTTGGGCGTGTCGCCGGCCAGCAGCAGTATTTCGCTTTCAATTTCCACGGCGATGTTGGCGGTGGGCCTGCTGTTTACCGGCCCGCTGTCGGACGCAATAGGCCGCAAGCCGGTGATGGTCACCGCCCTGCTGCTGGCCGCCTGCTGTTCACTGTTGTCGACTATGATGACCAGCTGGCACGGCATCCTGATTATGCGCGCGCTCATCGGCCTGTCGCTGAGCGGCGTAGCGGCGGTCGGCATGACCTATCTGAGCGAGGAGATCCACCCCAGTTTCGTCGCCTTTTCGATGGGACTCTATATCAGCGGCAACTCCATCGGCGGCATGAGCGGCCGCTTGCTGACCGGGGTCTTTACCGATTTCTTCGGCTGGCGCGTGGCACTGGCGGCGATCAGCGGCTTTGCGCTGGCCGCGGCGATTATGTTCTGGCGTATCCTGCCCGAGTCGCGCCATTTCCGCCCGCCCTCGCTGCGACCGAAAACGCTGCTGATTAACTTC
>NZ_VIFM01000656.1 GCF_006636215.1 Myxococcus llanfairpwllgwyngyllgogerychwyrndrobwllllantysiliogogogochensis | reverse complement strand
ACGCGCCCGGCGCGCGCCTGGTCCAGGAGGGCCTTGCGCGCCTCGCGCGGCACCTCACTCGTCAACGCGGCGGCCGACAGGCCGGTGGCCGAGAGCCGCTGCGCCAGCAGCTCGCAGTGGTCCACCCGTCCCGTGAGGACGAGGCACAGGTGGCCCGCCCAGGCCTCGCGAGCCACGGCACCGAGGACGAGGTCATTGCGCGCCTTGTCCTCCGCCAGCGCTTCCAGCATGGGCGCGTAGTCGGAGGCGCGGCCATAGGGGAAGTCGAAGGCCGTCTCCACGGCGCGCACCTCGGGCACCACCAGCACTCCGCGCGCGACGAGGTCCTCGTGCTTCACCACTGCCAGAGGCGCTCCTAGATAGAAGCGCAAGAGCGGCGTCAGCCCGTCCTCCCGCTCGGGCGTCGCCGTCAGCCCCAACCGGTAGCGCGCCGGGCAACGGTCCACGATTCGATGGAAGGCGCTGGCGGCGATGTGGTGGGCCTCATCGAGGACGAGCAGGCCGAAGCGGCCGAGGAAGGCGTCGAGCTTCGCCTCCTCCCACCGG
>NZ_VIFM01000655.1 GCF_006636215.1 Myxococcus llanfairpwllgwyngyllgogerychwyrndrobwllllantysiliogogogochensis | reverse complement strand
ACACAGGAGCGATCCCGTATGACGTACCGGGTGTCGAAATGACCCATGATGTTGATCTCTGCAGCTTCGACGCCTTTCTCAGGAAGTACGAACTCACCGATCCCGCCTTGCAGCACCTGGCCGTGATCGTGCGGGGCGCAGACACCTCCCGGCTGGACCTGGCGCCTCAGTCTGCGGGCCTCTATGCGCTGTCGCTCGGCCTGTCCAAGACCTTCAGCGATGACCATGAGATGCTCGGGCATGGCCTGGTGATGTACGACGCGCTCTATGCGTGGTGCCAATCCTGCCAGGCAGAAACCCATAACTGGCCTCCCCAGATGGGGCCGGTGGGCTCTGCGTGAGCGTGCCGTTCAATGGAATGAATGCGCTCCCGAAACGCTGTCTGCGCAGCACCTTGATACTCCTTGCGTACGCCATTGCGCTGGCCGGGGCTTCGGCTGCACAGTCTGGGGAACGCAAGCTCTTTGGGCCGCAGATTCGCGCAGCCATTTCAGGGAAGGAAGTAAGCGATGGGCGTCATTGGAGCCACCACTACCTTACAAACGG
>NZ_VIFM01000654.1 GCF_006636215.1 Myxococcus llanfairpwllgwyngyllgogerychwyrndrobwllllantysiliogogogochensis | reverse complement strand
GGCATAGCGTGCGGGTGATGCTGGGCCATAGCGCCGCCACCTATGAACAAACCTGCGCCGCATTCGCTGCCGGTGCCGACGGGCTGGTGCACTGCTACAACGGGATGAGCCGATTACATCACCGGGAGCCGGGCATGGTCGGTGCCGGGTTAACTACGCCGCGGGCTTGGCTGGAGCTTATTGCCGACGGGCATCATGTTCATCCCGCCGCCATGCGTCTGTGCTCCTGCTGCGCCGAACAGCGCATTGTCCTGATAACAGATGCGATGCAGGCAGCCGGTATGCCCGATGGCCGCTTCACGCTCTGCGGCGAAGCGGTGGAAATGCGCAACGGTATCGTACGAACGGCCTCCGGTAGCCTGGCAGGCAGTACGCTCTCGCTTGATGCGGCCGTTCGCAACATGGTCGAACTGGCGGGAACTGCGCCGGAGGATGCCATTCATATGGCTTCGCTGCACCCTGCCCGCCTGCTGGGTATTGACGATCGACTTGGATCGTTACGGACGGGAAAATGCGCGAATGTTATTGCGCTAAACGACGGGCTACAC
>NZ_VIFM01000653.1 GCF_006636215.1 Myxococcus llanfairpwllgwyngyllgogerychwyrndrobwllllantysiliogogogochensis | reverse complement strand
CTTACTGCACGCGCTGCCACGTTTGCGAGCCCCAGAAGGGCGCCAGGTAGCCGCGCACTTCCAGCTTGGCGCCGCCATCGATGGGCGTGAAGCTGGCGCGGTATTCCTTGCCGTTCTCGGGGTCGAGGATCCTGCCGCCTTCCCACACGTCCTTGCCCTCGGCCTTCCTGCCGCCGCGGATGATCTCCAGCCCGGCGATGGGCTGGCCCTTGCGGTCGTCGGTGCATTCCTGGCACGCGGCATCGGGCTGGGTGTCCTTCTTCAGCGACTTCTCGATGCGGCCCGTCAGCGCGCCGCCCGACTCGGTGATGCGGATCTCGGCCTTGGCCTCGCCGCTCTTGTCGTCGATGCTGCGCCACGTCCCCACGGGAGACATCTGGGCCCAGGAGGGCAGCGCGGCGGCTGCCAGTGCGATAGCCAACAAAGCGTTTTTCATGGCGGCATCCCTGTGGTGGGGTTGGATGGAATGGAAGGCCGGGGGCGGCCGGATCAGGCCAGTGCGGCGTCGGTGTCCATGAGCGGCTTGGAGCCTGCGCGCGCGGTGCGCATC
>NZ_VIFM01000652.1 GCF_006636215.1 Myxococcus llanfairpwllgwyngyllgogerychwyrndrobwllllantysiliogogogochensis | reverse complement strand
CGTCAAGGGGCTGCCGATGGGGGCGCAGATGGTGATGATCTCCACCGCCATGCTGATGCTGATGGGCCTGGTCAACGCGCAGGGCGTGGTCACCGCATCGGCCTACGGCGCGGCGCTGCAGCTCTGGACCTACGTGCAGATGCCCGCCATGGCGATCGGCGCGGCCTGCTCGTCGATGGCGGCGCAGAACGTGGGCGCCGGCCGCTGGGAGCGGGTGGACGGCGTGGCCCGCAGCGGCACGCTGTTCAATTTCGTGCTGACCGGCGCGATCATCGTGCCGCTGGTGGTGCTGGACCGCACGGCGCTGTCGCTCTTCCTGCCGGCGGGCAGCGTATCGCTGGAGGCGGCGCGCCACCTCAACCACATCGCCGTGGGGTCGTTCCTGTTCTTCGGCGTGACCTTCGTGCTTTCGGGCGTGGTGCGCTCCACCGGCGCGGTGGTGCCTCCGCTCATCATCCTGGGCCTGGCGCTCTGGGGCATCCGCCTGCCGATCGCCTACGGCCTGCAGCCCTGGCTGGGCACGGATGCGATCTGGTGGAGTTTTCCGGCC
>NZ_VIFM01000651.1 GCF_006636215.1 Myxococcus llanfairpwllgwyngyllgogerychwyrndrobwllllantysiliogogogochensis | reverse complement strand
CGCCAGGGGCATGTGTCGATGACCGACGAGACCGTCTTCGAGGTCGGCCGCAACGTGGCCACGTCCGAAGGCGCGGTGGTCTACGAGAACGCGCTGTTCCAGCTCATCGAGTACAAGCCGCTGACGCCCAAGGTGCACGAGCGGCCGCTGCTGGTGGTGCCGCCCTGCATCAACAAGTTCTACATCCTCGATCTGCAGCCCGAGAACTCGCTGATCCGCCACGCGGTGTCCGAGGGCCACCGCACCTTCGTGGTGAGCTGGCGCAATCCGGACGAGAGCCTGGCCCACACCACCTGGGACGAATACATCGAGGATGCCGTCCTCTGCGCCATCGAGACCACCCGCGAGATCGCCGGCAGCGCCCAGATCAACGCGCTGGGCTTCTGCGTCGGCGGCACGATGCTCGCGACGGGCCTGGCCGTGCTGGCCGCGCGCGGCGAAGAGCCCGTGGCCAGCGCCACCTTCCTCACCACCTTCATCGACTTCGCCGAGACCGGCATCCTCGACGTGTTCATCGACGAGAGCTTCGTGCGCTTCCGGGAGATGCCTGT
>NZ_VIFM01000650.1 GCF_006636215.1 Myxococcus llanfairpwllgwyngyllgogerychwyrndrobwllllantysiliogogogochensis | reverse complement strand
AGAGCCGGAGAGTGAACTTCCCGTCGGCATGCGCCGCGCTGGCGGACGTCGCTATCAGCACGCCGAGTGCCAGAAGTTTGATTTTAGTCACAATCCATATTCCCGTTGTCAAATAATCAGCCCGTGCAGTGTACCGTCGTAGGTCTCATGCCTCAAATTCTTTACCCGATATGACACAAATCGTTCACTTTGCCACCCTTCTCTTACCATCCGGTGACAGCCCGATGACAACTTTACGTCCCAACGAATCAAAAAGCGTCATGTTCAGGATGAGTTATTGATATGTCATTGAAATTGATTTTCTGCGCCATGCAAGATTTCTAAATGCATCTACGCTTAAATTTAGAAGGTGTAATTGCCGGGCACATTCACGCTACCCCACCCGCAACCTGGCATAAGGGTTGCTGGATACCAGGAGAGCGATGTTCAGCTTATGTCTTCCGGGGGCCCCCACTATTCATATGAACGGCTCTCAACCTGTGCTAAAAAACGAAAGGACGGCATGCCATGAATATATTCGATCACTATCGCCAGCGCTACGAAGCTGCCAAGG
>NZ_VIFM01000649.1 GCF_006636215.1 Myxococcus llanfairpwllgwyngyllgogerychwyrndrobwllllantysiliogogogochensis | reverse complement strand
GCCCCGAGCACGGTCCTCGGAGATGAGGGTGTCGAAGCGGCTCTGCTGCTCGGCCTCATCCGCGCCGCGCCAGTCGTGCTCCTCCCAGGGGAGGGTGGCCTCCGGGTGGACCCACTGGAGGGGCTGGTCGGCGCCCTCGGCGACGAAGGACGTGCGCAGCGAGGGCTGCCGCTGGATGACGGCTTCCCAGGTGCGACGGAAAGCGGTCATGTCCACGGCGCCGCCGAAGGTCCACGCCAACTGCGTGACGTAGACGCCGGAGCCCGGGGCCGTGAGGGTGTGGAAGAGCATGCCTTGCTGCATGGGCGACAGCGGATAGAGGTCGTCCGCCAGCGTCCCCGCGGGCAGCACCCGGTCGAGCACCGACTGGGACAGCCTCGCCAGCGGGAAGTCTGCGGGCGTGAAGCGACGGGCGTCGTCGGAGTCGCGGTCGTCGATGAGCCGCCGCAGCGTGTGCAGGCAATGGTCGGCCAGGGACTGGATGGTCTCCGGCCGGTGCGCTGCCTGGCTGTACGTCCACACCAGGGTCAGTCGGCCCTCGAAGACGTAGCCGT
>NZ_VIFM01000064.1 GCF_006636215.1 Myxococcus llanfairpwllgwyngyllgogerychwyrndrobwllllantysiliogogogochensis | reverse complement strand
CGCGGAGGCGGGCCGTGAGGCGGAGGATGGGGAGGAGGGTGCCCCATGTCTCCCATGCCGTGGGGGCCCGGAGGTCCCTGGCCGTCACCCGGAGGCGGGCCCCGCAGGGCAATCACGCCGAAGCCACCGGCGAGCAGCGCACCCGCGACGCTCAGGGCCAGCACCCAGCCCGGGCGACCGCTCGGTGGCGGCGCGTAGGGAGAGGCCGCGTGCGCCGTCTTGTCGAACCCGTCGCGCGCCGTGCGTTGCGGAAGCTCGGGCATTCCTGGCGCGGGCTGCGTGAGCTGGATGGGCGCCACGCGGCCCGTGTTGTAGAGGCCCGGGTCGATGGGAGGCGGCGTCGACACGGCGGCGCCGCGCAACATCGTGTCCTCGGTGCCGTCGCCGTAGAGCATGGTGCCCGGCGAGGACTCCTCGGCCGCGCCTGGCTTCACCACGGGGCTGACGCCGCTGATGGCGGGCCGGCCGGACATGGTGGGCAGCGCGTTGCTCAGGTCCGCGGCGAACGCCTCCATCGTCATGTAGCGCTCCACGCGCTTCTTCGCGGTGGCCTTCTGGATGACCGCGTCGAGCGCGGGCATGTCCAGGTCCGGCACCACGTCCACCAGCCGGGGAATGGGCTGGTGCACCTGCTTCTGCATGATGTCCGCGACGCTCGTGCCGTCGAACGGCTGCACGCCGGTGAGCAACTCGAAGAGCACCACGCCCACCGCGTAGATGTCCGCGCGCGCGTCCACGTCCTGGCCCATGGCCTGCTCGGGGGACATGTACCGGGGCGTGCCGGCCACAGCGCCCTGCGCCGTGAGACGCGTGGCCCCGTCGGCGATGCGGGCGATGCCGAAGTCCAGCACCTTGACGTGCCAGCCGCGCATGCCCTGCCGGACCATCACGTTCTCCGGTTTGAGGTCCCGGTGCACCACGCCGCGCGCGTGCGCGTACGCCAGCACGTCCGCGACCTGGAGGATGATGTCTCCGGCTTCATGGAGGCTCAGCCGGCCCACGTTCGCGAGCAGGCGCTTGAGGTCATCACCCTCCACGTACTCCATGGAGATGTAGAGGCTGCCCTCCTCGTCCTGGCCGAAGTCGTGCAACGTCACCGCGTTGGGATGCCCCACGCGGGCGTAGCTCTTCGCCTCGTTGAGGAAGCGCCGCGCGACGTCCGGGTCCAACGACAGGCCGCTGTTGAGGAACTTCATCGCGACCTGCTGGCCAATGCCCACCTGCTCCGCCAGGTACACGGAGCCCATGCCGCCCTGGCCCAACCGCTTGAGCACGCGGTAGCGGCCCGCCACCGTGCGGCCCAGCATCCGGTCCACCTGCGGCGCGACCTTCAGTTGCTCGGTGCTTCCACAGCTCGGGCAGGCGCCGCCCCAGGTGTCGTGCTCCGTCTCGCACCGCTGACAGATGAAGAGGGCCATCCAAGTCCTTCCTGACCGCGAGGTGGGTGCGACGTCAGCGTGACGGGGGCGCGGCGTAGCGCTGGAAGAGCAGGCGCTCCAGCTCGCGCGCGCCGTCCTCCTTCGACGTGCGCTGCGCCACCGCCGCGCGGAGCAGGTCCGTGCGGGGGTCCTCCGGCAGCTCCGCCTCCATCACCGCCAGGGCACCTCTCAGGTCCCCCGCGCGCTGGAGCGCCGCCGCGCGCCACACCCGGTACTCCGTCACGCCCGGCGCCGCCGAGGCCGCCTTCGCGAACAGCCCCTCGGCGCCCTTGGAGTCATTGCCCTGGAGCGCAACCAGTCCCTCCAGGAACAGGCCCTGCGCGGGCGCCTGGGGCGCGGCTTCTCCCGAGTCCTTCGCCCAGTCCAGCAGCTCCCGGCCGGTGCGCAGTTGCTCCGTCGTCAGCGCCTCGCCCTTCAGCGCGCGCTGGTGCACGTCCTCCGCGGAGGCGCGGCTCGCGGTGCTCAGGCGCGTGCCCATCTCCGCCAGGTCCACGCCCAGGTAGTCCGCGGTCACCAGGGTGCGCAACTGCTCGCCCGCGCCCGCCGGGCCCGCGAGCGTGCCAGCCTCCAGCGCCTCGAAGAAGTCGGCCTTCAGCTCCACGTGCCGCGCCGTCATGTCCGCCGGCACCGGGCCCTTCTTCTTCTTCTTGCGCGCGGCCTTGAGCTGGCGCTCGCACAGCTCCAGCTCGCCCTTCGCCTTGGGACGCTCCTGGATGTCCGGGGCGCTCTTGAGCCAGGCGCGGTACGCGGCGCACGCGCTCGCCGTCTCCTTGGCCCCCATGCGCGCGCGGCCCAGACCCAGGTAGGCGGGCAGCAGCGAGGGATTGGCGCGCGTGGCCTGGAGGAACACGCGCGAGGCCTCCGCGTACTTGCGCTTGTTGTAGAGCTTCGTGCCCTCGGCGACGAGCGCGTCGGCGTTGCCCACCGAGGGGCCCACGAGCGGCGCGGCGCTGGCCGTGCCCCACACCAGCAGCGCGCACGTCAGCAGCAGTCGACGCGACTCAGAACGCATAGCCCACCCCTCCACGGAAGTTGCTCGTCCCGGCGATCTTCCCCAGCAGCGAGAAGCCCCGCTGGTACGCCACGGAGGCGTACAGCCCCTCGTAGACGAAGACTCGCGCGGAGGCCTGTCCGGACGCGTGCAGGTCCAGCGCGTAGAGGCCGTCCTCGAAGCGGGGCGAGTTGCCGGAGCCGTCGTCCTCCTCCTTCGCGAGCGCGCCGCGCAAATCGAGCCCCGCCTGGATGGCGAAGGACACCGGGCCCAACACGTATCTCAGTTGCGGTTGCAATGCTCGCAGCGACACCATCTGGACCTTGGTGTCGACCTGCGTGAGCCCGGCCACGTTCGGGTTCTGCACGTCCTGCGGGACGTTGACGCCCATCGTCCAGACGTCGCCGGTGGAGTACCAGGTGGCGCCCACCAGCATGACGCCGAAGTACTGGCCGTAGCGTCCGTACTCCAGGCCCAGCCCTCGCAGCCGCCGCGAGCCCGGCGCGCGCACGCCGTTGCCGCGCACGTCGCTCAGCCCGCCCTCCGTCTTCACCGGCTGCGCGGTCAGCGTGTCGGACGTGAGGCTGGTGAACTCGTAGGCCGCCTCCAGGTAGCTCTGCCGCGCCATGGTGGCCTCCTGCCGCCGCTTCATGGCCAGCTTGAAGGCCTGCATCGACGTGGGCTTCAGCTCCCGCTCCAGCGTGTACGTCGCGCCCGGGGCAATCTCCGCCTGGACTTCCTGCGGCTCGTAGCCCTCGCGCGCCAGTCGCAGGGTGCGTGAGCCGGGTTGGATGCCCTGGTCCACCGCGTCCTTGCCCACCACGGCGCCGTCCACGGAGATCTCCGTGCCCTCCGGCAGGACCTTCACCACCAGCCGCGCGGGCACCTTCTCCAGGGCCGGCCGCAGCTTCACCTGCTCACGCGAGCCCACCACGCGCGTCTCTTCCCGGGGCAGGTGCGAGGCCAGTTCGAAGCGGAACGTGTGCTCGCCGGGCAGCACCTCCGTGGCGTACGGCGTGACGCCCATCTTCACCCCGTCGATGAACACCGTGGCGCCCGCGGGCACCGACACCGCTTCCACCAGCGCGTTGAGGGACAGGAACTTCACCAGCACGCCGGCCAGGGCCTTCTCGAAGGCGGGGTTGCTCGTCTCCGCCTCCGCGCGCGCGCCGCTCTCCGAGCGCACGCTGACGGCGCGGAAGCGGTAACCGGCGTCGTCCTGGCCCACCCGCACCAGCACCACGCGCTCCAGGCCGAGCGACGCCAGATAGGTCCCCAGGGGCTCCCGACAGCGGGCGCCGCCGGCCAGACAGCCCAGGTCTCCTTCCCGGCCCTGGAGGTGCGAGGCCAGCGCCCCCACGCCGACGACCTGTCGAGGCTTCACGTCCCCCGGCAGCAGGCCGGTGATGCCTTCCTCGGTCCGCTTCACCAGGGCGTCCTGCCCTGGATACATGGGCTGGATGAGCCAGAGGGTGTGGGCCGGGGCCTCGGCGCGGGCTTCCGGTGAAGCGCCGGGTGTCGCGCTGGCGACCAGCGCCAGGCTGACACTCAGGAGAGAGGCGACGAACATTGCGTCCTCGGGGCGGGCTGAGGCGGTGAGGTCCCGTCTGCCCGGGTAGGGCGGAAAACGGGCGCCGGGTGTTTTTTACCGGATGAAATGTTTTTCAGGAAGACGGCCCCCCGAGGGTGGAGCGGCCAGGGAGGCTGCCCATTGGGGCAGGGGCGCCACCGAGGGTCCGTATGGCCATCTTCCCCAGGACTTACATGGATGAGGGGGCGAGATGGTCTTGCCAGGCAAGGGCATGGGGTGGTGGGAGTTCTTCAAGATCCTGAAGGACGAGTGGAAACGCGACGATGTCAGCGACGTCGCGGGGGCCTTGACGTTCCGCGCCATCCTGGCGCTGTTCCCCTTCCTCCTGTTCCTCGTGTCGCTGGCGGGCGTCATCATCGACCCCAACCAGGCCCAGGTGCTCATCCAGGAATTGGGGAAGGTGGCGCCCAAGGAGGTGACGACCATCCTGGGGCAGCGCATCCAGTCGCTGGCGGACAGCAACCCGGTGGGGCTCTTGACGGTGGGTGGTGTGGGCGCCATCTGGGCGGCCTCCGGGGGCATCGTCGCGTTGATGGACGCACTGAACACGGCCTACGGCGTCGAGGAAACGCGGCCGGTCTGGAAGCTTCGGCTCATCGCGGTGACGACGACGCTGGTGGCCGCGGCGGTGGCCATCTTCGCGGCGCTGGCGGCCGTGGCGACGCCCGCGCTGGCCAGCAAGCTGCCGGACCCCGCGTCCACGGTGGCGCTGTGGCTGCGGCTGCCCGTGGCGGGCCTGCTGATGATGTTCCTGTGGGCGGTGCTCTATTACATCCTGCCCAACGCGAAACAGAAGTTCCGCTTCATCACCCCGGGCTCCGTGGTGGGCGTGCTCATCTGGGTGGCGGCGTCGTGGGCCTTCTCCAAGTACGTGGCCAACTTCGGCAAGTACGACGTGAACTACGGCGCCATCGGTGGCGTCATCGTGCTCCTGCTGTGGATGTGGCTGTCCTCGCAGGTGGTGCTGCTGGGCGCGGAGATCAACTCCATCCTCGAGCAGCGCTCGCCGGAGGGGAAGGCGCCGGGACAGCACGTGCCGGGGCAGGGCAAGGCCGTGCTGGCGACCAAGTCGGAGCTGGAGCAGGGCGGGGCGGACATCCCTGGCGCTCGGGACTTCCGTCCCGCGGTGGACCCGGCGACGGGCCAGGGCCTCGCCAGCGACGCGCCCCCGAAGCTCCAGCAGACGCCGTTGGCCGCCGCCGCGAAGTGGGCCGCGGGCCTGGGCCTGGGCGTCTTCTTCCTGCGGCGAAACACCGGTCGCTGAGCCTCGACGCATTGAATTCGCAGGTCTGCTCCCGGGCCCTGGCTCCCGCGCCCCTGGAGGGTGCTGGGGAGGAGAGGCCCTTCCCCGGGGCGAGTCTCCGCCGGGGACATTGACTCGGCCGACGACGAGGCGGCTGACATCAGAATCCTCGGCGTCGCGAGTCCTTGAGTCCCAGGAACGGACGCTCACGGAGGCCGTCCTCGGTTTGAATATTTCCCGGGGCTCAGCCATGTGTCGGCTGGGTGTGTCACTCTCAGGCGTCGCACGTCGCCGTCGCCCCCTCCGACAGCCCCGTTATCCGTTCCCCCCGCTCAGTGGGGCGTGGACGCGCATGCCATGGATATTTGATGTCTCGGACTGTGTTGTTCCTCATCCGCCCCTTGTCGGCATTGCTCTGCCTGGGGGTTCTCACGAGTGCATGTGGCGACGCGGGGTCGGGCCCCGGGCCGACGCCGCCCGGGTCCACGGACACCGTCGCGCCCACCACCGTGGCCTCTCCGGCGGGGGGACTCTTCAACAGCCCTCGCACGGTGACGCTCACCTGTGATGACGGGACGGGCTCCGGCTGCGAGGCCACGTACTACACGCTGGACGGCAGCGCTCCGACGACGCGGTCCATCCGCTACTCGGCCTTCGTCATGGTGGAGGCCAGCGCCACGCTGCGTTTCTTCTCCGTGGACCGCGCGGGCAACAGCGAGAGCGCGCGCTCGGCGGAGTTCGTGGTGGACGTGGACCCTCCGGTGGTCTCCGCGTCTCCGGGTTCGGGTACCCACGGTGCTCCGCTCATCGTGACGCTGACGTGTGATGACAGCACGGGCTCCGGCTGCTCTCGCATCCACTACACGCTGGACGGCGCTGTCCCTTCGGAGACGTCTCCCCTCTACTCGGCCCCGCTCACGTTGATTACCGGCGCGCGGCTGCGCTTCATCGCCATGGACCGCGCAGGCAACGCGTCGCGCGAGGGCACGGAGCTCTACTCGTTCGACAAGGGCGGGCCTGCCTCCTCCGCCAGCCCTCGGGGTGGGCTGTTCGCGGGGCCGACGCAGGTGGCGCTCACGTGTGATGACTCGGGCGGTTCCGGCTGTGCCAGCACCCGCTACACGTTGGATGGCACGGCACCGACGCTGGATTCCCCCGTGTATGCAGGCCCGCTCCAGCTCACCACCACCACCACGGTGCGCTTCTTCTCCATGGACACGGAGGGGAACCGCGGGGACCTGGTCATCGAGACGTATGTCATCGATACCGTGCCGCCCACCGCGTCCGCGACGCCTCGGGGTGGCACCTACTCCTCGGCGCAGTCCGTGACGCTGAGCTGCGAGGACACCGGGGGCGCCGGCTGTTCCGCGCTGCACTTCACGACGGATGGCACCTCTCCCACGACCGCCTCCGCGCGCTACGCGCAGCCCCTGGCGCTCTCGTCGTCGACGACGCTGCGCTTCCTCGCGGTGGACGGTGCTGGGAACCTTGGACCGGTGGTCTCGGAGGCGTACGTCATCGATACCGTGCCGCCCACCGCGTCCGCGACGCCTCGGGGTGGCTCCTACTCCTCGGCGCGGTCCGTGACACTGAGCTGCGAGGACACGGGGGGCGCCGGCTGCTCCGCGCTGCACTTCACGACGGATGGAACCTCTCCCACGACCGCCTCCGCGCGCTATGGGCAACCCCTGGCGCTCTCGTCGTCGACGACGCTGCGCTTCCTCGCGGTGGACAGTGCTGGGAACCTTGGCCCCGTGGTCTCGGAGGCGTACGTCATCGATACCGTGCCGCCCACCGCCTCCGCGACGCCTCGGGGTGGCACCTACTCCTCGGCGCAGTCCGTGACGCTGAGCTGCGAGGACACCGGGGGCGCCGGCTGCTCCGCGCTGCACTTCACGACGGATGGAACCACTCCCACGACCGCCTCTGCGCGCTACGTGCAACCCCTGGCGCTCTCGTCGTCGACGACGCTGCGCTTCCTCGCCGTGGACGGCGCTGGAAACCTCGGAGCCACGGTCTCGGAGGCGTACGTCATCGATACCGTGCCGCCCACCGCGTCCGCGACGCCTCGGGGTGGCACCTACTCCTCGGCGCAGTCTGTGACGCTGAGCTGTGACGACACGGGGGGCTCCGGCTGCTCCGCGCTGCACTTCACGACGGATGGCACCTCTCCAACGACCGCCTCCGCGCGCTACGCGCAGCCCCTGGCGCTCTCGTCGTCGACGACGCTGCGCTTCCTCGCGGTGGACGGTGCCGGAAACCTCGGTGCCACGGTGACGGAGACCTATTCCATCATGCTGGCCCCGACCACCGTGGCTCAGCCCGAGGGCGGCCTCTTCCGGACCCCGCAGACGGTGACGCTCGTGTGCACCGACGGCGCGGGCCTCGCCTGTGCGGGGACCTGGTACACGCTGGACGACAGCGAGCCGACGCCGACGACGGGAACTCCGTATACCGGCCCCATCTCGCTGTCCTCCACCACGCGCCTTCGCTTCGTGTCGAGGGATTCGGTGGGCACCCTGGAAGCGTCCCGCCTCCAGGTCTACACCTTCGACGTGACGGCCCCGCTCACGCAGGCCGAGCCTCCCGGAGGCACGTTCAACGGCCCCGTCACCGTGCGGCTCACGTGCACGGATGCGCCCGCGGGCTGCCGTGAGACGCGCTACACCCTGGACGGCACGGCGGTCTCGAGCAGCTCGCCGCTGTACACCGCGCCCATCGTCCTCGGGCGGAACACCACCGTGAACTTCAAGTCGGTGGACAACGTCGGGAACGAGGAACCGGGGCGGCAGGAGATCTACACGTTGCCCGATGTGGCCAACAACGCCTCGTCGCAGATTGATTGGCTGCGTGGCGCGGCGGACGGCGCCCAGCCCATGCTGCCCATCAATGGAGCCATCGTCACCTTCGTCAAGCCGGGCGTGGGCGACCCCACGAGTGATGGCCCGGGCATCTTCCTCCAGGCGAAGCAGGAGGGGCCGGCCATCTTCGTGTCGGTGAACCCCGCCGGACTCGTCCCGCCTCCAGTGGCGGGTGACTGGGTGAGTGTCCGGGTGAATCACCTGCGCACCGTGAACGGCCTGCGCCGCGCGAGCATCGACACCAGCAGCTACGCCGTGCTCGCCAAGAACTTCCCCGTGGCGACGCTGGCCCAGGAGGTGAGTTCCGTCGATCTGCCCCTCGTGCGGGACATGTTCGACTCCGAGCTCATCTCGCTGCAAGGCGTCATCAACGGCGCCTTCACTCCCTCCGGCACGGGCCATATCCAGGCGCCCTTGACGACGTCGGCCATCCCCGTGGGCTCCTCCAGCGCGGCCCAGTTCCGTCTGCGCATGGTGGCGACGGTGAACGACACGGTGGAGCTGACTCCTGGTTGCACGGTCTCTCTCACTTCACCCCTGTGGCACTACGTGTCCGCCTCGGCGTCGACGCAGCCCTCCCTCTGGGTCCCCGAGCAACTCACCTCGCAGACGTGCCCGTCCCCGGCTGTCATCGAGACGAAGGCCCTGAGCGCGACGAGTGTCCTGGTGCGGTTCGACCGGCGCCTGGATGCGAGCAGTCTCCTGGGGAGCGGTGCCCAGTTCTCCATCACCGCCCTCTCCGCGCTCGCCGTCACGGGCGCGACGCTCCAGTCGCCCACGGAGGTGGTCCTCACCACGGCGCCGCAGACTCCCCGCCAAGGCTATGACCTCAAGGTCGCCTCGACGCTGAGGGACAGGAGGGGCGTCGGCGTGCAGGCGCCGACAAACAGCGGTTTCTTCCAAGGCTTCTCGATCTCCGCGCGCCTGCGCATCACCGAAGTCGCGCCCAACATGACGGGCGGCCGCGACCTCGTGGAGCTGCGCGTGCTGCAGTCCGGCTCGGTGGGGGGCATGACGCTGTTGCTGGACGGGGGCCCCGCGCCGCTGGCGACGTTCCCCGAGGTGGAAGTGCAGGCCGGCGACGTCATCGTCATGCACCTCAATCCAGACCTCGTGCAGGAGGATGCGGGGCCGCAATCAGAGACGCTCGGGCGCACGGAGTTTCCGCAGGCGGCGTTTCCCGCGAACCATGACTCCGCGTGGGACTTCCACAGCGGCGCCACCGTCAGCCTCCCCACGGGCAACCGGGTGCTGCGTGTGCGGGACGCCCAGGGGGCCGTCCAGGATGGCCTCGCCGTCACGGTTCAAAGCAACACCAGCGCCGGTTTCCTGGGCGAACTCCAAACGCTCCAGGGGCAGGGCCAGTGGTCACCCACGAACTGTGGCGGTGTCCCCTGCACGTACTCCACGCTCCCCACCGCCTGGAGCGTCTCCGTCAGCTGGTCGTCGGCCTTCGTGTCGACGGGGAAGCAGATCACCCTGGGCCGTGTCACTTCCGTAGACAGCAATAGCGCCTCGGACTGGGCCGTGGGCACGGGGACCTTTGGACTCGTGAATCCCTGAGCCCCAACCGAAGGACTCCTTCGCGGAGGGCCGCCGGAATTTGAAACTTCCGCGAGGCTCCGCTATCAGGCGGTGGTGCGTGCCATCCACGGATGGCACACGGCGCCGTTCCCTCTCCCCCGACAGCCCCGATATCCGTTCCTCCCCGTTCGCGGGGAGTGGACGCGCATGCCATGGATTCGCGATGCCTCGGTTTGTGTCGTTCTTCTCTCGTTCCCTGTGGGGAGTGCTCTGCACGTTGGTGCTGACGAGCGCGTGCGGCGGAGGAGGCTCGGATCCCGTCCCCACGCCCCCCGGGTCCACGGACACCGTCGCGCCCACCACCGTGGCCTCTCCAGCGGGGGGCCTCTTCAACAGCCCTCGCACGGTGACGCTCACCTGTGCTGACGGGACGGGCTCCGGCTGCGAGGCCACGTACTACACGTTGGATGGCAGTGCTCCGACGACGCGGTCCATCCGCTACTCGGACTTCGTCATGGTGGAGGCCAGCGCCACGCTGCGCTTCTTCTCCGTGGACCGGGCGGGCAACAGCGAGAGCGCGCGCTCGGCGGAGTTCGTGGTGGACGCGGACCCTCCGAAGGTCACCATGTCGCCGGGCTCGGGGATTTATGGCGTTCCGCTCGTCGTCACGCTGACGTGTGACGACGGCACGGGCTCCGGCTGCGCCCGAATCCACTACACGCTGGACGGCGCCATCCCCTTGGAGACCTCGCGACTCTATACGACGCCGCTCACGTTGCTGGCCGGCGCACGGCTGCGCTTCATCGCCCTGGACCGGGCAGGCAACGCCTCCGCGCCGGGAGCCGCGCTGTATACCGCCGACATGACCGGGCCGGACTCCGTCGCCACGCCTCGGGGGGGACTGTTCGCCGGCCCGACACAGGTCGCGCTCGCGTGCAATGACGCGGGGGGCTCCGGCTGTGCTCGCATCCACTACACGCTGGATGGCAGGACGCCGACGATGGACTCCCCGGCGTACGGCGGCCCTCTTCAGCTCACCAACACCACCACGGTGGTGTTCGTCGCCGTGGACGTGGTGGGAAACCTTGGCGAGCTGGGCATCGAGACGTACGTCATCGACACCGTGCCGCCCACCGCCTCAGCGACGCCTCGGGGTGGCGCCTATTTCTCGGCGCAATCCGTGGCGCTGCGCTGCGAGGACACGGGGGGCTCCGGCTGCTCCGCGCTGCACTACACGACGAACGGCACCGCGCCGGGCACCACCTCACCGCGCTACACGGAGCCGCTGGCGCTCTCGGCGACGACGACGCTGCGCTTCCTCGCGGTGGATGGCGTGGGAAACGTCAGTCCCTCGGTGACGGAGACCTATTCCATCCTGGTGGACCCGACGGCGCCCACCACCGTGGCACAGCCCGAGGGGGGCGTGTTCCGGACCCAGCGGACGGTGACGCTGGCGTGCGGCGACGGCGCGGGCAGCGGCTGCGCGGGGACCTGGTACACGCGGGACGACAGCGAGCCGACTCCGACGACGGGGACTCCGTACACCGCGCCCCTCACGCTCTCCGCCAACACGCGCCTGCGCTTCGTGTCGAGGGATGTCGCCGGCAACCTGGAAGCGTCCCGCCTCCAGGTCTATACCTTCGACGTGTCGGCCCCGCTCACGCAGGCCGAGCCGCCTGGAGGCACGTTCAACGGCCCCGTCACCGTGCGGCTCACCTGCGCGGATGCACCCGCGGGGTGCGGTGAGACGCGCTACACGCTGGACGGCACGGCGGTCTCGAGCAGCTCGCCGCTGTACACCGCGCCCTTCGTGCTCGCGCGCAACACCACCGTGAACTTCAAGTCGGTGGACAACGTCGGGAACGAGGAGCTGGGGCGGCAGGAGATCTACACATTGCCCGACGTGGCCACTGTCGCGTCGCAGCAGATCGCCACCGTGCGTGCCGCGGCGGATGGCAACGTGCCGAGACTGCCCATTGACGGCGCCATCATCACCTTCGTCAAGCCCGGGGTGGGCAACCTGACGAATGACGGCCCGGGCATCTTCCTTCAGGCGACGCGCGAGGGACCGGCCCTGTTCGTGGAGTTGAACCCCTCCGCGGTTTCGCCTCCTCCGGTGGCGGGAGACTGGGTGGGCGTCCGCGTGCTCAATGTGCGCACCGGCAACGGCCTGCGCCGCGCGACCATCGACCCCAGCAGCTACACCGTGTTCGCCAGGGACTTCCCCGTGCAGACGCTGGCGCAGGATGTGAGCGCCATCGACCTGCCCATGGCTCTGGAAAACTTCGAGTCCGAGCTCATCTCCCTGCGCGGCGTCATCAGTGGCCCCTTCTCCGCCTCGGGCACGGACCACCTCCAGGCGCCCCTGACGACGGTGGGCGTCCCCGCGAACTCGTCCAGCGCCGCCCAGCTCCGGCTGCGCATGGTGGCGACGGTGAACGACTCGCTGGAGCTGGTGCAGGGCTGCGACGTCTCGCTCACCTCTCCGCTGTGGCGTTTCGGGACGGTCTCCGCGTCGACGCAGCCTTCCCTCTGGGTTCCCGAGCATCTCACCGCGCAGACGTGTCCGCCCCCGAAGGTCCTCGGGGCGTTCGCGCTCTCCTCGACGACCGTCCTGGTGCGCTTCGACCGGCGGCTGGATGCGGGCAGCCTCCTGGGCAGCGGTGCGCAAATCACCATCCCCGGGCTCTCCGTCACCGGCGCGACGCTGCAGTCGCCCAAGGAGGTGGTCGTCACCACGCTGCCGCAGACTCCGCGAGGCAGCTACAGCGTCCAGGTCGCCGCGACGCTGCGGGACCTCAAGGGGGACGGCGTGCAGGCGCCGAACAACACCGCCTCCTTCCGGGGGTTCGCGACGCCCGCGCGGCTGCGAATCACGGAGGTTGCTCCGAACATGTCGTTCAACCGCGACCTGGTGGAGTTGGTCGTGCTCCAGTCCGGTCCGGTGACGGGCATGACCCTGATGCAGGACGGGGGCTCCGAGCCGCTCGCGACGTTCCCCGACGTGGAGGTGCAGGCCGGCGACGTCCTCGTCATGCACCTCAACCCGGACCCCGTGGGCGAGGCGGGGCCCCGTTCGGAGCTGAGCGGGCCCATGGAGCATCGCCGGGCGCTGTATCCCGCGACGCATGACACCGCGTGGGACTTTCACAGCGGCGCCACCTTCAGCCTCCTCCCGGGCAACCGGGTGCTGCGCGTGCTGGACCCCTTCGGCGCCACGCAGGACGGCCTCGCGGTCTCCATTGGGACCAACACCTTCGCTGGCTTCCTGACGGACCTCGCGCTGCTCCAGTCCCTGGGCCAGTGGATACCCGCGACGTGTGGCGGTGCCCCCTGCACGTACTCTTCCGCCCCTTCCGCCTGGGACATCACCGTCGCCTGGGCGCCGGCCTTCGCGTCGGCTGGAAAGCAGACGACCCTGCGCCGTGTCACCGCTGGAGACACCCACGCGGCCGGAGACTGGGCCGTGGGGACGGGTAGCTTTGGACTCGTGAATCCCTGAGTCCCGGGGCTCCCAGCGGACGAGCGGCCCGGCAGTCGGGGAATGCCGGGTTGCACGCCGTCAGGGCGGGCGATAGGTAACCATCGGAGTCTCCATTCCAGCCCGGAGGGTGAGTGAACAGCCGATTCACCATGGCGGCGCACATCGTCGCGATGCTCGCGAAGTGCTCCGGTGACGCGGCCGGTCCGCTGACGTCCGAGGCGATGGCGCGCAGCATCCAGACGAACCCCGTCGTGGTGCGGCGGCTCTTGGGCGACCTGGCTCGCTCGGGGCTGGTGGAGACGAAGCGGGGCGTTCGCGGAGGCGTGACGCTGGCCCGGCGCCCCGAGGACATCACCCTTCGGGACATCTACGAGTCGGTGGAGGAGGGCGCGGAGCTGTTCGGCAGGCACCCGGTGGGGCCCGCTCCGGACTGCGCCATTGGCCCCTGCGTGGCCGACTACCTGGAAGGTGTCTTCGGCCGCGCGGAGGCCGCGCTGAAGCAGAGCCTGGAAGGCACCACCGTGGCCCAGATGTCCGCGGACCTCAACGCCCGCTTCCTCGCGCTCAACCCGCCGGAGAAGACGGGCTGAGCGACAGGCGGGCCCTTCACGTCAGCGTCGCTGGGCCGCGACGGCCGCGTGCTTCTCGCGGAACTCCGCGTACGGTCCGTTGAAGTCGAGCACCTCGCGGCCCGCCTCGAGCGACCAGATGCGCGTGGCGACCTCGGAGATGAGCTCCTGGTCATGCGTCACGACGATGACGGTGCCCTCGTACTTCTGGAGGCCCTCGGCGAGCGCGGAGATGGACTCCAGGTCCAGGTGGTTGGTGGGCTCGTCGAGCACGAGGACGTTGTCCTGCATGATCATCAGCTTGGACAGCAGCAGGCGCACCGTCTCACCACCGGAGAGGGTGTCGGTGTTCTTCATCCGCTCCTCGCCGGAGAAGAGCATCCGGCCGAGCACGCCGGAAATCTCTTCGTTGGTGAGCTTGTCGTGCAGGTCGCGCAGCCAGCCGAAGCAGGTGGTGCCCTTGCGCACGACGCCGTGGTGGTCCTGCGGCAGGTAGCCGACGGAGGCCTGGTGGCCCCAGCCAATCTTGCCGGTGTCCGGCTCGAGCTGCCCGGCGAGCATCCTCACCAGGGTGGACTTGCCCACGCCGTTGCGGCCGATGACACAGACGCGCTCGCCCTTGCACACCAGCGCGTTGAAGGGGCGGATGACGGGCACGCCGTCGAAGGACTTGCTGATGCCCTCCACCATGAGCGTCTGCTTGCCGCTGACGACCTTCTGGTCGAAGCGGATGAACGGCCGCGCGATGTTGGAGCGCTTGAGGTCGTCCGACTTCAGCTTGTCGATCTGCTTGATGCGGCTCTGCACCTGCGAGGCGCGGGTGCCGGCGTGGAAGCGCGCCACGAAGTCCTGGAGCTGGGCGATCTTCTTCTTCTTCTCCTCGGTCTCGGACTCCACGCGGGTGCGCAGCTGGGACTTCTGCCGCACCATGTCGTCGTAGCCACCGTTGTACTGGATGATGGCCTCGTAATCGATGTCCGCGATGTGCGTGCAGATGGAGTTGAGGAAGTGCCGGTCGTGGCTGATGGTGATGAGCACGCCCTCGTACTCGTGCAGGAAGTTCTCCAGCCAGCGGATGGAGTCGATATCGAGGTTGTTCGTGGGCTCGTCGAGCAGCAGCCCCTCGGGCTTGCCGAACAGCGCCTGGGCGAGCAACACGCGCAGCTTGAGGCCGCCGGTCAGCTGCCGCATGGGGCCCTCATGGAAGGCCTCTTCGATTCCCAGGCCCGCCAGCAGCGTGGCCGCGTCGCTCTCCGCCGAGTAGCCATCCTCCTCGGCGATGACGCCCTCCAGCTCGCCCAGCCGGTTGCCGTCCTCGTCGGTGATGTCCGACTTGGCCAACAGCTTGTTCTTCTCCGACATGGCCGCCCACAGGGGCAGGTTGCCCATGAGCACGACGTCGAGGACGCGTTCCTCCTCGTAGCGGAAGTGGTCCTGGCGGAGGATGCCCAGCTTGCGCGGCCGGACGATGTTGCCCATGTCGGCTTCCTCGTCTCCGGCGAGGATCTTCATGAACGTGGACTTGCCCGCACCGTTGGGGCCGGTCAGGCCGTAGCGGCGGCCCGGAGAGAAGGTGACGTTGACCTCCTCGAAAAGCTTCTTGGGCCCGTAGGCCTTGGAGACGTTGATGACGTTGAACATGGCGGGCGCGTTGTAGCGGAATTGACGCGGAGCGGCCAAGGCTGCGTGGAATCGCGACCCATCCGTCTCGCGGTGACCTCATGAAACGCCCGGCAGGCGACGAAAAATGCCCTGAAATGGCGGGGTCTTGAGTCCCCGTCCGGCTGGCAGGCGGGGGGACGGGCGACAGGGGTGGACCATGGGGCGGGGATGACGGGTATAAGGCCCCGCCCATGGCCGTCCGCTTCGAACTCCTCACCACCGACCCCACCGGCGCCCGCGCCGGAGTGCTTCACACCCGGCGCGGCTCCTTCAGCACGCCCATGTTCATGCCGGTGGCGACCCATGCCGCCTTCCGGCATCTGGGCATGGAGGAGGTGAAGGAGACGGGGGCCAGCATCCTGCTGGCGAACACGTACCACCTGATGCTCCGGCCCGGCGCGGAGGTCTTCCAGCGCTTTGGCGGCATCCATTCCTTCATGCAGTGGGATGGGGGCGTGCTCACCGACTCGGGTGGCTTTCAAATCTTCTCCCTGCCGGAGGACCGGCTCATCACGGAGAAGGGCGCGCACTTCCGCAGCTTCTACGACAACAGCCGGCAACTGCTCAGCCCCGAGTCGAGCATCGCCATGCAGCAGTCCATCAACTCCGAAATCATGATGGTGCTGGACGTATGCATCGACTCGCGCACGGACGAGGCGGGCACGCGCGAGGCGATGGAGCGCACGCACCGGTGGGCGGTGCGCAGCCTGGCGGCGAAGGCCAAGGTGGACACGGGCCAGGCGATGTTCGGCATCGTCCAGGGCGGCGTCTTCCCGAACCTGCGCGACGAGAGCGCGGAGTTCCTGACGAAGCTGCCCTTCGACGGCTTCGCCATTGGCGGGCTGGCGGTGGGGGAGACGAAGGCGGAGCGCGAGTCGATGACGTTGCGCACCACCGCGTCGCTGCCAGCGGACAAGCCGCGCTACCTGATGGGCGTGGGTACGCCGACGGACCTCATCGAGGCGGTGCTGCGCGGCGTGGACATGTTCGACTGCATCATCCCCACGAAGATGGCGCAGCAGGGCTACGCGTACACCTTCCAGGGCCTGGTGCGCATCACCCGCAACGTGTTCCGGCTGGCGGACGAGCCGCTGGATGCCGAGTGTGATTGCTACGTGTGCAAGCGCTACACGCGCGGGTATCTGCATCACCTGATGCGCGGCAAGCACCACCTGGGCTCGCGCTTCCTGTCGGTGCACAACGTGAGGCACTACCAGAAGCTGATGGCCCGCATCCGCGCGGGGATTCTCTCCGGCACCTACGAGCAGGTGGCGCGCGAGCTGAAGGTGGCCATCGCCACGCCCAAGGACCTGAAGGAAGTGGCGAGCGCGAACGAGGTGACGCTGAAGGAAGTCGGATGAGCGAGGAGGCCAACCCGCGCGACGGGGACTTCGAGCTCGTCACGCTGCGCAACGGCTCGCGCGCGGTGCGGCACCTGGGCCATGGCGAGGTGATGCACCCCTCGGTGGGCCCGTGGAAGGAGGCCCTGGGCCTCTACGTGGAGCAGCCACGGCTCGCGGAGCGGCTCTCCCAGGAGGGCCCGCCGCTCGTCATCCACGACGTGGGTCTGGGGGCCGCCACCAACGCGGTGGCAGCGCTGACGTGCGCGCGGGAGTTGGGGGCCGCTCGGCGGCGGACGCTGGAGGTCATCAGCTTCGAGGTGGACCTGGCGCCGCTGCGGCTGGCGCTGGCGGACGCCGCGGGCTTCCCGTTCCTCCAGCCGTTTCGTCAGGCGGCGGAGGCGCTGATGCGCGACGGCGTGTGGGAGGAGGACGGCCTGCGCTGGCGGCTGCACCTGGGAGACGCGGTGCCGTTCCTGGACGGGGCGCTGCCCGTGGCGGACCTGGTGTATTTCGATCCGTTCTCTCCCGCGTCGAACCCGGACATGTGGACCGAGGGAGTGCTCGCGCGGGTTCGCCGGCACTGCCGTGGGGATGGCGAGGGCGCGCTGCTGTTGACCTACAGCGCGGCGACGCCCACGCGGGTGACGCTGCTGTTGGCCGGCTTCTTCGTGGGGGCGGGTGCGTCCACGGGGACCAAGGGTGAGACGACGGTGGCCTCCACGCGGCGCGAAGCGCTGGCATCGCCGTTGGGTACGCGGTGGCTGGAGCGCTGGACGCGCTCGTCGTCCCGGGCGCCCCATGGCGCGACGTTGACGCCCGACGTCGAGGCCCGCGTGCTGGCCCATCCGCAGTGGCGTTGATTCAATCTCCGTGTGAGGGAATGGGCGCTCAATTCCTGCTCATGCAAGTTGATGCACGTGCGAGTGAGAGCGCGTCCCTTGGGACGAGGGTGCAATGGGAGCGGGTGAAGCGAACCGCTAAGAGGTGAGCGTCCGCGGGAGAGTCCAAGGCGGACGAGGAGCCTTCCCATGCGGCCTTTCTCGCAGTCTCGCCTCGCTCCGCTGTTCTCGTCCTTCGTCGCGACCCTGGCGCTGTTCGCGGCGCCCGCGAGCGCGGAGCCGGTGCTGCTGACCTGCCCCGGCATCGTCCAGGCCCAATACTCACCGGGCATGACGAACGCGCCCCGGATGATCACCTCGACGGCGAGCGGGACGTTCGGCCCGTGTGTCGGGGTTCCGTTGTCACTCCTCTCGACCTCATTCGTGGCCGGGGGCATGGGCACGTTGAGCTGCGTGGGGGGCTCGAACCAGCTTGGCGCGCAGCTCAACTGGAGCGACGGTTCGGTCAGCCACCTGGACACGAGCATCCTCATCACCGTCAGGCCCTTGGGCGAGGTGGTTGCGACCTATTCGGGGACGGTGGTGGGCGGACGGTTCCAGGGGGCCAGCGTGCTCATCACCTTCGTGCTCGCTCAGACCCAGGTGCTGGGATGTTTCACGGAGGAGGGCGTCACCGCCACGGTGGGACCGACGGTCCTGACCATCACCGGCTCCTGAGCGGGAGTCGCGTCTTGGGGGCCTCCAGCCGCTCCGGGACGTCTGAATGCATGTGTGAGTGAGAGCGCGTCCCTTGAGACGAGGGGGCAATGGGTGAGGGTGAAGCGAAGCGATAAGAGGTGAGCGTCCGCGGGAGAGTCCAAGGCGGACGAGGAGTCTCGCCATGCGGCTTTTCTCGCGTTCTCGCCTCGCCCCGCTGTTCGCCTCCTTCGTCGCGACCCTGGCGCTGTTCGCGGCGCCCGCGAGCGCGGAGCCGGTGCTGCTGACCTGCCCCGGCATCGTCCAGGCCCAATACTCACCGGGCATGACGAACGCGCCCCGGGTGATCACCGCGACAGCGAGCGGGACGTTCGGCCCGTGTGTCGGGGTTCCGTTGTCACTCCTCTCGACGTCATTCGTGGCGGGGGGCATGGGCACGTTGAGCTGCGTGGGGGGCTCGAGCCAGCTTGACGCGCAGCTCAACTGGAGCGACGGCTCGGTCAGCAACGTGAGCGTGAGCATCCTCATCACCGTCAGGCCCTTGGGCGAGGTGGTGGCGACCTCTACAGGGACGGTGGTGAGCGGACGGTTCCAGGGGGCCAGCGTGCTCATCACCTTCGTGCTCGCTCAGACCCAGGTGCTGGGATGTTTCACGGAGGAGGGAGTCACCGCCACGGTGGGACCGACGGTCCTGACCATCACCGGCTCCTGAGCGGGAGCCGCGTCTTTGGGGCCCGCGTGCGGGCCCATCCGTGGTGTTGATTCAATCCACTGGCGATGGAGGGTGTACTCAATCCCTGTTCATGCAAGGGAATGCATGGGGGAGTGAGAGCGTGTCCCTTGGGACGAGGGTGCAATGGGAGCGGGTGAAGCGAACCGCTAAGAGGTGAGCGTCCGCGGGAGAGTCCAAGGCGGACGAGGAGCCTTCCCATGCCGCTTGTCTTGCGTTCTCGCCGCGCCCCGCTTTTCTCCGCCTTCATCGCGACCCTGGCCCTCTTCGCGGCGCCCGCCAGCGCGGAGCCGGTGCTGCTGACCTGCCCCGGCATCGTCCAGGCCCAATACTCACCGGGCATGACGAACGCGCCCCGGGTGATCACCGCGACAGGGGACGGGACGTTCGGTCCGTGTGTCGGGGTTCCGTTGTCACTCCTCTCGGCCTCATTCGTGGCGGAGGGCACCGGCATGTTGAGCTGCGTGAGCGGCACGAACCGGCTTGACTCGCAGCTCAACTGGAGTGACGGCTCGGTCAGCAACCTGGACACGAGCGTCGTCATCACCGTCAGGCCCTTGGGCGAGGTGGTGGCGACCTATTCGGGGACGGTGGTGGGCGGACGGTTCCAGGGGGCCAGCGTGCTCATTACCTTCGTGCTCACTCAGACCCAGGTGCTGGGATGTTTCACGGAGGAGGGCGTCACCGCCACGGTGGGACCGACGGTCCTGACCATCACCGGCTCCTGAACGGGGGACGCATCTTGGGGGCTCTGGCCACTCCGGGACGGCTGGCGGCCCCCGCTGTGAGTGCCTCGCACCCGGTCCACGCGTCCGGGGCGCGAGACAGCGGGCGCGGTTCGCGGTATCCGGACAGGGCCATGAGCAAGGCCCTTCAACTGGATGACTGGGGCGGCACCGGCCCCGTGCTGCACCTGGCGCACGCCAACGGCTTTCCGCCGGGCACCTACCGCAAGCTCATCGAGCGCCTGAAGACGCGCTACCACGTCGTCTCGGTGCGGAGCCGTTGCCTCGTGCCGGGCTCGGACCCGCTGTCCATGCGGACCTGGAACGACATGGCGGACGAGCTGGCGCAGGCCCTGCGCGCCGCCGGGCTGGAAGGCGTCGTCGGCGTGGGGCACAGCATGGGCGGCGTGGCGACGCTGCTCGCGTCCGTGAAGGACCCCGGCCTCTTCCGCGCCATCGTCACGCTGGACCCCGTGTTGTTCTCGGGGATGCGCAAGCTGGCGCTCGACGTGCTGACGCTGCTGGGCCAGCGCAGTCGTGTGCCTCCCGCGAGCTTCGCGTGGCGTCGGCGGGAGCACTGGAACTCTCGCGAGGAGGCCGCCGCGAGCTACCGCAAGAAGCCCCTGTTCCAGAGCTTCGACCCGGAGTGCTTTCAGGACTACCTCACATACGGACTCACCGAGGCACCCGAAGGCGGGTTCCGGCTGACCATCCCCCGTGCCTGGGAGGCCCGCGTCTTCGAGACGACGCCCGTGGGCATGTGGCGGGCGCTGCGCTCCATCGCGGTGCCCACCCTCATCGTGCGGGGGCGTGACACCCGCACGCTCGCGGAGTCGGCCTTCGCGCGTGCCCGGCGAGTGGTGCCAGGGGCCCGGCTCGAGGAGTTTCCCGGCGGGCACCTCTTTCCGCTGGAGGATCCGGAGGGGTGTGCCCTCCGCATCCTCGCGTTCCTCGACTCGCTGGAAGCGCCCGCCACACAAGCCCGGCAGGCGCGCTGAACACCGCGAGTGCCCTGGGCGGTGGGGCCAGGGGCGTGCTCACCTCGCCGTGTCGTCGACCACCGAGGGAGCCGCCGTGGGCTCCGGCGTTGGCACCGCATCCGGCGCCGAGGGAGGCAACGCGGCCTCCCGCTGAAGGAGCGCCTCGAAGGCATCCACCATGGGGCTGGACGTGGTGCCGTCCACGACGCGCTTCCACTTCCCACCCGGGGCGCGGTGGGAATACCCACCCCAGAGGAGCTTGCCCCGCAGGCCCAGGAAGACCTCCTCGTTGGCGAAGCTCTTGTCCGCTTCCGCCTCCATCATCTCGAGCATCCGGATGCGGTCTCCATCGCTCACCTTCTTCAAGCGAGGGGTCTGCGCGGAGACGACGCGGATGACGTGCTCCTTCACGGAGGCGGAGCTGGCGGAGACCGTCACCGACTGGTGGCCCTGCTCCTCGAACGCGGACTGAATCGTGGTCTCCACGGCCAGGTCCTCGGCCTGGGCCTCGAAGCGCTGGTCGAAGCCCTGCCTGCCCGCCCGCTGCTCCTGTTGCTGGGAAGAACCGCTCGAGTCACCGGTGCCGAGAGAGACCACCGCGTTGACCAGGGGAAAGCCCACACAGCAGAACCCGAGCGCGGCCACCGGGAACAGGCCGCCCATCCGGTGCAGCAGCGGCGCCACCGGCACGGGGCCGACCTGTTGCTCCGGCACCTCCGTGTGCAGGTTGCAGCGCCCGCAGATTCGCACGTACTTCGTTCCCAGCGAGAAGAGGGGGAACCAGAAGACGTGAATCACCCGGTAGTGACGCTGCAGCCGCTGGGACGTCTCCTGCTGACAGTCCGGGCAGGGCGCGCGCTGCTCGCCGAGGTCCTGCTGTTTCGGCGAACTTCCAGAGATGATGAACATGCTCGGCTCCGCGAAGAAGGGGGGCGGCTGCTTACATCAGTGCCGACAGCAGCGTCCACCGTGACAGCCTGTCTCGGACACACCTCTGACCCGTGACAATCCAGGCATCCCCGCGAGGCCTCTGCGTGTGTGCCTTTCGCCCGGAGCGCGGTGTCCCCGAATGAGGCCCGGTGTATGCCATTCCCTGGCCCCGTGCTTGCTCTGGCCTGGCGCCATGAGACCTCTGCTCCAGAAGTACTTCTGGCTGGTGAGCTGTTGCTTCCTCCTCGTCGCCGCGTTGATGGCCGCGCGCACCGTCCACCTCGTCACGGAGTTCCAGTTCGCGGTTCCCGTCCCGGGGTTGGACTCAATACCCGCGAAACCCATCCGGTTCGCCACCACGGAGGCAAGCCTCTCGCTCCGCACCGAGTCGCTGGCTCGTGTGCTCGGCATCAAGGAGAAGCCCTCGCCTGAGCCTCCCGCCCACGGCGGGCTCCGGCGAAGCGCGCGGCGCGCGAAACTCGTGGGGACGCTGACGTCGCGCGAGCCCTTCTGGTCGCTCGCGTCCGTGGAGGACCTGGACAGCCGGCGCGTGCGCAGCCTCCGCGTGGGAGACGTGCTCCAGGACGCGGAGGTCATCGTCATCGAACGGGAGCGCATCATCGTCACCCGGGAAGGACAGCAGGAGGTCATCGACGGCGAGGGGCCCGTGGGTCCACCGTCGACCGGGGCTCCGGTGTCCGCGGGCGGCGGGCGTGGGAGCGACATCCGACGCGTGGGAGAGCACACCTACGAGGTGCCTGACAGGTACCTGGACCTCGACCAGTGGACCCAGGGCGCCGCGCTCACGCAGGCGCGCATCGTTCCGTACTTCAAGGAGGGGCAGCCCCAGGGCTTCAAGCTCCTCGCCGTCCGGCAGGGCTCTGTGTACGAGAAGCTGGGCCTCCAGAATGGCGATGTCATCCAGCGCATCAACGGCGTCGCGCTCGATTCCACGGAGAAGGCGCTGGAGCAGTACATGCTGCTCAAGAAGTTCCGGCACCTGGAACTCGACATCGACCGTGGTGGCCTTCCGCTGCGCAAGGTCTACGACGTGCGACCGTGACACCTGGGGCCCGGTGAACTCGCCACCACGCGCCCGTCACATGAAGGGGAGCCAGGGAAGCAGGCGCCCGCGAACGATGGCGCTCCCTCCGTCGGTACTTATCGTTGGTCCGTCGTTGGAGCGCGCTTCGTGCCACTTCATTTCGGGAGACACCCATGAAAGCCGTCGTGCTGAAGGCCTATGGAGACGTGGACAACCTCGTCGTGTCGGAGATGCCCGAGCCGAAGGTGGGGCCGGGAGACGTGAAGGTCCGCGTCACCGCCGCGAGCATCAACCCGGTGGATTGGAAGATTCGCCGAGGCGACATGAGGGAGTACATGCCGCTGACGCTTCCCACCATCCTGGGGCGGGATGTGTCCGGTGAGGTCATCGAGGTGGGGCAAGGCGTGGAGGGCTTCAAGCGCGGCGACCGGGTGATGGGCCTGGTGTCCGCGGGCTATGCGCAGACGGTGGTCGCTCCGTCCGACGTATGGGCCAAGGTGCCTGACTCGCTGGAGCTGAAAGACGCGGCCGCGCTGCCGCTGGTGACGCTGACGGGCGTGCAGCTGATTGAAGAGCAGATGAAGCCTGTCCAGGGAGACACGGTGCTCATCACCGGTGCGCTGGGCGCGGTGGGGCGCGCGGCCCTGTTCGCGGCGAAGGCGCGTGGGGTGAAGGTCTGGGCCGGCGTGCGGGCCCGGCAGGTGGAGGAGGCGAGGAAGCTCGGCGCGGACGGAGTCGTCGCGCTGGATGATCCGAAGGACGTCGCGAAGCTGCCCACGCTGGACGCCGTGGCGGACACGGTAGGGGGCGAGGCCGTGGCGGCGGTGCTGGACAAGGTGAAGCGCGGCGGACTCGTGGGCAGCGTGGTAGGGGAGCCGAAGGGGGCCAGGGACAAGGGCCTCCAGGTGGTCACCTTCTTCTCGCACCCGGACGGACGCCGGCTCGCGCAGCTTGGCGAGAGCGTGGCCAAGGGAGAGCTGCGCATCCCCATTGGCAAGACATTCCCCATGGACGCCGCGAAGGATGCCCAGAAGCACGCCGAGAAGGGTGGCGCGGGCAAGGTGCTGCTCGTCAACTGAGCCCCAGGAGCGTCAGCCCGGACATTGCACATGTCCGGGCGTGACGCTCCCTCGGCCCTCACAGCTCGTTGAAGATGAGCAGTCCTCGCGACGAGTCGACGAGATACACGTAGCCGTCACCGGGGATGCGAACGCCGAAGGCGCCCTCGAAGATGCCGTCGCCCCGGAGGGGGTCGCTCTCGCGGAAGGTGTGGTGGTGCGCCACCTGTCGGGGCCTGGTGGGATTGGACACGTCCAGCACGCGCAGCCCTTCGTGGTACCACGCCACATAGAGCAGGTTGCCGCGCAGGATGAGGTTGTGCATGGACGTGACGTTGCGCATGCGGAACTCGCCAATCTTCACGATGCGGGAGGGCTCGGTGACGTCCAGCACCCGCACGTGGGAGGCGTTGAATTCGCCCCCTTCGAAGGCGATGGTCTTTCCGGCGAAGGTGCCCACCGCGCTGTGGTGCGCGTAGTCGTAGCCAAAGCGCTCGTAGCGGCCCAGGCGGCTCACGTTGTCCAGGTTCGTGACGTCCATCACCGAGTAGCCGCCGAAGGAATTGCTGATGTACAGGCGGTTCTCATACGCGAAGGCGTCGTGAGGCCCTCCCAGTTCGGCGTCCTCGGGCAGGGAGATGATGGTGCGCAGGATGGGATTGAGCGGCTCGGTCAGGTCGTAGACATGGGTGCCGGTATTGGGGACCATGGCGTAGAGCCGGTCATTGTCGACGAGCACCGTGTGCGCGCCGAAGTCTCCCGTCGGCAGGCTCTTCACGAAGGTGGGAAGGGCGGGGTTGGAGATGTCGTAGATGAGCGGCCCCACGTCGTTGCTGGCCACGTAGAGGGCGTCGCCCTTGGCCCAGACACCGTTCCAGGAGTTGTCCTCGGGCAGGCTGATGGACGTCGTGAGGACAGGCCGAGTGGGGTCCCTCACGTCGATGACGGTGAGGCCGCCGGCCTGTCCGCGGTTTGGTATGGAGACGACGTAGGCGTGGCCCTTGGCGACGTAGATATCCGCGGGCATTCCCACCGGGACGTGGCGCTCGGCGACCAGCTCGAGGTTGCCCGAGGACTCCGGCTCTCCGGTCGACAGCGCGACGCGGTTCGCCTCGAAGGTGCCCTTGAGGGTGAGTCGTCCCCGGCGGCAGTAGGTGAAGCAGCCGGTGATGATGTTGGGCGCGGGCGTCTTGCATCCCACCATGGCGACGGTGAGGTCATTGCGAGTCAGGCCGCCGATGATGGAGAAGCGTCCATCCCCCGTGTCCTTGAGACGGAGGGGCTCGTCGTACATCGTTCCGCCGTCTTCCCGGAGCAGGAAGCCGATGGGGACGCTGCTGATGCGCACGCCGCCATCCTCGTAGTGCCGTTCGCCACGGCCGTCGGACAGGTAGATGCCCTCCTTGGGAACGGCGGAGAGGGCCTGTGCATCGCATTGCGACAGGTCGAAGTGCGACAGGTCATCACAGGCGCCTTCCTGCGCGTAGACGGCGCTGGAGGAGCACGGCGAGAGGGGTCCCCGGTCCACCCAGTCTCCGCGCTCCTCGAGCTCGGTGTAGGTGCCATCCCAGACATAGGGGCCCGCGTCAGGGGGAGACGGGGAGGGGGAGTCCTCGCAGCCGGAGAGGCACTGGAGGAGCAGGATGGCCAACGGCGCCCGGAGCAAGCGGAGGGGGACTGTCATGAGGACCTTTCCAGGTGAGCGCCCCGCGAAATTCGCGGGGTCTCCCTTCAGACCATTCCGGGTCCGCGAATCCCTCACCCCCCGCTGGAATACTTGCGCAGTGAGGGGTACCCGCCGCGCTCAGCGGTCGGCGATGTCGGCGGCTTGCAGATGCGGGGACGCTTCGACAATCACTTCCGCCGTCCAGCCCCTGTTGGTGCTGCTGTCTTTCGCGTCGCAGTCGCCGTCGGTGTGGATGCCCAGCACGTGGCCTTGACGGTTGAGCACGCCCGCTCCCGAGCTGCCGACCAGAGTATCCAGGTCCGAGTAGTAGACAAGCTGGTTGCACGAGTCCACGTACCTGCCCTCGGCGATGACCTTCCGGCGGCCCCGGGGGTGCTGAATGATGGCCAGCCGCTCGCTGGCCCGCGTCGTCAGCTTGAGCGGGGCGACCTGGGGAAGCACATCGAGCTGGATGAGCGCGTAGTCGGGTTCGAGCGCCTGCTCGATGACGGTGCCATCGGTCATCAGCGGGTCGCCGTCGGGCTCGTCCTCGAAGTTGAAGACGACAAACGAACGGTCCCCGAGTCCGACGCAGTGCCCCGCGGTGAGGACCACGGGCCCCGCGAGCGCTTCAATCAACGTTCCGGTACAGCCTCCGTTGATCATGACGACAGCGTCCTCCGCGTCCTGGAGGTCGGCGAACTCGCCCCGGTAGCTGTTGATGGGGGTGAAGTCGAGGCTCGGACCGCACTGCGCGAAGCTGCTCACCTTCGCCGGCGTGGGCTGCTCGCAGACCGCGGGCACCACGGGCGCGGGAGTTCCTCCGCAGGCGGACAGGCCCAGGACCACGCTGCCCGAGAGGCGTGCGCACCACCGCGTCATGAATGGACCCCAGGGCTCACGCATCATCGCCCGGCAACCGCCGCCCTCTGGAACATTGCGTTCTTCCCTCGCGTCTTGATTCGGGTGGACTCTAGGCTTCTTGGAAAGCCATGGAAACATCCGCACGACGTGGCCCCACGGACCCAGGGGCAATCTCCAGCCGGGAGCGGTAATGCGACGTGTCACCCATGCGAGAGAGGCCTGCGCCAGGGCTCTGTCGCGAAACTTGAATGGAGCCCTTGTCGTCGGATGTCTCACCGCGGTGCTGATGGCCTTGCCCGCTCACGCGGATGATGGCGACCTGGATATGTATTCGTATCCGGTGCTCCTGCTCCTCATGCTGGAGGTCTTCTGGCCGGTGTTGTTGGCGGCGGTGGTCGCCGTCGTGGCGGTCTGGCTCCTGTGGCGAGCATTTCGTCGCCGCGCGAACCGGCGTGCTCCGGTGCGTGGGCGAGGTGTCCGTCGCGACGTCCGCCCGTCGAAGTGACAGGGGCTTGAGCAGTCGGCTGCACACCAGGGCGCCCGTTGTGCAGTGGATTGCGCACACGGCGCGCGCGGGGGCGCCCGCGCTCTCCTGGGAGCGCCGTGAAACAGCCGGAGAGGTCCCTGCCTTGCAGCCCGCGGCGGCCATGAATGTGCTGACGGCTCGACTCGCGTGGACGTGTTCCCTGTGGCTCTCCTGCTGGGTGCTTCTTCCTGGCGTCTGCCTCGCGCAGACAGGGGAGGGCGCCGTGGACGAACCGCTTCCGGGAATGCAGCCACGCAAGGCCCTCCGCTTGCTCGATGAGCCACCGGTACGAGAGCCCGCGCACCCCGTGGTGCGCCTCCCGTTGGAGGTCGTGGCCATGTCGCTGACCTCCGCGTCCCTGGCATTCACGGGCGCGTATGTCGGGGCCTTGTTTCGCGAGGCGACAGGCGGTCCAACGACGGGGTCGACGGAAGTGATTTACGGCGCCCTCGTAGGCGCCTCGCTGGGGGCCCCGCTGGGCGTCTGGTGGGGAGCGCGCATCGCGGGCGGCAGGGGGACCTTGGAGGAGACCTACCTGGGGACGGGCGTGGCGGCGGCAGCGGGCGTGGTGGCCTCGCTGTTCCTCAAGTACGACGAGGCCCGGGCCGGGGTCATCACCGCCTTCTGTCTGGTGGGCGCCGTCGTGAGCTACGAGGTGTCACACGCCTCGAACGCTCCTGCCCCGCCCGAGCCCGCCGTCAGCCTGGCACCGTCCCTGACGCTGACGCGCGACCACAAGTTCCTGGGGCTGTCCGGCCGCTTCTGAGCGGATGACGGGCAGGGGCTCCGCTCAATAGAGGTTCTTCTTGGAGGCGAGCGCGCCCGGCCGTCCTCGTCGATGTATCCCATGACGACGAGCAGGGATGTAGGGGGCCGCCTTCCAAGTTGACGACCGCGCGAGGAGTCCCGTCCTGTCCGGGCGGGGCTCCTCGACGCACCCCCGTCAGTGGCTGACTTCGTTCAGCCGGATGCCGTGCTTCTTCGCATAGTCCTTCTGCGCCTGGTCGAGCTCATCCATCAGCGTGGAGATCTCCAGGGCCCGTCGGTCCAGCTCCGCGCCCAGCGGTTCAATCTGCGCGTCGGTGAAGCCATCTGGCAGGGCGGCGATCTGCTGCATCGTCGCGAAGAACGCGATGTGGCTGTTCAGATAGGCAATCAACCGGGCGTGCAACTCGGTGGCATCCTCGGGGATGGGATACTTCTGCGTGGCCGCCAGGTGGCTCGACACCAGCTGGTGGAGCTTGCCCAGCTCTGTCTTGTATCGGCCCAGGTTCTTGCGGCCCTGGATGTCCTTGGAGAACCCCTCGGCGCGCTTGCCGTTCAGCCAGGGCTCCGACGTCGACGTCATGGTGTTCCACATGGAGACGCTCGCATCCATGTACTCTTCGGCGTTCAGCTTGTCGCGCCCTCCAGAGGTACATGCGCCGACGAACAGGGTGAGCAGGGCTGTGAGGCAGAGGCGATTCATGAAGCTCCAGGAGCGGGACGAGGGGGCCGCCACCATCACACCGTGGGCCCCACGCAGTCGAGGTGTCTTCACGCGGCTCACCGCTCGCAGCGCAGCGCCACCGCGTGCGGGTTATCCAGGTAGTCCTGCCAGAATTCCCGGCCATATCGGGCGATTCCCTCAGGGGAACACTCGGGACGCATCCAGGTGAGGGTGTGAAAGCCCGCATCTCGAAGCGCCTGCTCGTACGTGGCCCGGCTCCAGTAGGAGAAGTGGATGGTGAAGGGCGTCTTCGTGTGCAGCTCCGCGGAGAGCATCTGTCCCTCCCGAGGGGACCCCGGGAAATCCAACATCGTGATGCCATACCGCGTGCTGTTGGGGCCCTTGGCGCTGAACTCGGGGTTGAACGAGTACGTGACGAAGCTGCCCCCGGGTTTCAGGTGGGCATGGATGTTCCGGCACATCCGCAGCATGTGCTCGGGCGAGTGCGCGTAGTGCAGTAGGTAGATGGCCGTCACGACATCGAACGTGCCCAGGGGCGCCAGGTCGGCGACGTCCGACACGTGGTACTCGATGCCCACGGGGTGTTGGGCTTCCTGTCGCCTCGCGACGCGAATCATCTCCTCGGAGATGTCGACGCCGACCGCCCGGCGGGCGCCTCGCGCCTTGAGCTGCCGCGTGTACAGGCCGTCGCCACAGGCCAGGTCCAGGACGGTCCGTTCGGCCACCGAGCCGAGCGCTTTGAAGAAGGAGTGCCCCTCGATGTACTCCGAGCGCACCGGCAGCACATCCCAGTCCGCGACCTTCTCTCCAATCTCGTCATATTGCGCCGACATGGCCCACGACCTTTCCAGGTGACGTCCGAGCGGCCCTGGCACCCGAGGTGCTGAAGGTGAGCCGGGGCGGTTCGGGCATCGTGTCACCGCACCCCGCACGGCGTCGACGCGGAAAAATCGCGCACGAATGGGTGAGGGGAAATCTCCGCGACCTTCGTTGAGGAGCCAAGGCCGGAGAACGCACGGCGGACCGCGTGCGCTTCTCCCGTCGTGACAGGCCAACCATCGATACCCCACACGGGGGGGAGCAGGACCATGAAGCTCAGGAAGCAAACCAGGCAGTGGACGGGCGCGACCCTCGCGGGGGCGCTGCTCCTGCCCGCGGCGGTGCTGGCGAACGAGACCCATGTCTACGGCATCGCGAACTTCAACGGCGCGGCGAGCGGGCAGTGCGACGCCGACTCGCACTCCGTCCACACCAAGACGGCGGGGGAGTTCGCCGGCTACTTCAACTCGCTGGTGAACGCCGGGCAGTGGACGGACGTCCGCACGCTCAACAACACCAGCGCGCGCACGGACCTCTGGACGGATGCGTCGAAGGGGAGCGCGGCGAACGCGAAGGACACCCAGGCCAACGCGGGCGTGGACGACGCGGATATCCTCTTCGTCCACACGCACGGCGGCCACAGCGAGGCGAATCTCCGCAGCTGGCTGGTGATGGGGAGCAACCTGGACGCGTGCTCGGCCGTCACGGATACCCACATGAGCCTGGGCAACGGGAAGCTGAACATCGCCGTCGTCAAGGCCTGCCAGTCCGGTGACTACCAGGTCTGGAAGCAGGGGGGATACCGCACCGCGCTCGTGACGAACACCAGCGGGTTCACCATGTGGAACGCGTTTCACGGCGACTCGTCGTGCGGCAACCACGTGAAGCGCTACGTGAAGCGCTACGTGGCCGACTCGAAGACGTCTGGCGTGGGCGAGAACTGGATTGACGAGGCGTACGACAGGGACTGGGGCAAGAACAACGACGACTGCCCGGTGTCCATCGTCTTCGGCGACACGAAGGCGAAGCGGGTCGCGATGTTCGAGTCCGGTGGCTGGAAGGACCGTCACAACACCGGCGGCAAGGTCGCCTCCTCCATCTTCTACGTGGGCGGTTGTGACCCCTCCAGCGGCCAGAAGCTTCCGGAATGAACGCCGCCTCCTTCGACCCTGTTCAGAAAGAACGAAACGCCATGAAGACCCCATTCATCCGCTTCTTGACCGCCCTTCCGCTCGCCGCCGCGCTGGGTTGTGACAGCGCCGCCACCGTCGTCGAGCCCGTGGACCCCCAGACGCAGGTCGCGTCCGCGACGACCGTCGGCTTCGTCTTCGACTCCACCCGGATCGCCACGCCGCCCACCGGAGGCATTCCCACCGACCTGCTTCCTCGCACCGCGTTCAACGACGCGGTGCTGCAGGGCGCCCTGGTGGGCTCGACCGAGGCCTTCACCACGACGGGGACGCTCGGGTCGCGCCGAGATTTGGAGTCGCGCACCTGGACGCTGGAGAACGACCCGTCCGAGGGGCAGGTCCTGGTGCTGAACAGGCTCGGCAGTGGCCCCGCGGTGCCCCAGGAGCCCGCGGTGATGCAGCGCACCGCCATTGCCCGGCTGCAGCGCTGGGGAATCCCCGCTTCGGAGATCGGGGCGGTGTACCAGGTGAAGTCCTTCCTGGAGACGGAGGAGGACGGCGTCGCCGCGGTGCCGGAGCTCCACCGCTACAAGACCTTCGTGATGCGCGCCATCAACGGCATCCGCGTGGAGGGCCACCGCGCGGTGGTGTCCCACGGCGTGGATGGCACCTTCCAGCGCGCGCTCATCTCCTGGCCGCCCCTGGCCCGGGTGGGCCACCTGCTGCGCACGCGGCTGAGCACGGCGGACATCGAGCAGCGGGCCCGCGAGGCGCTGCTGGCCGAGGGTGAGACCGCGGGCCCCGTGCGGCTCTTCTGGAAGTACGTGCCCACCCAGCTCAGCACGGGCGAGTGGGCGCTGACGCTCCAGGTGGGCGCCGCGATGGAGGCCCTCACCGGGACGACCCACACCGAGGAGTCGCGCGTCGTCGACGTGGACGTCAGCCCGGTGCAGTAGCCCCACGTCCACTGGCGCCACGGGCCCGGGAGTCCTCGCGAACCTCGCGAAGGCTCCTGGGCCTTCGCTGTTCAACGCACGCGCCTGCGAGCACGCCGCCAGCGATGCCCAGGTGCCGTGGCCTCACCCGCGCGAGTGCACCGCCACGAGCACGATGGCCAGCAGCGGCAGCGCGCCCTGGACGACGCTGGCCAGGAGGAAGTGGCGGTTGCTCGAGACGAGCACCAGCGCCGCCAGCGCCATGCACGCGCAACCGAACATGACGGCCGCCACACCGGAGGTGACCGCGCCGGTGCGCACCAGCGCCACGCCCACGAGCACGCCCAGCGCGAGGAACAGGTTGTAGAAGCCCTGGTTCAGCGCCATCGGCTTCAGCACGTCCGCCTCCGCCTGCGACTTCAGCCCGAAGCGCTGCCACACCTCCGGCCGCGAGAAGACGATGCTCTCCATGACGAAGAACAGCACATGGATGAGCGCCGCGATGACCGCGAAGACCTGCGCCAGTAACGACATGATGACTCCCCTCCGGGATTCCGGTATTCTGGACCAATCAGTTCCGAATCCATATTGAAACGTTCGGTCCAGAATTGTCAAGGAGGGTGACGTGGCGCGTACGCGTGCGTTCGACGAGACGGAGGCGGTGCGCAAGGCGCTGGGGGTGTTCTGGTCTCGGGGCTACGAGGCCACGTCGCTTTCGGACCTGGAGACCGCCACGGGGCTGAACCGCTCCAGTCTGTACCAGGCGTTCGAGAGCAAGCGGGCGCTGTTCTCGCGGGCCGTGACGCTGTACCTCCAGGAGGTCATCACGCCCCGGCTGGTTGTCTTCGCCGCGAGCCCGCTGGGCCTGGCGCAGGTGGTGACGTACTTCGAGTCGCTCGCGACGACGATGGGCACCGCGCCCCAGGCCCTGACGCGCCGGGGGTGCCTGCTCGTCAACACGGCGACCGAGCTGGCCCCGCATGACGCCGAGGCCCACCGCGCGGTGGAGGACTACCGGGCCCTCTTGCACGGACACTTGACGCGGGCGCTGGAGGCCGCGGCGCGAGCAGGCGCCATTCCCCGGAAGACGGTGGCGCGTCGCGTGGAGCTGCTGGTGGGGTCTGTCATTGGGGTGCTCGTCACCGCGCGACTGGATCCGGTGGCCGCCGCGAAGCTCGCGCGCGCGACGGCGAGCGAGGTGGAGGGTTGGTCCGAGGGGTAGGGCGCACGGATGTCACCCGGGTGTGACTGAGCAGGGTTTGCCCGCACAGCCTCCGCTCTGGTGACAATGAAAAACAGTGCCTCCTCTATAACCAATCAGACGGGCTTGCCCAGACATCCTGGGCATGCCACATTTTGCCGCGCTGACCCTTTGGGCAGCCAACAGCAACACGCAACCACCTCAAACCGGGAGTTCGCCATGAAGAAGGCCCTCTACTCTTTGGCTGTGCTGATGCGGATTGCTCGCGCGGACAAGCTCTCCGCTCCCTACATTTATTACTAGTCAACAGTCGTCAGGCAATGCGCCCTGACGGTTGGGTCGGATGACCTCGCAGTCGTGGGTGGAGTGAAGGTCCTGCTCCTCCCACGCGACGGCTGTCTTTGAATGCTCCCAGGAATTCCATGCCGCAAGTGCGCCTCCCCCCAGGGCCCAGGGGTCACTTCATCGCAGGCAACCTGGTGGAGTTCTCCGAGGACCCGCTGGGGTTCCTCACCCGCTGCGCCAGGGAGTATGGCGACGTGGTGCGGCTGGGAAAGCGCAACTACCTCCTCAACCATCCCGACCTCATCGAGCGGGTTCTGGTGAATGGAGACGGCAACTTCGTGAAGCTCGCCGGCGTGGGCCAGGGCAGGCGACACAAGGGCGGCTTTCCCGAGGCGATGATGAACAGCGAAGGGGAGGACTGGCTGCGAAAGCGGCGACTCGTCCAGCCCGCGTTCCATCGCAAGCACGTGGCCGCGTGTGGCGACACGGTGGTGTCCCTCACCGAGCAGCGACTGCGGACGTGGCGTCCCGGGGAAGCGCGCGACGTGCACTCGGACGTGTCCGCGCTGGCGCTCGACATCGTCAGCCGCTTCCTCTTCCACACGCCCATCGACGATGAGGCGAGGCACGTGGCCGCCGCCGTGGACGCTGTCATGCGGCACACCGACAGCCCGTTGCGCCCGCCCATCTGGGTTCCCACGCCGACGAACCTCCGGCTGCGCCGCGCGCTGGGGCGGCTCAACGTGCTGCTGGAGACGCTGGTGCGTCGCTACCGGGAGCAGCCCGCGGAGCGCACGGACCTGCTCGCCCTGCTGCTGTCGTCCCCGGTGCCCCTGTCGGAGGGGCAGCTGCGGGACGAGCTGGCGACGATGATCATGTCCGGGCACGAGACGACGGCGGACGCCCTCGTCTGGGCCTGGTACCTGCTGGCCCAGCACCCCGACGCCGAGGCGCGGCTGGGGAGCGAGCTGGACACGGTGCTCGGGGACCGGCTTCCTGGCGCGGAGGACCTGCCGAGGCTGCGCTACACGGAGGCCGTGGTGAAGGAGGCCATGCGCCTGTACTCCCCGGCCTGGATTACGAGCCGGGAGGCGGTGCGCGACTGCGAGCTGGGTGGGTTCCACGTCCCGTCGGGGACGATGCTGGCGGTGAGTCAGTGGGTGACCCATCGCGACGCGCGCTACTTCGACGCACCCGAGTCCTTCCGTCCCGAGCGCTGGCTCTCCGAGGACGCCCAGCGCATGCACCGGTATGTCTATTTCCCCTTCGGGGGCGGGCCCCGGTTCTGCATCGGCTCGGCGCTGGCCATGATGGAGACGGTGCTCATCACCGCCTGTGTGGCGCGGCGCTTCCGGCTGGAGCTGGCTCCGGGCTGCGTGGTGCGACCCCGGCCCGCGCTCGCGCTCCAGCCGCTCGGAGTCCGGCTGATTCCCAGGCCCCGCGCTCGCGGTGGGCAGGAGGGCGAGGTGCGACATGTCGCGGGAGCCTGAAGGGGGCGCGGTCCGGCGTGAGTTCTTCCGCGCGGCCTACGCGCTGGGCGCGCCCTGGGACATCGGCCGCCCCCAGCGGGCCTTCATCGAGCTGTGGGAGGCCGGAGGAATTTCCGGTGAGGTGCTCGAGGTCGGCTGCGGCTTCGCGGAGAACGCCCTCTTCCTGGCGGCCCAGGGCCTGCGGGTGTGCGGAGTGGACCTGATGGAGCCCGCCATCCTCCGGGCTCGCGAGGCGGCCCGGGCCCGAGGGCTCGAGGTGGCGTTTCATGTGGGCAACGCGATGGAGCTGGCCTCGCTGGGCCGGCGCTTCGACACGCTTATCGACTCGGCGCTGCTCCACGTCTTTGAACCCGGGGACCGGCCGGCGTTCGCCGCCAGCCTCGCGAGCGTGCTGCGTCCGGGCGGGCACTACCACGCGCTCTATTTCCGCGACGGTCCGCGCGCGGTGCCCCCGGATGCCCTGCGTGCGACCTTCGGCGAAGGCTGGCGCGTGAAGGGCATCCGGGAGGCGCACTACGAGCAGACGGACCCCGAGGGGGCGCGGGCGTGGCTTGCCACCGTCGCGCGCGTGGCGGACGAGTAGGGCCCCCAGAAACGACGAAGCCCCCGGCCCATCTCGGGGCCCGGGGCTTCGGGGAACGCCACGATGCGACGGGTGCTACTCGATGGGCATGAAGACCTTGAAGCCCGTGCGACCGCCGTTGGTCGTGTTGCGCTCGATGAAGTCGCTCGCGGAGGAGTGGCCGTCGCCGAGGGTGACCGCAGTGTGGCCGTAGATGCGGCCCAGGTTCGAGGAGGTGCTCTCCCAGGTGAGGACGAGGCCGGGAATCTTCAGCGCCTCCTCCAACGTCATGTCGACCTGCTTGAACTTGTCGCGCGGCAGGTTGTTATCAATCTGGTTGCCGTTGCCCGACACGCCAATGCCCAGGGCGTTGCTGATGGCCCGGCTCACGCCCGTGGCGCAGAGGCCCTGGCTGTTGTAGCCGCCCATGCCCATCGCCGCCGCGCGGGCCGCCTCCGCCAGACGCTGCATCTTGTTCGACGCGTTGCTGGGGCCCACTCCCGTGGGACCGCCCACGTCATTCCCACCGCGGACGCCCTGGTTGTTGCCGCCCGCGTCGAACGTGTCGCGCGTGGAGTGCCCGATGCTCAGGTTGTTGCCCGAGTAGATGAGGTCGGGGTTCGAGATGTTGTTGTCGCGGGCCAGCTTCTCGACAGTGGTGCCGAAGCGGGCCGCCAGGCCGGAGAGGGTGTCGCCAGGACGGATGCGGTAGTTGGACATGGTGGCTCCTTGCGACAATTCTCGGGAGTTCCCGGCCTGAGTTGCGGCGCTCCTCCCAGATTCTTGGGTTGTTTACCAAATTGTAAGATTCCACCCCTGCCGGCCGGCTCGGCCGATGCGGCGCACCTCTTCGGCGCGGCGAAGAAAGTCTCTTTGAATTCAGGGGGTTGGAGGGGAACAGGGCCTTGGGGGAACAAAAAAGGCCCTGCCGGTGGGCAGGGCCTTCTTTTCAGCGCCCTGAACAGGGGTGCGGCGAGCTACTCGGAGTAGTCGTACTGGGCCACGAGGTGCCAGGCGCGGTTGTACTTGCGCCACCGGGTGAACCAGCCGCTGTGGCAGCTCCCCGTGTTGCTGGCGGAGTAGCCGTAGACGAAGCCGTTCTTGACGAGGGCCACGAGCTGGGGTGAGCCGGGGTTCTCGCAGGGCTGGGTGACGCGGACGGACTGGTAGGCGGCCTCGGCGTAGACCTCTTCCTGGCCCTCGAAGTCATAGAGGGAGTGGACGTCGACGGAGGTGGCGGTGCCGAGCTGGGTGGCCTGCTGGGTGTCGCTCAGCGTGAGGAAGGTCTGCAGGTTGGCGAGGGTCGCGGCCTCGGAGGTGAGCGTGCCGGTGAGACGGTGCACGGCGCCATTCGTGTCGGAGAGCGCGGCGCGGATGGCGGCGATGCCAGCCGAGCCCTGGTAGACGGACGTATCACCCCAGGTGAAGCTGAGGGCCGTACCCGCGGTGTAGGCGCTGAGCGCGCAGGAGCCGCCGGTGCCGGCGGGTACGACGAGGATGATCTTGCGGAGGCGGTGCTCGGGATTCAGGAGCGCGATGCACTCGTTGCCGGCGACGCCGTCGTAGTTGCCGGCCGGACGCATGGCCTCGACGACGTTGTAGACGCGGAACGTGGGATCCGTGGCCTGTTGCTCGAGGCTCTCGAGGTTCTCAGTGTCCGTCTCGGGGCCCAGACAGCCAGCAGCGAGAGATGCGGCGAGGAGGAGGGATGACAGTCGGAGTGGGATGTGCATGGCCGTGGAAGATAACACGCCCGATTTGAATGTTATCCGAACATTTCTGTGACATGTCGGGTTGCGCCCTACCCGAGCCATCCTCGAATGGTGTGTTCAATCCCTATCCGATTCCCACCACCAAGCTCGGTGGGTGCCAGGTTGCCGCCCCAGTCACACCGCGCTGATCGCCCAGCAGTACGACTCACCCGCTGTATTCGTTCGCTCCATTCCCCTCAGCGTCGCGCCTTCTTCTGGCCCGCGTTGGTGGCATCCGCCAGAAGGCACATCACTGAGTACAGGTTCATCGTGTAGAGGTTGTTCTCCGGCGCCAGGTCCGATGCCTTCTGGAACAGGGCCGTGGCGCGCTCGTAGTCGCGGTGGTGGTTCAGGACGATCATCCCCAGCCGGTTGTAGAGCGGCGCGGGTGATGGCAGCAGGCCGATGCCCCGCTCCAGCAGTTCGACGGCCTCGGCCCACCGGCCTTCCTGTTCCATCCGGATGACGCGCTGGAGCACATCCTCGTTCGCGTCCTCCGCGCGAGGCGCCGGCTCTCGAGCCACCGGCGGCGGAGGTGGTGCGGCCACTGCCTCCGACGGGGTTTCCCGGGCGGAGGCTGCTCGCGACGTCGGGGGCGGTATCTCGTAGAGCCTGGTGACTCCGCGTTCCTCCAGTGACGCGAAGAGCGCGCGCAGCTCCACCTCCGCGAGCTGGGTGATGAGCGACAGGTCCG
The DNA here is from genome assembly GCF_006636215.1 of Myxococcus llanfairpwllgwyngyllgogerychwyrndrobwllllantysiliogogogochensis. Taxonomy (GTDB): domain Bacteria; phylum Myxococcota; class Myxococcia; order Myxococcales; family Myxococcaceae; genus Myxococcus; species Myxococcus llanfairpwllgwyngyllgogerychwyrndrobwllllantysiliogogogochensis. The sequence continues at coordinate 10,650 of NZ_VIFM01000064.1, read as the reverse complement.
CCAGGGAGGTGTGGCCGTCCACCAGCGACAGCACGTACGCCTCGAAGGGGCTGAGCCTCAGGTTCGCGACCTTCAGCCCTCCCACGATGAACGGCCGCGCATTGGCTCCCCCCGTGGGTGCATCGAACGACGAGGTGCGCGTGGCCTCCGCCTGGGGGGCTTGGGGTGTCCCGGAGGTTCCATTCCGCTCGGGCTGTGTCAGCAGGGCTCGCACCAGCGACACGTTGTCGCGAGGAGGCAGGTCCTCGACGTGGCGCACCAGCAGCAGCTCGCAGCGCGGACACTGGAAGTCCTTGGGGAGCGTCGGCGCGCCGCAGTGGGGACAGGCGTCATCTTCCGGCGGGTGCTCGAAGGCGTCCGCGACCGCGTAGTAGTGCTTGCGGATGGCCGCGCGGATGGACCTGCGAATCGCGACGAAGGGCAGCACCTGGGTGACGCCCACCGTGCGAGCAATCTCGTCCAGCGCTCGCTGCCGTTGGGGCTCCGCGATGGCGACACAGAGCACCCCCGGGTCCAGCCGCAGCGGCATGAAGTCGAAGCCCTCCGCCAGCCGCACGGGAACCCGCTCCAGCAGCGCGGGGCCGAGCTTCGCCTGGGCCAGCTTCTCCGTGGAGACGAAGCGCGTCTGGAGCTCCCGTGCCAGCAGGCGGAGCACCGGCGTTTCGTCCACGCCCAGCCGGACCAGGCACTCACCCAGCTTCTGGCCCGTCTCCTGCTGATGGGCGAGCGCCCGGGAAAGCAGCTCCGGCGTCAGCACGCCCTCCAGCACCAGCCGCTCCCCGAATCTCCGCGTCATGCGCTGATTCAAGGCTGTGTCCCGCCTCCCCGTCCACTGGAAGCAGGCGCGCCCGGGTTCCTGGGCGCGATAAGTGGACGGAAAGGGGAGGGGCAAGTGAATCATGACTCACCCTTCAGCTTCACGCGCGCGCCTCCGTGTTTCCGTGTGGGCTGATGGGGTGGAGGCAGCCTCGCCGACTAGAGGCGATATCCGCCGGTGACCTCGACGCGCTGGCCGGTCATCCACCCGGTTTCGGGTGCGAGCAGCATCGCGATGACGCCCGCGACGTCTTCGGGTTCGCCGACGCGCCCGAGCGGAGTCTCGGCCGCGACCGTCTTCTGGAGTTCGGGGTCGCGCATGACGCCACCTCCGAAGTCCGTGGCGATTCCGCCAGGCGCCACGACGTTTACCGCGATGCGGCGCGCGCCCAGCTCCACCGCGAGCGCCCGCGTAAGCACCTCGACGGCCCCCTTGACCGCGGCGTAGGTCGAGAAGCCGGGGTACACGTAGCGCGCGAGTCCCGTCGACATGTTGACGATGCGCCCGCCGTCGGAGATCAGCGGCAGCAGCTTCTGCGTCAGGAAGAACGGCCCCTTGAAGTGCACCGCGACGAGCTCGTCGAAGGTGGCCTCGGACGTCTCGATGAACGGCGAGTAGCCGCCGATGCCGGCGTTGTTGACGAGGGCGTCGAATCGCTCACGAGACCATGTCTGCTTCAGCGCCTCGCGGACTTCGGCGGTGAACGCCTCGAAGGTCCCCGTCTTGCCGACGTCGAGATGAAGCGCGACGGCGTTGCGTCCCTTGGCGCGGATGGAGGCGACGACGTCGTTCGCCTCGTCGTGGCCTGTCCGGTAGGTCACGATGATATCCATTCCCCGGTCCGCGAGGGCCAGCGCAGTGCTTCGGCCGAGGCCTCGGCTTCCGCCGGTGATGAGGGCAATGGGAGCGGTGGATCGCTTCGTGCCAACGGACATGGAGATTCCTTTCAGGAGTCGCGTGATTTCTGGCACGGATTGTCCATACGCTCCCTCCTGGCGACTACAGACCTTTTCACCCTCTACGGACGTCTTCGTTCCATAGGAACCCAGAGGTAACCATGCCCATCATGAAGGAGCTCCCGCTGGTGCCCGCGGAGCGCGCGCTGAAGGTGATTGGGGGCCGCTGGAAGGTCTTCGTCCTGTACTTCCTCTTCGAGGGACCCCAGCGGCTCTCCGAGCTCCGGCGCGTGATTCCTGGCGTGAGTCAGAAGGTCCTGGTGCAGCAGCTCCGGGAGATGGAGGCGCACGGGGTCGTTCGCCGCGAGGTGTTCGCCGAGGTGCCACCGCGTGTCGTCTATTCGGCCGCCGCGCTCGGGCTCAGCCTGCGGCCGATAGTGGGGGCGCTCTGTGACTGGGGCCGTCTCCATGCTGACGAACTCCGCGCCCTCGACGAGCCGGTGCCACCCGCGACCAGCCGCGCGCGCAAGGCGGGCACACCTGCTCGCCCGAGTGGGGACGAGCGGCCGCGCCTCCGCGGATGACCTGCTCGATACGTGTCGAGCAGGTCATCCGTCAGCGCCAGGGTGATGCTCAGCGGGCCTGGACGTCCTGGGTGCGCCGTTCGCCGGCGCGGTGAAGCCGGCTCAGCAACGGCAGCGCGAGGAGCAGCAGCGCCAGCGGGGCGAAGGTGCCCGTGCCGCCCGTGCTGCAGCCACGGCCCGCGATGAGGAAGTCATCGTTGCCGTCCAGTGGGTTCGAGCCGCCGGAGGCTTCCTCGCCGTCGCTGGCCCCACCAAGGTCGGTGTCCGCGTTGTTCGGGTCCGTCTCGCCGTTGCCGAAGACGCCGTCGTGGTTGGCATCCTCCACGCCGTCCACCAGTCCGTCGCCATCCGTGTCGGCGTTGAGCGGGTCGGTGGGGTTGCTGCCCTTCACCTCCACGCCGTCGCTCAGGCCGTCCCCATCCGTGTCGGGGATGTTCGGGGCCGTCTCCGTGGCATCGACGCGGCCGTTGTGGTCGGCATCCTCTTCGCCGTCACTCAACCCGTCACCGTCCGTGTCCGGGGTCTTCGGGTCGGTGATGGTGCTCGGGTCCGTGTCGGGACGGAAGTGGGGTGAGTCACGGTCCGTGTCCGCCGGCGCGCTCTCCCGCGTCACGCCCATCTCCGTGCCGTCCATGAGCCCGTCGTTGTCGCTGTCCGGGTCCAGCGCGTCGATGACGCCATCACCATCCGTGTCGGCGAGTCCATCCAGGCCATCTGGAACGCCGTCGGAGTCGGTGTCCGCGTTGCGTGGGTCCAGGCCCCGTTCGATTTCCGTCGCGTCGTCGATGCCGTCAAGGTCGGAGTCGAGGTCGTCCTCGGGCCGCAGGGGATTCGTCTCGCGCGAGTCGACCCGGCCGTTGTGGTTGGCGTCCTCGATGCCATCGCGCACGCTGCCGCCATCCGTGTCGGGGTTGAGCGGGTTCGTCACAGTCGTCGGGTCCGTGTCCGGCGTGAAGCGCGTCAGGTCCGTGCCCGTGCCCTGGGGCTCGGTGAGGCCCAGCTCCAGGCCGTCCGCGAGCAGGTCGCCGTCGGTGTCCGTCTTCTTCGGGTCCGTCTCGCCCGCGTCGACGACGCCGTCGTGGTTGGCGTCCTCGTTGCCATCCAGCAGGCCGTCATCATCCGTGTCGTCGTCGAGCGGGTCCGTCCCAGCGACCTTCACCTCGATGCCGTCTGGCAGGCCGTCGCTGTCCGTGTCCGCGTCGTTCGGGTCGGTGCCCAGCACGAGCTCCTCCGCGTCCGTCAGTCCGTCGCCATCCGCGTCGGCGGTGACCACCCAAGCGTAGGTGGCCGGCGTGTCGTCCACGTTGCCCGCCGCGTCCACGGCGTGCACGTTCAGCGTGTGCGCCCCTAGCGCCAGGTCGGTGAAGCGGACCGGGTCCGTGCATGGCAAGTAGGCCGCTCCGTCCAGGCCACACTCGTAGGTGACGGCCGCCTCGTTGGAGTCGAGGTCGAACACCGCCAGGGCAGGGGCCTCCGTGAGTGGAGGGCCGCTCGCGATGAAGGTGTCCGGCGCCAGGGTGTCCACCGTCCACGTGAAGGACGCCGGCGTCGGGTCCACGTTGTCATCCTCGTCCCGGGCCCGGACCTTCAGCGTGTGCTCGCCGTCGGTCAGGCCGAGCAGCTCCACCGGGTTCGTGCAGGCCGCGAAGGTCGCGCCGTCCAGGCTGCACTCATACGTCACCGCGGGCTCATCCGAGCCGAATCCGAACGTGGCCGCTTCCTGGCGTGTCAGCGCGGGAGGCGTCTGGGTGAAGCTTGTCTCTGGCGGCTGCGCGTCCACGTTGAACGTGTGCGTCACCACGGTGCTGGTGTTGCCCGCGGCGTCCGTCGCCGTGACGGAGACCGTGTGCGTGCCGTCGGCGAGCGGCGAGCCACCCGGGAGCGTCCACACTCCCGAGCTGCCCACGGCGAAGGAGTCGAGGGTGAAGCCGTCCGCCACCACCGTCACCGTGCTGCCTGCCTCCGCCGTGCCGGAGTACGTCACCGCCGCGGTGTCCAGCACCGCGCCCTGGGCAGGGAAGGTGATGGCGACCGCAGGAGCCTCGGTGTCCACCGTCCACGTGTGTGTGGCCGGCGAAGCGTCCCGATTGCCCGCCGCATCCACCGCGCGGACCGCCAGCGTGTGCGCGCCGTCCGCGAGGGGGCCGGCCTCATCCTGGACAGTGCACGGCGCGAAGGCCGCGCTGTCCAGGCTGCACTCATAGGTCACCGAGGCCTCGTTCGACGAGAAGACGAAGGCCGCGAGCACTTCGTTCGTCAGGGCCTCCGGGCCGCTGTCGATGGCGGTGTCCGGCGCAGTGGTGTCCACCGTGAAGGTGACGCTCGTCGCGGCGCTGGTGTTGCCCGCGGCATCCGTCGCCGTGACGACGGCGGTGTACGTGTCATCCGCCAGCGTGAAGGGGAGCGTGAAGGTCCAGTGGCCACTGGAGTCCACGGGGATGGGGCCGTGGGTCGTGCTTCCCACCGTCACGAGCACCGTCTCCGCGCCGACGGCCGAGCCGGTGAGCGTCACGGTGCCATCCGCGAGAACGGCGCTCGGGGCAGGCGCGGTGATGACCGGGGCATTCGGAGGCGTCAGGTCCACCGTCCACGTGTGCGAGGCGGGCGAGCCGTCGACATTTCCCGCCGCGTCCACTGCGCGGACCGCCAGCGTGTGCTCGCCTTCCGTGAAGCCCTCGAAGGTGACCGGGCTGGTGCACGCCGCATAGGTCGCGCCGTCCACGCTGCACTCGAAAGTGGAGTCGGGCTCGCTGGAGGCGAACTCGAACGTCGCCGAGGACTCGTCGGTGAGGAGCGCGGGGCCCGAGGTGACGAGGGTGTCCGGCTCCGTCGTGTCCACTCGCCAGGCGTACTCGGCCGGCGTCGGGTCCACGTTGCCCACGGCGTCCACGGCGCGCACGAGCAGCAGGTGGTCGCCATCCACAAGTCCGGTCTGGTCCAGTGGAGAGTCACACGTCGCGAAGGCGGCACCGTCCAGGCTGCACTGATAGCCCACCGCGCCACCCTCGGAGCGCAGCTCGAATGAGGCCGACGTCTCGCGCGTGAGCCGCGCTGGACCGGAGTCGATGAACGTCTCGGGCCCCGTCAGGTCGATGAAGAACCCATGGGACGTCGCACCGGAGCTGTTGCCCGCGGCGTCCACGCCGGTGGCGGAGACGGTGACGGGGCCTTCGGGCTGCTCCACCGGAAGGGCGAAGGTCCAGTCGCCGGCTCCATTCACGGGGACGGGGCCATACGTGGCGGTCCCCACCTCAAGGTAGACGTGGCTGTTGGGCTCAGCCGTGCCCACGAGGGTCGGCGTCGCGGTGCCCACCACGGTGCCGCTCGCGGGCGAGACGACGGTGGGCGACACGGGCGCCGTCCGGTCCACCGTCCATGCGTAGGTCGCGGGCGTAGCGTCGGCGGTCCCCAGGCCGTTGACCGCGCGCACCGCCAGGGTGTGGCTTCCTTCCGCCAGGCCGCTGAACGCCACCGGGCTGGTGCAGTCCGTGAAGGCCGCGCCGTCCAGGCGGCACTCGAAGCGGATGCCGCCGTTCTCCATGCGCAGCACGAAGGCGGCGGACGTCTCGCGAGTGAAGGACTGCGGACCGGAGTCGATGAAGGTCTCCGGCGCGGACAGGTCGATGGCGAAGTCGTGTGACGTGTCCTCGCTGGTGTTGCCCGCGGAGTCTGTCGCGGTGGCCTCCACGGTGTGAGGGCCTTCCGCCAGGGTGTCCGGGCTGGGGAGGCTCCAGTGGCCGTCGATGTCCGCCGTCACGGTGCCCACCACGTCGCCGTCCACCACCACCGTGACCTGGGCGAAGGGCTCGGCGGTGCCTTCGAAGACAGGCGTCGCGGTGGCGATGGTGGCGCCGCTGGCGGGTGCGCTGATGACGGGGGCTTCCGGCGCCTCGGTGTCCACGGTGAAGCTCGTGGGCGCGCTGGCATCGCTCTCGTTGCCCGCGGCGTCCGTGGCCGTGGCCGTCGCGGTGTGCGGTCCCTGGCCCAGCGGGGTGGCCGGGGTGAAGGTCCATTCGCCCTGCGCGTTCACGGGAGCCGTGCCCAGCACGGAGCCATCCACCGTCACCGTCAACAGGGTTCCCGGCTGCGCGGTGCCGGAGATGGCGGGCTGCCGCGTGGGCACCACGACACCATTGGCGGGCACATCGATTTCGGGCGCATCCGGCGCGGTGGTGTCCACCGTCCACGCATAGGTCGCGGGCGTCGGGTCCACATTGCCGGCCGCATCACGAGCGCGCACGGCCAGCGTGTGGCTGCCCTGGGCCAGTCCCTGGAACGTCTCGGGATGAGCGCAGGCGGTGAACGCCGGCCCGTCCAGCGCGCATTCGTAGGTCACCGGGTCCGTGTCACTTCCGAAGCCGAACGTGGCGGAGGTGGTGTTGGTGATGGAGGCTGGCTGGCTCGTCAGGATGGTGTCGGGCGGCGTGGTGTCTACCGTCCAGGTCCGGGTGGCGGGCGTCGCGTCCGTGTTGCCCGCGCCGTCGCGAGCGCGGACCGCCAGGGTGTGGCTTCCGTCCGTCAGGGACCCGAAGCTCGCGGGGTTCGCGCAGGTGGCGAAGGTCGCACTGTCGAGCGAGCACTCGTACGTCACGCCTGACTCCGAGGCATCGAACGAGAACGTCGTGTCGGCGCTGTTCGTCAGCGCGGACGGGCCGGTGACGATGGTGGTGTCCGGAGCGGACGTGTCGATGCTCCACGCATACGTCGCGGGCGACGCATCCACGTTGCCCACGGCGTCGCGGGCGCGGACCGCCAGGGTGTGAGGGCCGTCCTGGAGCCCGGGGAAGGGCTGTGGGGTGGCGCAGGTGGCGAAGGTCGCGCCGTCGAGCGAGCACTCATAGGTCACCTGCGTCTCATTGGAGCTGAAGCCGAAGGTGGCCGTCGCGGAGCTGGCCACGGGCGCCGGGGTGCTGGTGAAGGATGTCTCGGGGGGCGTGGTGTCCACCGTCCACGTGCGGGTGGCCGGCGTCGGGTCCATGTTGCCGGCGGCATCCACCGCGCGCACCGCGAAGGTGTGAGCGCCATCCACGAGGTCCGTGTGTGTCACGGGGCTCGTGCAGGAAACGAAGGTCGCACCATCGAGCGAGCACTCGAACCTCGCCGGGCTTTCGGTGGAGGCGAGGGAGAACGTCGCACTGGTCGCCGCCGTCGTCCCCGTGGGGCCGCCAGAGAGGGTGGTGTCCGGCGCGGACGTGTCGATGGTCCACGTGTACGTCGCGGGCGTCGGGTCCACGTTGCCCGCGGAGTCCACCGCGCGGACCTGCAGCGTGTGACTGCCTTGCGCCAGTGCCGGGAAGGCCTGCGGGTTGGTGCAGGGAGTGAACAGCACCTCACCATCCAGCCGACACTCGAACGCCACGCTGCTCTCGTTGGAGGTGAAGTCGAAGGAAGCCATCGCCGAATTGGAAGAGGACGGCGGAGTGCTGGTGAAGGACGTCTCCGGAGCCACCGTGTCCACCGTCCAGGTCCGGGTCGCGGGAGTGGCGTCGAGGTTGCCCGTGGCGTCACGGGCGCGCACCGCCAGGGTGTGGCTGCCCTGGGAGAGGGTGTCGTAGGTCGCGGGCGTCGAGCAGTCGGTGAAGCTCGCGCCATCGAGGGCGCACTCGAACGTCACCGGCGTCTCGCTGGACGTGAAGGTGAACGTCGCGCTGGTGGAGTTCGTCGTCCCCGACGGACCGGTGACGATGGTGGTGTCCGGCGCCACCGTGTCCACGCTCCACGAGCGGGTGGCCGGCGTCGGGTCCACGTTGCCCGCCGTATCGCGAGCGCGAACCGCCAGCGTGTGATTGCCCTGGGAGAGGGTGTTGTACGTCGCGGGCGTCGAGCAGGAGGTGAAGGTCGCCCCGTCGAGGCTGCACTCGTAGGCAATGGAGCCTTCGGTGGAGCTGAATGCAAAGGTGGCGCTGGCGGAGTTCGTTGCACCGGACGGTCCGCTGACGATGGTGGTGTCCGGCGCCACCGTGTCCACGGTCCACGTCCGGCTGGCGGGTGAGGAGTCCGCGTTGCTCGCGCCGTCCACCGCACGCACCAGCAAGGTGTGGCTGCCTTGTGACAGGCCGGAGAACGTCGCGGGGCTCGGGCAGGACGCGAAGGTCGCGCCGTCGAGCGCGCACTGGTACGTCACCGACGCCTCGTTGGAGCCGAAGGTGAACGTGGCGCTGGCGGAGTTCGTCAGTCCGGACGGGCCGCTGACGATGGTGGTGTCCGGCGCGACGGTGTCCACGCTCCACGCGCGGGTGGCCGGCGTCGGGTCCATGTTGCCCACCGCGTCCACGGCGCGCACCGCGAGGGTGTGATTGCCCTGGGCCAGGGAACCGAAGGTCGCCGGCGAGGCACAAGGCGCGAAGGCCGCGCCATCCAGGCTGCACGCGTAGGTGACGGGGCTCTCGTTGGAGGCGAAGGTGAAGGACGCGCTGTTGGAGGCCACCGCGCCCGTGGGCCCGGTGACGATGCTCGTGTCAGGCACGAGGGTGTCGATGGTGAAGTCCACCTGGGTGGGCGGACTGACGTTGCCTGCCGGGTCGCTGGCCGTCACCGTGGCGGTGTGCGCGCCCTCGGAGAGCGCGATGCTGGTGCAGGACCAGTCGCCCGTGGTCGCATGGGCGGGGGCGGTGCAGACGACGACGCCGTCGACCACCACGCTGACGGTGCTGCCCGGCTCGGCCGTACCGGAGAAGACGGGCGTGCTCGTCGCCACGGTGCTTCCATTCGCCGGGGCCGTCACCACGGGCGCATCCGGGACGGACACGGTGATGGTCGTCGGACCGGTGGTGTTCGACGAGGGGGAGCTGGTGGCGGAGCTGGCGGGAGCGCCTCGCTCGCCCGCGGCGGTGAGGGTGGCCTGGTTGGCGATGACTCCGGAGGCAGAGGCCTTCACCACGGCGCGGAAGCGGACGGTGGTGCTCTGTTGAAGCTGCAGGGTGCCCCCCAGCGTGGCCGTCGCGCCGGTGCCGAGCCGGACCGTGATGACGCCCGCCGCGCTGACCTCACCCACGTCGTCGCCCGGGGCGTCCGTCAGCACGCCCGCGTTGGGGCCGGAGACAATCCGCAGCGAGCCCGGCTGGAAGGTGAGCTGGGCGGGCAGCGGGTCCGTGAAGACGGTCTCGATGCTGACGTCGTCGCCCGTGTTGGTGGTGACGATGCTGTATTCGATGACGTCGCCTCCGCGCAGCGAGCCATCCGCGCGCGGGTTCACCGCCGTCGCGGTCTTGTAGGTGTTGGTGAAGTCCGGTCGGAGCGTGGCGATGGACGTCGCGAACGCGCCGAGGATGTACGAGTCACCCGTGGACGTGGCGGTGAGCGACATCGACGTGGCGCCCCCCGTCACGCGGTGGGTGATGTCCACCACGTCCATGTCCACCCCCGACATGCTCGCCTGCGCGCCCGTCGGGCGGGGCAGGTCATTGGCGTGCGTGGAGGGCGTGCCGAGCACGGAGCGCGTGCCGTTGAAGAAGTTGTTCGCGGGGTTGGCGGCGTCGGAGATGCTCACGCCATTGACGAGGAACTGGTCGCCTGTGCGCGTGGCGTCACCCTCGAAGGCCAGCACGCCCAGCTTGGCATCGAAGCCGGACGGCGGGACGGTGAAGCCCGACAGCGTCACCGTCTGGGGGTTGCCGCTGCTGACGTAATCGATGCCATCGAAGAGCGCCAGGTTGCGAATGGGCGAGTCGGGGTGCCGGTAGAAGACCACCAGCGCCCACGCGCTGAACGGGTCCATGCTGTTGAGGTTGGCGAGCGGCACGGCGTCCACGCCGCTCACCTCGTAGACGCCCGTGCCGTGGGCGGCGACCAGGCTGGTGACGTCCGCGGAGGACTCGTAGATGTAGCGATTGCTCGGGGCGTAGCTGTGCGCGACGTCCGCCGTCAGCTGCTGCGTGAAGACCCCGGGGCGGCTGAACTCCGCGGTGGTGTCCGGGGTCCGCTGCGACGTGGTGGTGGACAGGTGCGCGGCCCAGTACAGCCGCGCATACGTCACGATGGCGCCGGTGGGGATGCTGAGCGCGGCGCGGCTCCGGGCATTGGTGGGGCTCACGGAGGTGTTCGCGGTCGCCACGCCTGATTGGAGGGTCCAGTAGACGTCCACCGCGTCATCCGAGGTGTTCGACCCGCAGCTCCCCACCGTCCCCACCAGCGGCGCCGGCACACCGGAGGCGCAGTCGTGGGCGAGCGTGTTGCCCACCATCAGGAGGTCGCCGCGCTGGTTCGCCGTGTGGCGCAGGATGGGGGCCGCCGCGCCCTGACTCGAGGACACCATCCACAACAGGGGGAGCAGCCACTGCAGACGCAAGATGGCGCGACTGCTGGCCCGGCGAGGAGACGTTGAGGACATGGGAGCACCAGGGCGTGTCTCTTA
>NZ_VIFM01000648.1 GCF_006636215.1 Myxococcus llanfairpwllgwyngyllgogerychwyrndrobwllllantysiliogogogochensis | reverse complement strand
GGGCTGCGGATCTTTAAATGTGCGACAGCCTTTGCCTTCATAGAAGGTGATGCCCCAACCGTCTTTATGCGGCCCGGTGCCGCCCCCGCGCTGAACCAGCCCGGTAAAGCTAAAGCAAATATCTGTTGGCACATTCGCGCTCATCCCGAGCAGTTCGCACATATCTCACCTCATACCACGCGGCTTAAATACCAAAGGCGTTACTACGTCAGCCAGCCTGAACGCGGTCAGCGCGCAAAAACCGGATCGTACCTGAGGTACGCAAGGAGATTGAGCGCTGCCCGGGGTTCAACACCGCCAGCAATACGGCCTGTTAAGCTTTAACCATCTCTTTTTCGATCAGCATAATCAGAATATGAATCACTTTAATGTGAATTTCCTGAATACGGTCGGCATAGCCAAAATGCGGCACGCGAATTTCAACATCGGCGGAGCCGGCCATTTTACCGCCGTCTTTACCAGTCAGGGTGATCACCTTCATCCCCTGCGCGCGGGCGGCCTCGATCGCTTTGATAACGTTACCAGAGTTACCGGAGGTGGAGATCCCCAGCAGCACGT
>NZ_VIFM01000647.1 GCF_006636215.1 Myxococcus llanfairpwllgwyngyllgogerychwyrndrobwllllantysiliogogogochensis | reverse complement strand
GCGATGCGCTGGCTCGCCGCATGCTGCTGGAGGCGGCCACGTTCGGCGCCGAGCCCCTGGCTGCGCAGGGGTTCCTTGCGGCCGTGGTGGCGGATGGCGCGCTGGACGCGCACGCCTGGGCGGGCGCGGAGCGCATCGTCGCGCTGGCGCCCCAGGCGGCACGGCTCAACAAGCGGACGCTGCGCGCGTGCCGGCAGCCCGGAAACGGCGACGGCATGCAGGCCGCACCCGATCCTTATGCCTATGCGGCCGGTGCCGAGCACCGGGAAGGCATCGCGGCCTTCCTGGAGAAGCGGGCGCCGCGGTTCTGAGGCACGCACCGGCCACGCCTTCCTGCTCACCCTCCTTCCACGTTCCACGTTTCCTCTTTTTCTTTCTTTTTTCTTTCTTTCTGTCTTCCGCAACCATCCGCCCCACCATGTCGTTCCAACCGCTCGCATCGCCCGTTCCCACGCCGAATCCTGCAACGGCCGCTGGATCACAGAATCTCTACAGCACCCTGCGCTCTGCGTTCCCCGCGGACCTCGATGCCACCGCCGTCGAGGCCACGGCCCCCGAC
>NZ_VIFM01000646.1 GCF_006636215.1 Myxococcus llanfairpwllgwyngyllgogerychwyrndrobwllllantysiliogogogochensis | reverse complement strand
CGGTTCACCTGCTTCCAGTCGCGCTCTGCACCGCCTTCGGCTTGCGCGGCCGTCCAGGCCTGCAGTTCCTGGATGAGGGCGAGCCGCTGGCCCTTGTGCTCGGCCGCGTCGGCGCGCACCTTCTCGAGCCAGGCCTCGACCACCTTGTGCGCGGCGTTGCAGGCTTCGTCGAATTTCTTCCAGAGCGCATGGTTGGCCTGGCCGCCCTGGTCGGTCTGCTTCCACTGTTCACGCAGCTGGCGCAGGCTCTCCTGGATCTTGCGGCCGCCCAGGGCCTGGCCCTCGGGGCGCTTGAGCAGCCCTTCGGCCTTGGCCACGAGTTCCTCGCGCACCTGGTCGGCGCTCCAGCGCTGCCAGCCCTGCAGTTCGCCCGCCGCGATCAGCGCGGTGTGCACGTCGTGTTCCAGCGCGCCGTCGATGTGGCGGCCGTGCTGCTTGAGCACCGTGCGCAGCGCGGTGGCGGCGCCCGCGGACGCCTTGCCGTGGCCCTGCGCCGTTTCTTCCTGCAGCTTCGCGAGCGCGGCACGCACGGCCTGTTCGGCCTTCTCGCGGACGGCGGGATC
>NZ_VIFM01000645.1 GCF_006636215.1 Myxococcus llanfairpwllgwyngyllgogerychwyrndrobwllllantysiliogogogochensis | reverse complement strand
GTACCAGAGTAGCCCGGGTAAGACGCCTCGCGTCGCACCCGGGAACGTTGCTTAGCTTTTCGCGCGGCTGGCGATGATTTCATCCGCCACATTACGCGGCGCTTCCGCGTAATGGTGGAACTCCATGCTGTAGGTTGCCCGTCCCTGCGACATCGAGCGCAGCGTGGTGGAATAACCAAACATCTCCGCCAGCGGCACGTCGGCGCGGATGATCTGGCTGCCGAAGCGCTCTTCCATCCCCTGCACCATCCCGCGACGGGAAGAGAGATCGCCCATAATATTCCCGGCGTACTCTTCCGGCGTTTCCGCTTCCACGTGCATCACCGGTTCGAGGATCGCCGGGTCGGCCCTGCGCGCGCCCTCCTTGAAGCCGAAAATGGCCGCCATGCGGAAGGCCATTTCCGAGGAGTCGACGTCGTGGTACGAACCAAAAGTCAGGGTCGCTTTGACGTCCACCACCGGATAGCCTGCCAGCACGCCGGTGCCCATCGCTTCGCGCAGGCCTTTTTCCACCGAAGGAATGTACTCGCGCGGCACCACCCCGCCTTTGGTGGCATCTTCAAAGA
>NZ_VIFM01000644.1 GCF_006636215.1 Myxococcus llanfairpwllgwyngyllgogerychwyrndrobwllllantysiliogogogochensis | reverse complement strand
CCGTTCGCCGCCTCGTGGCCCGTGGACGCGATCGTGGCCGAGAACGGCGCCGTGGCGATGGTGCGGCAGCCCGAAGCGCCGCTGCAGCGCACGGGACCCGCGGCGCAATCCGACGCGGTGCGAGTGCACCCGATGGGCCCCGGAGGCCCCGTGCTGGCCAAGATCTACCAGCAGGACGCCGCCACGCGCGCCGCGCAGTACGCGCGCATGCAGGAGGTGCTCGCCGGCATCGAGCGGGACATTCCCGGCGCCCGCCGCGCCACGGACTCGGCCGGCCGCGAATGCGACATCGCCATCGACCACAGCGAATTCGTGCAATTGCCGCAGCCGGCCATCGACGCCGTCGTGCAGCGCATGCGCGCCGAAGGCATGCACGCCACCGTGAGCAGCATCCACGTCAACGGCTGGTACGGCGAGCACGACAAGCTCGCGGGCGCCCGCTGGATCGTGCGCGCCCTCTTCGGGCGCACGCTCGACGCGGAGATCGGCCGCTGGGTCTACGTGGGCGATTCCACCAACGACCAGAAGATGTTCGAAGCCTTCCCGCACAGCGTGGGCGTGGCCAATAT
>NZ_VIFM01000643.1 GCF_006636215.1 Myxococcus llanfairpwllgwyngyllgogerychwyrndrobwllllantysiliogogogochensis | reverse complement strand
GGGCGGGTCCTGCAAGAAGGGGATCGGGGAAGAAAAGCGGAAAACGGGAGAGCGGCGGTGCCGCCTCAGCGGACGACCTGCAGTTGCTGCCAGCCGGTCCATTCGGCGCCCGGGGCGAGCTCCACGGGCACATGCACGCAGGCGGATTCCACGCACAGCATGTGGCGGTAGCCGTCCGGCGGCATGTCGGGCAGCTTGGCGCAGAGCGCTGCGCCGGGGTTCCAGACGACGTTCTCGGCGAACCCGCCCTGGGTGACCGACAGCACGCCCAGCCCGGTCTCCACGCGCAGCGGCGCGCCGGGCGCATCGAACACGCGGTCGAACTCGCCGTCGAACGTCAGGGGGCCCTCCTGCACGCCGCGGCGGTCGGTCGCGGCGTCCCAGCGGGCGCAGCCATCGAGGCCGTCCACCCGCGCCGCGGCGATGTCCGCCACCCGCAGGTAGCTGTGGAGCGCGCCGGTGAACGACCAGGGCGCATCGCCCCGGTTGCGCAGCGTGAGCGCGATCCGCAGCGTGTCTTCCGCCAGTTCCACCTCCAGGCGCGCGGCGAAGGCGTGCGGCCAGAGCGCG
>NZ_VIFM01000642.1 GCF_006636215.1 Myxococcus llanfairpwllgwyngyllgogerychwyrndrobwllllantysiliogogogochensis | reverse complement strand
ACTCCTTCTCTCGCTCCGTCCCCATCGGCGCTCCTCTCTCCAACTCCTCCGCCTTCGTCCTCGACGCCTCCTTCCAGCCCCTGCCTCCGGGCGTCCCTGGAGAGCTCTTCGTCGGGGGTGACGGCCTCGCTTGGGGTTACCTCAACCGCGCTGACCTCACCGCCGAGCGCTTCGTCCCTCATCCCTTCAGCAGCACTCCTGGTGCTCGCCTCTACCGCACCGGTGACCGAGTCCGCTGGCTCGCCGACGGCACTCTCGAGTTCCTCGGCCGCTCCGACTTCCAGGTGAAGGTCCGCGGCTTCCGCATTGAGCTGGGTGAAGTCGAGGCCGCTCTCCGCCTCTTCTCTGGCATCCAGGAAGCCGTCGTCCTCGCTCGCGAAGACGTCCCCGGTGACAAGCGTCTCGTCGCCTACTTCACGGCCGCCGAGCAGGACATCGACACGTCCGCGCTCCGCTCATTCCTCCTCCAGCGCCTGCCCGAGTACATGGTGCCGGCTGCTCTCGTCTCCCTCCCGTCCTTCCCCCTCTCCGCCAACGGGAAGCTCGACAGGAAGGCTCTTCCTCCTCCCAAC
>NZ_VIFM01000641.1 GCF_006636215.1 Myxococcus llanfairpwllgwyngyllgogerychwyrndrobwllllantysiliogogogochensis | reverse complement strand
GGCTGGGTCAGCGCCGAGAGCGAGGCCGTGATCGCCGAGGTCCTGGGCATGCCCCAGATCGCCGTGCACGAAGTCACGACCTTCTACAACATGTACAACCAGCAGCCGCTGGGCAAGTACAAGCTGAACGTCTGCACCAACCTGCCGTGCCAGCTGCGCGACGGGCAGAAGGCGCTGCACCACCTCGAGAAGAAGCTCGGCATCACCATGGGCGAGACCACGCCCGACGGCCTGTTCACGCTGCAGCAGTGCGAATGCCTGGGCGCATGCGCCGATGCGCCCGTGATGCTGGTGAACGACCGCACGATGTGCAGCTTCATGGACAACGAAAAGCTCGACCAGCTCGTGGACGGCCTGCGCCAGGCGGAGGGACAGGCATGACCACCGCAGCACAGATCCTCTCGCAGTTCCAGGCCACGGGCGTCCAGACCTGCTTCCACGACCGCCACATCGAGCCGCAGATCTACGCAGGCCTCGACGGCACGAACTGGAGCATCAAGGACTACGAGGCGCGCGGCGGCTACCAGGCCCTGCGCAAGATCCTCGGCACCGACGGTGGCGATGACCTGGTC
>NZ_VIFM01000640.1 GCF_006636215.1 Myxococcus llanfairpwllgwyngyllgogerychwyrndrobwllllantysiliogogogochensis | reverse complement strand
GCGCCGGTGAGGGCGGGGATGCCCGCGGCGGGCGTACCACCCGGACCGCGCAGCCGCAGCATCGCGTTGCCCAGGGTGATTTCGTCACCCTGCATCACCTCGACTTCATCGGTGACGCGGTTGCGGTTGATGAAGGTGCCGTTCTGGCTGCCCAGGTCCTTGATGAAGACCTGGTCGCCCTGGCGGGTGATTTGCGCGTGACGCCGGCTGATGGACGGATGCTGGAGCCGCAGGTCCGACGAGGACGACCGCCCCAACACCAGGGGCCCCTGCTGCACGGGCACGAGCTGACCCGCCCCGGGGCCTCGCTCGACGTAGAGGAAGGCCGGTGGATGTCCGGGGTTCGAGTACTCGCGTCCCCAGTCGAACCGGCCGGACAACTCCCGGTCGTTCTTTTCCCGGCCCTTGCCGCCGCTCTTCGAGCGTCCCTTGCGAGAGCCCGCCGGAAACTGGGGCACCCGCTGGGGGCGAGGGTCGTCGGCCTGGAGGGGGGCCACCTCATCGTCGTCGAAGGGCAGCTCCACCTCGGGCTCCTTCGGCGCCTGCGTACCCGGCGGACGGGGAGGGCGGGGC
>NZ_VIFM01000639.1 GCF_006636215.1 Myxococcus llanfairpwllgwyngyllgogerychwyrndrobwllllantysiliogogogochensis | reverse complement strand
GTCTTGTAGAGGGGGGTAGAATTCCAGGTGTAGCGGTGAAATGCGTAGAGATCTGGAGGAATACCGGTGGCGAAGGCGGCCCCCTGGACAAAGACTGACGCTCAGGTGCGAAAGCGTGGGGAGCAAACAGGATTAGATACCCTGGTAGTCCACGCCGTAAACGATGTCGATTTGGAGGTTGTGCCCTTGAGGCGTGGCTTCCGGAGCTAACGCGTTAAATCGACCGCCTGGGGAGTACGGCCGCAAGGTTAAAACTCAAATGAATTGACGGGGGCCCGCACAAGCGGTGGAGCATGTGGTTTAATTCGATGCAACGCGAAGAACCTTACCTGGTCTTGACATCCACAGAACTTTCCAGAGATGGATTGGTGCCTTCGGGAACTGTGAGACAGGTGCTGCATGGCTGTCGTCAGCTCGTGTTGTGAAATGTTGGGTTAAGTCCCGCAACGAGCGCAACCCTTATCCTTTGTTGCCAGCGGTTAGGCCGGGAACTCAAAGGAGACTGCCAGTGATAAACTGGAGGAAGGTGGGGATGACGTCAAGTCATCATGGACCTTACGACCAGGGCTACACA
>NZ_VIFM01000063.1 GCF_006636215.1 Myxococcus llanfairpwllgwyngyllgogerychwyrndrobwllllantysiliogogogochensis | reverse complement strand
AGAGGCTGAAGAGGATTTCCTCCTGGTGGATGTCGAAGGAGAGGCTGCCGGAGGCGGCCCAGGTGTGGCCGGGGGAAGTGGAGTAGAGGGAGTCGAAGGCGTCGAAGCAGTGGACGACGTTCTGCTGGGTGGAGAGGACGCCCTTGGGCACGCCGGTGGAGCCCGAGGTGTAGAGGATGTACGCCAGGTTGTCCGGGTGCGCGCGTGAGGGCTGCGCGAGCGCCGCACCGGGTCGCAGGGCGTCCTGTGGCTGCACGAGCACCGCGTCGAGTTGAACGCCGTCAAACAGCGAGGGCGAAGCGACGACGAGGCTGGCGCGGGACTGCTGAAGCAGCAGGGCGCGGCGCGCTGGTGGATGAGACGGCTCCAGCGGAAGGCATGCGGCGCCGGTGAGGTGAACGGCGAGCAGCGAGACGACGGCCTCCGAGGAGCGCTCGACGCAGACGCCGACGACGGCCTCGGGACGAGCCCCCAGCGCTGCGAGGTGGGACGCGAGACGCGACGCGCGTGCGTGAAGCTGCGCGAAGGTGAGCGTGGCATCCGGGGCGACGAGCGCGACAGCGTCGGGAGTGCGAGCGAACGTGGCTTCAAGAAGAGAAGCGACAGTGCCGTCTGCGTCGAAGGCCCGCTCGGTGTCGTTGAAGTCGAGCAGGACGCGTCGTCGCTCGTCGGCGTCGAGAAGCGAGAGTTCGGAGAGGGGAAGCTGGGGAGCGGCGAGGGCCTGCTCCAGCAGCAGGACGAAGTGGGACAGCATCCGCTCGACGGAGGCGTGCTCGAAGAGGTCGGTGCGGAACTGGAAGAAGAGCTGGAGCGAAGAGTCCGGCAGCTCGGTGGCGGTGAGCGCGAGGTCGAGCTGGCTGGTGCCGTTGTCGACGAAGACGTGCTGCGAAGACAGGCCGGTGAAGGAGAGGGGCGAGTCGACGCGGCGCAGGTCGAACATCACCTGGAACAGCGGCGCGTGGCTCAGGCTGCGCTCGACATGGAGCGCATCGACGACCCGCTCGAAAGGGGCGTGCTGGTGGCTGAAGGTCTCCAGTGACATCGCCCAGACGTGGGCCAGCAGCATGGAGAAGGGCGCGGCTGGCAACAGGTGGGTGCGCAGCACGAGCGTGTTGATGAAGAGACCGACGATCTCCTCCGTGGACTCGTGACTGCGGCCGGAGACAGGCGTGCCGATGCACAGCTCCTGCTCGCCGGAGTAGCGGTGGAGCAGGGTGGCGAAGACGGCATAGAGCGCCATGAATGGCGTCACCTGGTGATGCCGGCACAGGGCCTCCAGGCGCTGACGGACCTCGCGGGGCAGCACGTGTCGACGCGAGTACGCGCCCCGGTCGGAGAGCACCGGCGGTCGAGGCTTGTCGGTGGGGAGCATGAGCAGCGCCGGTGCACCGGCGAGCTGTCGCTTCCAGTACTCGAGGTGGATGTCCTCACGCGCGCGCACCTCGGGGGTGCGCTGCCACGCGGAGACATCCGCGTAGGTCATGGTCACCGGAGCCGGGGTGGGCTCACGGCCTTCCTGGACGGCGGAGTACGTCCGCGCCAGCTCATTCAGGAGGATGCCCATGGACAGGCCATCCACCACCAGGTGGTGAAGCACCAGAAGCAACACGTGCTGCTCGGGGCCAACGCTGAACAGGCGGAACCGGTACAGCGGCCCGTCTTCCAACGAGAGCGGGCGCGCGGCTTCTTCACTCAGTCGGCGCTGGAGCACGGCCTCCGGTGTCCCCGCCTCGCGCGGGAGCCGCGACAGGTCTTCCACGGCGAGCACGGGCTCGTGCACCGCGTGGGTGTGCAGGCGCGGGCTGCCCTCGACGGGCGTGAAGGTGACGCGAAGAGCGGCATGTCGCTCCACCATCCGGCGCAGCGTGGCTTCCATCGCGGGCACGCTGAGCACGCCCCGGAACTCCAGCGCGTCGACAACGAGGTACGCCGCCGAGTCGGGCTGAAGCTGTTGAAGGAACCACAGCCGCTCCTGTGCCAGGGACGTCATCGGGACGGCGTCGATGGGAAGCTGCGTGGGGCCCGCCAGGGGCGCTCCGAGCGACGCGGCCTTGGGCCCCAGCGCGCGCGCCAGGGAGGCCACCGTGGCGTGGGAGAACAGCGCGCTCAGCGGCAGCTCCACCCCCACCGCATGCTGTACGCGCGCCAGCAGCCGCGTCGCGCTCAACGAGTGCCCACCCAGGTCGAAGAAGTCGCTGTCCCGCCCCACCCTCTCCACACCCAGCACCTGCTGGAACAGGCCCGCGAGCAGCGCCTCCAGCTTTCCTCGAGGCTCGCCTCCAGGGAGGGCGCCCGATGCATCGCCGCGCTCGAGCGGCATCACCCCCAGCGCTCGCCGGTCCACCTTCCCCGAGGTCGTCAGGGGCAGGGTGGAGAGCGTCATGAGCACGGAGGGCACCAGGTGCTCGGGGAGCTGCTGTCGCAGCCACGCACGCAGGGCCGTGCTGACACGGGCCGCATCCAGGCCCACGTCCGGGGCGATGAAGGCCACCAGCGACAGCTCTCCGGCCGTCACCTCGCGCGCGAGCACCGCGACTTCGCGGACCTCGGGATGGCGCGCGAGCAGGGCTTCGACTTCACCCGGCTCCACGCGCATGCCGCGCAGCTTCACCTGGGTGTCGGCGCGGCCCGCGTACTCGAGCTCTCCGTCCGGCGTCCACCGCGCCAGGTCTCCGGTGCGGTACAGCCGCGCGCCGGGGATGGGGCTGAAGGGATGGGGCAGGAAGCGCTCCGCCGTGAGGTCCGGACGGCCCAGGTATCCACGGGCCACGCCCACGCCGCCGATGTACAGCTCGCCGGCCACGCCGGGGGGCAGGGGCTCCAGCGCTTCGTCGAGCACGTAGAGCCGCGTGTTGGGCCACGGCGTGCCCAGGGTGATGGCGCCCGGTACCACCGCGTGCGGAGTGATGGCGGCACAGACGCTGGCCTCCGTCGGGCCGTAGGCGTTGAGCATCCGGCGCCCCTCGCTCCAGCGCTCGGCCACGGCGATGGGCAGGGCTTCGCCCGCGGAGATGACGGTGCGCAGCCCCTCCAGTCCCTCCGTCTCCAATTGCGCGAGCACGGATGGGGTGAGGGTGACGGCGGTGACGGCGCGCTCACGCAGCAGCGCTCGCAGGGGCGCGTCGGGAAGCAGTCGCTCCTGGGGCGCGAGCACCAGCGTCGCACCCGCGAGCAGCGTGGCGAAGACCTCGCACACGGAGGCGTCGAAGGTCATCGACGCGAACTGGAGCACCCGGTCCTCCGGCCGGAAGCCATGCGCCTGGACCGCGGCCAAAGCCGTATTGCGCAGCCCCGCGTGCGGCACCAGGACGCCCTTGGGGCGTCCCGTGGAACCGGAGGTGTAGATGACGTAGGCGAGGTGCTCCGGCGTGGCGACCGCGTCCAGTCGTCCGACGGGCAGGTGCGCGTACTCCGGCCGGGTGCCCTCCAACTCCACCAGCATCTCGCCCCGCAGCGGCAGCTCGTCCATCACCCGCTGGTGCGCGAGCACCACGGGCGCGCCGCTGTCGGAGAGCATGAAGCCCTGGCGCTCGGGAGGATGCGCCGGGTCCAACGGAACGAACGCGCCTCCCGCCTTGAGGATGCCCAGCATCCCCACCACCTGCTCCACGGAGCGCTCCGCGCACAGCGCCACGCGCGTCTCCGGCCCCACGCTCAACGAGCGCAGGTGGCGCGCGAGCCGGTTGGCGCGCTCATCCAGCTCCCGGTACGTCAGCCGCGTGCCCTCGAAGTCGAGCGCCGTCGCGTCGGGCGCACGGTCCACCTGCTGCTCGAAGCAGGCCACCACCGTGTCGCCGCCCTCGAACTCCCGCTCGGAGGCGTTGAAGGTGGAGAGCACCCGCTGGCGCTGCTCGTCGGAGAGGACGGGGCGCGGTCCGGGCTCGTGCGCTGGAGCGTGTTCGGGCAGAGGGGTGGCGGCGCCGGGCGCGGCGACGGAATCGACAGGGGGAACCTTCCGTCCTTGCTGGCTGGGGGAGGCCGGGGCGGAATCGTCTGGAACTGTCATGTGGGTAGGGCTCAGAGCCTGAGGCGAACGTTGATGCCCGCGCGGAACAACCCCATGTCCACCGGTGCACCAGGCGCCACGGTGGGGTCGGGCTGAAAGCGGAACTCGCCGCCGCGCTCTCCAAAGGGAACTTCCACGAAGGCCGCGACCGTCACGTCACGCAGCCGGGAGGCGTTGATGTCCAGCCGGACGACGTAGGAGGGGTCGCCCACGTTGCCCAGCAAGGTGAGCGTTGTCGTCGGCTCGTAGATGTTGCGCGCGGTGACGGCGACCTGCGCCATGCCATAGAAGCGGCCGAAGTAGAGCGGCTGGAAGTCGCCGACGGTCTGCACCCACGTCAGCAGCTCGCGGTCATCGCTGCCCAACTGGTTGTAGAAGCCCTCCAACCGCACCACCGTCTTGAAGGTGTCCGCCACCCGCAGCTCGACCTGCATGCCGCCACTGGCCTGCACCTGCAACCCGTCCAGCGCCCGCACCTGGAAGCCACCGTCCGCCGCGCGCTCCCACGTGGCCACGTCCGCGCCATGCACCAGGGCGATCTCCGTGTTGAAGTCCAGCCGCCCCAGGCCGAGCGAGTAGTCCAGGCCATAGCGGGGGCGCCGCCCCTCATAGAACGAGCCCGTCGCCGCCAGCTCGCTGGTGCCCAGCGCGATTTCCGCGCGCACCGCGCCGCCGTAGCGCACGCGGTCCTCGTCCTCCAGTCCGCCCACTCCACTCGTCGTGTCCACCAGGTCCGCGGTGCCGATGATCCACAGGTTGGCGGCCATCTCCTCCCACGGCACGTTGACCTTCACCATGTCCACGCCGGGCCTCAAGTCGTAGAGGAACAGCGGGTCCGGATTGCGCGAGCGCAGGAAGTCGGTGGTGTTCCAGATCTTCGAGCTGCCCCACTTGATGTGCTGACGGCCCGCGGTGATGAAGACGTGGTCGAAGAGGCCGAAGTAGATCCACAGCCGGTCCAGGCTCGTCACGGGCGTGGAGAGCAGCGGGTCCAACGGGTCGTACGCCATCCGGCCCACCGCGAAGCTGCGCAGCCCGTCGAACGGCTTGAAGTCCAGGTACACGTCCAGCAGCGCCGGGAAGAACGGGTCCACGCCCGTCTTCGCGCTCAGCGCCCGGGTGGCGCCGGATACCTCCGCGCGCTGCAGATAGAAGCCGCCCACCGTGAGCAGCTCCGGCACCTTGAGGAAGGCGGAAGGGTGCAGAGGGTCTTCCACCGCGGCCTCCTCCGTCACCGGCTGGGGCCCCTCGCCCGGCACGGAGGGGCCCGACGTGACAGACGTCCCCATGTCCGCCACCACCACGGGCCGCAGCGAGGTGTCCACGTCAGCGGACGCCGGTGGACGCGGTGCCTGGCCCTCGCCTTCGCCGTCGATGGTTGGCACCGCCAGCGCCAGGCTCGCGGCGGCGGGCGCGTTCGCGGTGTCGGAGGCGGGCTCCGCGAAGGCCTCCACGGTGTTCCCGTCGGCGGTCTCCGTGTCGTCCTCCGCGTCGGTGCCGGACGCGGACACGGTGTCGCCCGATGCGTTGGTGCTCCGAACGCCGTCACTCCCCGAGCCCAGCTCCAGCGGCGGCTCCACGCTGGAGGAGAGCGCGAGGCGCCCCCGGACAGGACGCTCGTAGGTCAGCGCGCGCACGTCGGCACCGGTGAAGAACACCGCCAGGCCGCGCGAGGGATAGTGGAAGTACAGCGTGGTGTCCGCCGTGGCCTTCACCAGGTAGCAGGGCTTCTTGCTCCGGCCGACCTTGGGACACGCCGCGCCGAATTGTTTCTCCACCGCGGCGCGCGAGGGCGGCCGGGTGGGAAAGACATCGATGCGCTGGAGCCTTCGGGTGCGTGTATCCACCGTGAAACGCGCATGCCTCGTGCCCGCCGGCGAGGACTGACCCTGATAGTCGAGCACCAGCGCGCCATCCTCACGACGTCGTGAGTCGGGCTCGCCGAACAGGATGCGCAACTGCGACTCCGTCGTGGTGCCGGGTCTGGCTTTCTTCCAGGGCTCCGCGTGGGCGGTGCCATGAAGCAGACACAACATGGCCACGATGCGCACGACGGAGGGGGCAGGGGGCATGGATGAACGCAGTCTAGTGGCGTTGTGACAGGTGAGGAAAGCCACGGTGGGTTGACATTCCCCCAGCGTTCCCCCGAGCATCCGCCTCCCCTGTGTAGTGGAGGCCATCCCATGGCGTCGGAAGAGACTGCTCAGTCCCCCTCCGAATTGGCTGCTACAGCAGTATCCACATCGACTACCGCCGAGGCGGTGTCCGCTGCTCCCGAGAAGCTCGACGAGATAGAGGAGATCGACTTCCTCCTCGAGGAAATCGAAAGCAAGATCGCCCCGCTCGCCCTGGCATGAGCGCGGCCCACGAGGTCCGCCCGTACCGGGACGCTTTCGCCCCGTACTGGCATCCGGTGGCGTACTCCCACGAGCTGCGGGACGCGCCTCTTCCAGCCCGGCTGCTGGAGACGGATCTGGTCCTCTGGCGCACCGGCTCTGGCGTCGCGGCCTCTCAGCGCTACTGCGCGCACCGCGGCGCGGACCTCTGCTCAGGCTCCATCACCCCCGAGGGCCTTCGCTGCGCGTTCCATGGCTGGACGTACGGCGAGAGCGGGCGCTGCGTCCGGATTCCCTCGCAACCCCAGACGCCCATTCCGGAGCGGGCCCGGCTCGCGACGTTTCATGCCGCGGAGCGGCATGGCCTGGTCTGGGTCTGTCTTTCACCCGAGCCCGCCGCGCCATTGCCAGAATGGCCGGAGCTGGCTGACACGACGACGGTGGCCACGGTGCCGCTGCCGCGCCTGGACTGGGATATCGCCGCCGGCCGCATGGTGGAAATCGTCCTGGACGTGGCCCACCTCTCCTTCGTGCATGAGGGGACGTTCGGCAATCCGGACCAGCCCGAGGTGCCGCCCTACGACGTGGAGAAGCGGTCGGACGGACTCTCCGCGCGCATCGTGTATCCCGCGCTGGCGCCCGGTGTCGGTGGCGCGCCGCCCCGGGTGGACCGGACCACGCTCACCTATGACGTGACGTTCCCTTTCGCCGCGCGGCTGTCCTTCAAGCCGACCCTCTTCTATCCGCACACCGTCTACGCGGTGGCCTCGCCCTGGTCCGAGGAGAAGATGCAGTGCTTCTACTTCGCCTCGTACCACCCGAGGATCCGCAACTTCGCGGACCTTTTCGTGAAGTCGGAGTCGGCCATCCTGGAGCAGGACCGCCGCATCGCGGAGGGGCAGCGTCCGCGCGCGCACCCGTTGGACTTCGCGGGCGAGGTCCTGGTGAAGGCGGACCGGCTCCCCATCGAATACCGCCGGGCCCTCACGGCCCTGCGCTCGGGCCGTCCGGTGGACGGGCCCCCCTTGGAATAGGAACGGGAGACACTCGAGTGAACGCAGGGAGTCGAAGCTGGGGGTGGAGTGTGTCCGTGGTGCTGCTCGTCGCCGGGGCGGCCTGTCGTCAACGGGAAGAGGCTCCCAAGCCGCCACCTCCAGCCCCGCCCGTGGTCGCCGCGAAGCCGGTGGCGCCTCCCGTGGTGCCCGCGTCGGCTGACTCGGCGCTCGTGGCGCGGGGACGGTATCTGGCGGAGTCGGTGCTCGGCTGCGTCGGCTGCCACACCGAGCGGGATTACGGCCGCTTCGGCGGGCCGGTGTCGGGGCCGGTGCTCGCGGGCGCGTGCTTCGGTGAGGAATGGGAGATGCCGGGCACCCTGTGCGCGCCCAACATCACCTCCGACCCCGAGCACGGCGTGGGGCGCTGGACGGACGAGCAGCTGCTGCGCACCCTGCGTGAGGGCTATGGCCGCGACGGACGGACGCTGTTTCCCATGATGCCGTACATGGAGTGGCGCACCACGCTGTCGGACGGTGACGCCCGCGCCGTGGTGGCCTGGCTGCGCACGGTGCCCGCGGTGGCCCGCGCCACGCCCCCCTCCAAGCTGCTTCCGGAGGTGACGGCGGAGATCCAGGACCTGGCCGCGCCCCTGCCCGGCCCCGTCGCCGAGCCCGCCGCGGACCCCATCGCCCGGGGCCGCTACCTGGCGACCGTCGCCCAATGCGCCTTCTGCCACGCCAGCGCGGATGAGGAACCGAAGCCCTTCGCGGGTGGCCGCGCCGCGCCCACGCCCTTCGGCGCGGAGCCCATTCCGTCCCTCCTGCCCGGCGGGCCCGTCATGAAGGGGCTGGACGAGGACGCCTTCGTCGCCCGCTTCACCGCCTTCAAGGACCTGGGCGCCGCGCCCAGCCGCAAGGGCCAGGTCAACAAGCTGGCCATGCCCTGGCAGGCCTTCGCCTCCATGAAGGAGGAGGATCTGCGCGCCATGTACCGCTTCCTGAAGACCCAGGGGACTCCGACGCGACGCGCCAGCGGCCAGTGATTGGCGCGGCGCATTCTTAGAAAGTAGGATACACGCCTTGCCCTACACCGTCCCCTGTTCTCGGTGCGCCGGGCTGGACTCGAACCCCATGACACTGTCCCTGAAAAAGCTGGTCCTGATGCTCCCGGTGTTGGCGGTCGCCTCGGGGTGCAACCTGTTCGACACGGCCGACACGGAAGGAACCCGTGGCCGGGGTGCTCGCGCGTTCGACCCGTACGACAGCTCCGCCTCCGGTGCCATCTCCCTGTCCCTGCTGTGGTTCAAGGGCTGCGCCATCCTCCCCACGGGTGAACCCGTGACGAAGGGGGACCTGAACCTGCCGGCTTACGGGGACACCTGCTACAACATGAATGACGGCTACCCGAGGCCGGACGCGCCCTTCGAGCCGAGCGAGCCTCACGCGCGAATGGTCGTCTCCGCCGGTGAGCTGTACTTCCTGCGCGAGTTCTCCGCGATGGACGTCGAGCTGGCACGCTTCCCTGAATACAACGACAAGCGCACGCCCGCGGCGTGGATGCGCCTGGAGTCGTACTTCAAGGACCTGGACTGGTCGGGCCTGTCCTCGGGGCGTGACGGGTGGAAGCGCCTGCAGCCGCAGACGTTCCTGCGCGAGACGTTCTACGAGAACGCCGCGTGGATGCTGGCCACGGACGACACCTTCCTGCTGGAGGTGCTGGACGCGGACGGCAACGTGCGCGTCAGCCAGACCTACTTGCGCTCGGACTTCCTCGCGGAGAGCCCCGTCACGGGCCGCACCCGTGCCAGCTTCACGGTGACGGGCCTTCAGCGCCCGCTGTTCCCCGGAGACCCCACGCCGCACAGGGCAGCGAACTACGACGCGCTCGAGTTCGCCACGGCGGTGAAGGTGTCCTTCGCCAACTCCACCAACCCCTTCAAGTCCTTCACCATGCCGGACCTGCGGGGCGAGGGCGTCATCCGCTTCACGTGGAGCCAGCTCCCCCAGAAGCCCTTCCTCTTCCCCGTCACCTTCCAGGACGCCAAAGAGCGCCCCCCGACCTGCTACGAGCTGGGGCCGGATGGGTTGGCCACGGACGTGCCCACGCCGTGCGGCTTCGGCCTCAAGCAGAAGGTGCAGGTCTCCCGCCCCCCCAACGGCAACTTCTTCAACGCGGGCGAGACGGTGGACTTCGTCGTGTCGCTCCAGGACGGCGACGGCCATGGCCTGCACCCGCGCGGCTCCATGCCCTCGTTCATGACCTACATGGAGGAGGGCTCCAACGGCCTGGCCTACTTCAACGAGTTCATGCTGTTGACGTGGCGTGACAGCAGCGCGTCCGAGTCCGGCTTCAAGGTCGTCGGGCCGCTGCAGGACCTGAAGGTCGTCAACGGCGGCTTCGTGCCCACGGACTACTTCTCCTATCCCGCCTCGAGCGAGCCGCAGTTCTACGTGCCTCCGGACATCATGGCCGTCGCGGGCGGCCCGTGGGTGCAGCCGACGACGCGCTACACGGTGACGTTGCCGCCGGACGCCAAGCCCGGCACCTACGCCATCCTGCTCAAGGGCCACCGCAACTTCGAGGGCGAGCGGCTCAACCGGTTGGACCCGTTCTTCTTCCAGGTGGGCCAGGCCGAGCCCACCACGTACCCGGGCCGCATCGGCAACTGCCAGGTGTGTCACAACGGGGTCAGCTCGCTGAGCAACGTGCACCACGGCGTCTCCGTTGACCACGTGGAAACGTGCAAGGTGTGCCACCACGACGACGTCGTCGGGCACGTGTCGGACTTCGTCCACCGGCTGCACATCAACTCGCCCAAGTACGTCCAGAACAAGGGTGACTGCACCCTGTGCCACCTGACGCGCGAGAGCACGCTGCGCCCCAGCATGATTGCCTGCGCCGGCTGCCACCCGGGCACCCACGGCACGGAGTACTTCGACCTGCCGTTCCAGGAGATCAACTCCCCCCCCAACGCTTTTGGAAACTGCGCCAACGCCTGCCACGTGACGACGGCTCCCGCCGAGCACGTGCTGCCAGTGCGCTGAGCCCCGAGGACTCCGATGAAGCTCCGCTCCCTGGCTTCCAGCTTCCTGCTCTGCGCCGCCGTCGGCGGGTGTGCCGACTCCGAGGCGCCCGTCATCGTCCTGCCCGACACCGCGCCCGTGGTGGACCTCCCCGCGCGCACGACGAACATCTCGGGCGTGGTCTACGACCCGGAGGCGTTCCTCATCGCCTTCATGACGCTCCCCGAAGAGGTCACCGCGGAGGCGATACCCGGCGTCTTCAACGGGCCCTACACCGCCCTGTCCGCCATCACCGGCGGGAGCGTGACGCTGTCCTCGCCCGAGGGGAGCAGGTTCGCGGCGTCTCCCTCGGACTTCGGTGGGACGTGGCAGTTGGTCGGCGTTCCTTCGGGCGACGCGGCGACGTACATCGCGTCCGCCACGCCCCCCGCGGAGGGCGTGGTGCTGGACCCCGAGTTCCCCATCCCGCTGCCGCCGACGACGTACTTCCCCACCACGTACGTGCGGCCCATCCTCGCCAGCGTCACGCAGTGCTACGGCCAGTCCGCGGTGCTGGTGGGCAACACGGGCGCGCTGGACGCGGTGGCCCAGGCGATGACGGCGGCGGGCACGCCCACGACGCCGGCGGACCTGTTGGACTCCACGAAGACGGGCGGTGTCGCGCTCCTGTGGGTCCACGACATGAGCTTCCTGGCGGACCTGTTCCAGACGCCGGTCGGCAGCATCGCGGAGGCGTCCGCCGGTCAGCTCTTCGCGCTGGACTGGGCTCCCCCCGAGGGCTTGCCGGGCCAGTCGCCCATCGGCTTCAGCGTGCTCCCCGGCTCGGAGAGCTTCCTGGGCTACTTCGCGCTGGTGCTGCCGCCCAACTCCACCGCGCCGGTGACCATCAACCTCATCGACACCTTCGTCCCGGAGCCGGGCGAGCCCGACCCCGACGCGCCGCCCCGGCCGTACCTGCTTCCGTCCGTCGTCGTGGAGCCGCGTCCGGGCGAGGTCAGCGTGTACCGGGCCTTCGGGCAGTTTCCGCTTCCGCCGCCGGGCGAGGAGCCGCCGCCGGGCGGTGGCCTGGAGGACCCGCCTCCGCCGGAGCCGGAGCCCACCTGGGCCTGCTACATTCCGCCCGAGCCCGCGGAGCCCCCAGCCGAGCCGGTGGGTCCCCCGGCCGAGTAGTCATGCGAGCGAGGTCCAGGCCTCGGGGGTTCTCAAGCCCCGGGCCGGACCTGCAGCGCGCGGAAGCGGACCGACGGCTGCCCGAAGGATACGGGCAGCGGGCCGTGGTCCAGCTTGCGGCACCCGCGCGTGGCGAAGAGGTTGAGCGCGTCGGAGCCCACGGCGTCGATGGCGGCCAGCGCCGTCAGCCCGTTGCCCCAGAGGATGCCTGGGCCCACGCGAGCCCCCGCGCACCCGTCGCGGACCTCACGGGCCTCGACGATGTAGAAGCTGAAGTCCCCCGACAGCAGGTTCATGTGCCGTGGAGTGAGGTGCTGCACGAGCAGCCCGTGGCCCATGTCCGCGAGGAACGCGTTCAGGTTTCCCTCGTGGGGCTCGACGCGGGTGTGGGCCATGCGAGGCAGCGGCGGATGGCGGAAGTCCACGCGCCGGCCGTGGCCGTTGGGCTCCAGGCCGAGCGCCCGAGCACTGCGCGTGTCCAGCAGGGGCGAGGTGACGACGCCCTCGCGCAAGAGCGGCACCGCGCGCGCCGCGTGTCCCTCATCGTCCCAGGCGAAGCCGAGCGCGCCCTGTGCATCCGTGGGGTCGTCCGACACGTGGACGAAGGGCTCCGCCACGCGCTGTCCCATCCGGCGCGCGAGGAAGGAGCCGCCTCGCGCGACGACATCCCCTTCCATCGGATGGCCGCAGACCTCGTGGAAGAAGCACGCGGAGGCCGCGCCCGGTGGGAGGAGGATGGGCAGCGCCTCGGAGGGGCATGGCACCGCGGGAGTCGTCTCCCGAAGCTCGCGCACCAGCGTGTCCACCCAGGCTTCCAGGGCGGGCAGGGCCGCATGGAGGTGCGCGGCGTCGGGGTGGCTGACGCAGCGCCAGGCATCGAACCGGGGGCCACCGGGCTCGCCGTGGAAGGCCTTCACCTCCAGCAGGGCATGACGGGTGTGCTCCTCGACGAGCCGCTCGGGATGGGCGTGGAGCGTCCAGCGGTCCACCTCGCGCAGCGTCACATCCAGGTGGGCCGCGCCCGCCTCGCGAGCGACTGTCACCAGCCGGCGCACGACGTCCTCGCGAAGCGCGGCGCCGTCCGCCAGCGCGGGGGGACGAACCAGCGGTCCGCGTGTCCGCTCCAGCACCTCACCGGGGAGCAGGCCTGGCGCGGGCGCGTCCCGTGCCAGCTCCGTCCAGGTGTATTCGCCGTGGCTCGGGCTGCCCTTGCGCGCGCAGACACCGCGCTCGAAGGTCGCGGGTGGCACGCGGATGCCGGAGCGCAGGTGGAGCACGTCGGAGACCTCGCGTCGCTCCACGAACCAATCCAAGGCGAGAGGCTCCTTCCGTCCGTGTCGGGGGACGCGCGAGGTATCGCGCTCCCAGGTTGTATCACGCCGCGTGGTGGACCGAGACCGGGGCTGGTGGAGGACTTCCACGAGACGCATGATGCGGGGACGTGAGCGCGTGGCGCGACGGGGCTCGGAAGCAGGCCCTTGGGTGGATGAGTCCGCATGTCGAAAGGTGACGAGGACGTGGACGCGACGGAGGCCGACCTGGCGGACACGGTGGGCCTGTCACCCCGGGACTGGAGTGTCGAGGCACGGAAGGTGATGGACCGCCTGTGTCGCGAGCGAGGATGGCGGAGCGCGGAGCTCTACCTGCTGTCGCATGCGGACCTGTCGATGGATTACGACGTGGCCACGCGGACCTCCTCCTGTAGCTGGGGGCACGGGTTTACCGCCTCCGCCCGGGTCTGGACCGAGTCGCTCATGGGCACCGCCGTCGAGTCCGTGGATGGCGTGGCGGCCCTGGAGCGGTTGCTGTTGTCCGCGGAAGGCAAGGCACGCACCGGTACGCCCGTGCCTCTTCCCGCCTCGCTCGAGAGCACCCCGGTCTCCCAGACCGCGTGGCGCCCGCGGACGCATCCCTCGCGCGCGCGCCTCCGCGCCGAGCGCATCGTCGAGGAGGTCCTGCCCGAGGGAGTCGTCGTCCAGGCCCTGGTGGTGAAGCAGGAATGTTCGGGGGCCTTGCTCCTGCGCGGCGATGGCTTCGAGTCCTTCCGGCAGGTCGAGCATGAGGCGGCCTTCCTGCGCTGTGAGACGTCGCGCGGCGCGCTGGTGGATGCCGTGCCCCTGCGGCCCGGGATGACGAAGGGAGAGGGGGACCTTGGCCCGGTGCGCGCTCGCCTGGCCGACGCCGTGTCCGCGCTCGAAGGACCCGTGAAGAAAGCGGACCGCTCGCTTCCCCTGGTGCTGCGGCCCGCCGTCGCGGCGCCGCTCGTCGCGGGGCTCGCCTGGCTGTTGCGAGGAGACATCGCCTCGGCGATGCCCGCGCTCACCCGCGCCGTGGGCCGCAAGCTCTTCCCTTCCATCCTGTCCGTGGTGGATGACCCGCTGGACCCCCGAGGCACCCAGCACCGGAGCATCGATGACGAAGGGCGGCCCGCCCGCGTCCTGCGACTCGTCGACGAGGGCCGCCTCACGGGGTTCCTCCACACGGAGGAGACGGCCGCGCGCCTCGGGGTCGAGCCTGGGGGCCGAGGACTCCGAGAGCTCGCTCACCCCGCGACGTCAACGCCGCTCAACCTGTGTGTCCTGCCGCGCGAGGATGCGCTGCCTTCCGACTACACGGAGCTGGTGGCGCGCGTGGAGAACTTCTCCACCATGCCCACGCCGGGCACGGTGTCGCTCATCGCGGGAGGCTGGGAGGTCCGCGACGGACGTCGGGTGCACCGCGTGGAGCCGCTGGAGCTGGAGCTGCCCGTGCTGGAGACGTTCCGCGGCTTGCGCGGCGTCGGCTCGGACCTGGCCTTCTTCCCCTCGGCCGAGGGGTGCGGCACGCCCACCCTGGTGCTGCCTCCCCCGGGAGGGTGAGGCGTTCAGCGTCGGCGCGTGGGCACGTGGCGCCACACCGCGCGCCACCGCGCCAACTCATCCAACAGGGAGCGCACGCCCGCGCGGGGAAACGCGCGCGAAGGCAGGCGTCGGAAGAAGGACTCCTCCAGCGCCTCCACTGCCTGGGGCCGGCCGGAGTTCAGCGCCTCCACCAGCGCATGGAGCCGCCGCCGCGCGCCCGGCGTGGAGCGCAGCGTCCGCGAGTAGCCGTTGGCGGCCACGACGAGGCGCGCTTCGTCCAGGGGCACCATCACGATGGGCCGCGCGGGGCTCGCCACCACCGTGTCCTCGAGCGTGAGCGGCGCAAGGCCCCGCGCCTCGGGAGGAGGACCTTCCAGGGCGCCGTTGGAGAGAAAGCGCGCCCAGCCTTCGGTGAGCGTGACTCGCGTGGCTCGAAGCCCCGGGCCCCGGGCCTGCCTGGCGAGCGCGGCGCGCACCGAACCTGGCAACGTCCAGCGTCCGTCCTGGGGCAGCTCTCCATGACGCAGGCTGCTCGGCCACGGCTGCTCGGGCGCGCGGTCCAGGAACATGGGCGCGCGGAAGCCGAGGCCCAGCGAGGCGGCGATGGTGAGGCCCTTGCTCGGCTCGGAGCGGTGCCAGTACGAGGAGGGCCAGTACATGAAGTCCCCCGCGCCGGCCTCGAGCACGCGCGCCTGGGCCATCATCTGACGCTCGTCCTCCGCGTCGCGCGGCACCACGCCGTGTGGCCGGTCCTTCAGCCCCGGGTCCGCATGCGGCGCCACCTCCGGCCGCGAGCTGAGCGCCTCCAGCGGCCAGAAGCTCATCCTGCGGCGGCCCTGGATGACGAAGTAGAAGACGTGGAGGTCGTCCTTGTGCACGCCGAACGGCGTGTGGCGGTAGTTGCCCAGGAACAGCGCGGAGTCCGCGCCCCCCAGCGGCACGCCGAGCGCGCCGTGGAAGCCGGACAGGAAGCTGCGCATCTGGAGCCAGTGACTCCAGTGGTGGCTCTCCGTGCTGCTCAGCACCAGTCCGAAGCGCCGTCCCTGCAGCAGTCGCTCCATCCGCCGCGCGTACCCGTCGACGTCACCGTCCTCCGGCAGGGGCAGGTAGCGCGACAGCGCGACGGCCGCGAGGACCTCCGGCGGTCCCTCCGCGGTCGCCTCGCTCTCCACGTAGAAGCGCACGGGCAGCATCGACTCGCCCTGCCGGTAGCGCATGCCCACGTTCAGCAGCGCCTCGAAGATTTCCGAGGGCGACGGGAAGTGGCGGGGGAACATCCCCGGGAACACGGTGGGCCCCTGGTCCCAATGCTCGCGGGCGAAGCGCTTCCAGAAGGCACGCGGCAAGGCGAGAGACGGTTCAACCGGGAGTGCGGCGGAGGCTCGTGCCATGGGTCCGGGGGGATGCGCGAGGGGAAGAGTGGGTGATACTAGCATCCGGCATTCGGGCTCCACGACAACGCGGGTTCACGCGGACGCCCGGCGAGGAGAGTCGAGCATGGGGACGGATTCAGCGTCGGCGGCGCGCGTGGATGCCCTGGCGGAGCGTGGCGTGGCTGCCCTGTGGCCCGCGAAGCCGACGGAGCTGGTGGGGGACTCGCGGGTGCTGCGAGCCCTGCCCCGGGTGGAGTTGCGGCGCGTGGGGCCCTTCGTCTTCTGTGACCACTTCGGGCCCTCGCCCGCCGTACCGGGCACCATGGCCGTCCCCCCGCATCCCCACGTGGGCCTCCAGACGGTGACGTACCTGTTCTCCGGCGCCCTCCGTCATCGCGACTCCGTGGGCTCGGTGCAGGACATCCATCCGGGCGATGTGAATTGGATGACCGCCGGACGCGGCATCGTCCACGCGGAGGACGTGGATTCGAGCCCCGGCGCCGCGCCGCTGCACGGCATCCAGACCTGGGTCGCCCTGCCGCGAGAGCAGCGCCACACGGAGCCCTCCTTCGAACATGTCCCCGCGTCGCGGCTGCCCCTC
Source organism: Myxococcus llanfairpwllgwyngyllgogerychwyrndrobwllllantysiliogogogochensis (assembly GCF_006636215.1). Taxonomy (GTDB): domain Bacteria; phylum Myxococcota; class Myxococcia; order Myxococcales; family Myxococcaceae; genus Myxococcus; species Myxococcus llanfairpwllgwyngyllgogerychwyrndrobwllllantysiliogogogochensis. The sequence goes on along the minus strand of NZ_VIFM01000063.1, from coordinate 31,486 downwards.
GTGGAGCGCGAGGGCGCCCGCGTGCGCGTGCTCGCCGGTCGCCTGGGCGACGCCGTCTCCCCCGTGCCCACCTTCCATCCCTTGACGTACCTGGACGTGGAGCTGGAGGCGGGGGCCTCGGTGTCGCTGCCCGTGCCGTCCACGCACGCGCTCGCGCTCTATGTGGCGGACGGGGACGTGGCCGTGGGTGGGACGACGGTGGAGCGGGGCGTGCTCGCGCACCTGGACGAAGGCGCCTCCACGCTGTCGCTGCACTCGGTGAAGGGCGGGCGGGCGGTGGTGTTCGGAGGTGAGCCGCTGCCGGACCCGCTCGTCATCTGGTGGAACTTCGTGGTGGACAGCGTGGCCGAGGGGCGCGCCCGGCTGGCGGACTGGGAGGCGGGTCGCTTCCCGTCGCTCGCACCCTGAGCATCCGGGGTGACAGGCCCTCGTACCCGAGGGCCTCCTTTCCGCGTCGGGAATCCAGTGCATGCTGCGCGCCCACTCGGGAGGAGCTGGGATGTCGAGTCAGTCGTTGGCGATGAAGCTGCTGGAGGGCGCGCGGGAGTGGGCGAAGCGGCTGCCGTCCCCGCTCTCCGGAGACGTCGCGGTGGACGTGGGCGGCAAACGGCTGCGCCTGTCTCACGTGCGCGTGGAGACGGTGGTGCGCCAACTGCTCGGCAAGGCGAAGAACGTGGAGCTGCGCCACTGGGAGGCCCGGCCGGAGCTCTATGACATCCGGCTGTCCGTGAAGGGCTGGAAGCTGCGCGTGGAGACGACGCTGGAGCGGGTGGAGTTCGTCTCGGGGCGCTATCGGTTGTGGCTGCGCACGCCCGGCCGTGTCGAGCTGGAGGAGTCGCGCGGGGCCTCGTCGCTGGTGATGGGACTGTTGCGCGCGGGCGCCGGCCGCTCCGCGCTGCGCGCCATGGCGGAGCGGCTCCTGCCGCCGGGGTTCCGTTGGGACGGCCAGGTGCTCCAGGTGGAGGGCCGTCTCCCCGCGGAGGGAGTGCTCTCCGCGAGGCTCTTCGAGACCGCGTCACTCGCCATGAGCGTGGAGCACGTCGAAGAGGGACTGTGGCTGGGCGCGGAGGAGTGGCCTGGACTGGTGGACATGCTCCAGGCGGTGTTCGGCACGGAGCTGCCGCGCACGCCGCCGGGGACCTGAGCCGCCACGGCGTGTGGGCCACCCCGCCGCCGTCCCATCAGGCGAGGACGATTTTGAACCGGTGTCCGTGGGAGCGGTTGAGCGTCGAGACGATTCTCACCCGGTCTCCGGGCTGCACCTGCACCCGCTCCTTGAACTCCTTCACCTGGAAGCCCCAGCACGTCGGCGGCGCGGAGGGCGAGGTCGACAGGACGGTGTGCTCGTCCATGTGCGCGCGGAAGTAGATGGCCACGCCACCCAGGATGCCGGGAGCGTTCACCTCGAGCACCGATTCGACGGACTGCTCGTTCATCGCCTCGGTCAAATCCCCGTCGAGCTGGACGTCCCGGAGCAGGCAGGGGCGGGTGAGCAGCGTCTGCGGAGCGGTGGGGGGAATGACCATCCCTCCCTGGTCGAAGTTCGGGCCGGCGACGTCGAACGCGGCCTGCATCCGCTTCAACACGGGCTTGAACGACAGGCCATAGAAGTCGTTCAGGTTCTCCGCCTCCCGCAGCATGCGCTGTCCGGAGCTCACCGGCTCCGTCATCTGGACGCCGACACACATCGCCTCGATGCGATGGGGAATCAGCCGGCCTCCCGGGGCGAGGAAGTGCTGCGTCGCGTGTTGGATTGCGGGCAGCAGGTTCTCCCCGAACGGGTCTGTGTTGAGCAGCTCATGGACAATCACGTTCGCGCGCTGGGGCAGCTCGATGTCGCGGCTGTTGCCCTGCAACAACGTGATGCGGTCCGCGACGCCATTCTCGGCGTACATCTCCAGGGCCACCTCCGCGATGGCGGACTCCTCGATGGCATAGACATGTCGTGCCCCCGCCTTCGCGGCGAGAATCGCGAGCAGGCCCGTCCCCGTTCCGATGTCGAGGACGACCTGGTCCCTGGCGTGCCGGAACAGTGACGAGCGGTAGGCGTGGACGCGCACCGTGTCGTAGAGCATCCGGTGATGCTCGGCGATATCCGCCCAGCCTCCCGGCCCCAGCACGTAGCGCGAGCTGTCCACCTGGGTGCCCTTCACCGGAACCACCACCGAGTGGGCCAGGAGCGTGTCGAGGGCTTCGTCGAGCTGGGCGCGCGAGAACGTGCTCGGTATCGCGAGGACGTCTTCCTTCGGGCAGGCGGACCGCAGGGACCCGACCAGCCACCATTGCGCGGGGGTGAGGGTCAGGGGTGGATGGGACATGGAGGCGAGCGCGGTCATCTGCCCCTGCGCGTTCACCATCATCATCAGGGACTGGGACACCCGGAGCTGCTCGTCAGGCATGGCGGCATGACCTCACAAGGCTTCAACTCAAATCAGGTAAGATGCGGATTCAATTCTTACCCTGTTGCGAGTCCTTGCCAAGGTCCCCACCGACACGACCTAGTCCTCGTCCTCCACCTTCAGCTCGCGTCGGGCCATCCCCATCACCGTGCCCATGGCATGGAACGCCAGCCCGATGCCCCAGCCCAGCGCGGGCCAGTGCACCCACCAGCCAGGGCCGGAGAAGAGGTCAATCAACGTCAGCCCGCCGAGGGCGATGGTGTAGCTGAGGCCGTGCGTCGCCAGGCCCAGCAGCTCCTTGCGGTCCTTGCGCTGGTGCTGCTCCTTCTGGGCGCGGGAGACCAGGGCGACCTCCACGGCCGCCTCGCTCAGGCCCATCTCCCGCGCCATGGTGAGCACCTCCTCACGCGTCAGGGTCCGCGCCGGCTCGCGACTCGCGAGCGCATGCGCGCTGGCCTCGCGGATGATTTCCGCGGCCTCTCGCTCCGTGAAGTGGGTGGGGGGCGTTTTCTGTCGGGTGTCCGCCATGAGTCCCGGACAGTAGTGCTTCGCCCGGGCTCGCGTCGATACACCCGGGCGGCGTCGCGAACCGCATGGCTTCAGCCGGCCTTGTGCGCCGACTTCGGCGGCTGGTAGGCCCCCGGCACCGAGCGCGCGGCGATGGCCAGCCGGTTCCACGCGTTGATGGTGGCCACCGCGCCGGTGAGGTCCGCCAGCTCCTTGTCCGTGAAGTGCGGCTTCACTGACTCGTACACGGCCGAGGACACATGCCCGTCCCGCAGGTTCGTGACGGCCTCCGTCCAGGCCAGGGCCGCGCGCTCCCGCGCCGAGTAGTAGGGGCTCTCCTCCCACGCATCCAGCCCATAGAGCCGCTGCTCCGTCTCGCCGATGGCGCGCAGGTCCTTCCAGTGCATGTCGATGCAGTACGCGCAGCCGTTGAGCTGGGAGGCGCGCAGCTTGATGAGGTGCAGCAGGCCCACCTCCAGCCCGCACTGATGCAGATACTTCTCCAGTCCCATCATCGCGGTGAAGATGCCCGGGGCCAGCTTCGCGGTCTCGAAACGCTGTGCTTCCATGGTCTTTCGTCTCCTGCAGGGCGGGACGTCGTGTCCCCCTCGCTGATGCGTGAAGTAACCGGGGGGCCCACGACGCGCGAGGGCCACTCGCGCACCCCTCGATGGTGCCACTTCGGACCTGGGTGGGGGGCCACTTCCCAGCGAGCCGCGAGGGACTCTGTTCAGCGCAGGGCGCGCGCGAGCAGGCGCACGCCCTCGGTGATTTCCTTTTCGGGCACACACGCGTAGCCGAGCAGGAGCGCTCCGGGGCCCGTGGACTGGGTCCGGAAGGCGGACAGGGGCTGCGTCATCACCCCGGCTTCGATGCCGCGCGTGCTGGCCTCGCGGTCCTCCATTCCCTCCGGCAGCCAGCCCACCAGGTGCATGCCCGTGTGGAGGGGAGACACGTCCAGTTGCCCGCGCAATTCGCGCCGGGCTGCTTCCACGAGCGCCTCCTGCCGGCTCCCATACAACACGCGCATGCGGCGCACGTGGCGGCTGAAGTGGCCCTCGTCGATGAAGTCCGCGAGCACCGCCTGCTCGATGACGGGTGTGTGGCCGTCCGCGAAGCGCCGCGCCGCGCTGAAGACGTCCACCAGCGACTCCGGCACCACCAGGTAACCCACCCGCAGGGCCGGAGACACCACCTTGCTGAACGTGCCGATGTAGATGACCCGCGCGTCCGGCGACAGCCCCTGGAGCGCGGGCAGCGGACGGCCCACGTAGCGGAACTCGCTGTCGTAGTCGTCCTCCACAATCCAGGCATCCGAGCGCACAGCCCACGCGAGCAGCGCCTGCCGCCTCTCCTCGCTCATCGCCACGCCCAGCGGGAAGTGGTGGGCCGGGGTGACGATGGCCAGCCGCGCGTCCGGCCGCAGCCGCATGCCGGCGTTCACGTCCAGTCCCTCCGCGTCCACCGGCACGGGCACCAGCGTGGCGCCCGCGGCGACGAGCGCGCCCCGGCTCGCGAAGTAGCCCGGGTCCTCCACCCACGCGGCGTCGCCCGGGTCCAGCAGCACCTGCGCCGCCAGGCTCATCGCCTGCTGCGCGCCATTGACGATGATGACCTGCTCCGGGACACACCGCACGCCCCGCGAGGTCGCCAGATAGTCCGCGACGGCGCGCCGCAGGGGCGGATGGCCCGCGGGCTCCGCGCGCTTGAGCAGGTCGCCCCACGAGCGCCGCCAGCGCGTGTTGAGCAGCCGTCCCCACAAGTCACTTGGGAAGGCATCCACCGACGGCGTGCCCATGCGGAACGCCAGCCGGCTGGCGGGAATGCCAGGCGCGGTGATGCGCAGGTCCGGCAGGCCGGCCACCGCCCACCCCCGCTTGGAGATTCCCGGCGTGTGCTTCGGCTTCGGCGCGGTCACGGGAGCCCCGGCGCGCCGCGAGGCATGCAGCCGCTCCGGCAGCTCGTGCGCCACATACGTGCCCGAGCCCAACTGGCCCAGCAGATAGCCCTCCGACAAGAGCCGCGAGTACGCGTTGAGCACCGTGTTGCGCGACATGTCGAGCTGCTCGGCCAGCGCGCGCGTGGACAACAGCCGCGTGCCCGGCGCCAACCGCCCCGCGACGATGGCCGCGCGCAGCGCCTCCACGAGCTGCGTCTGGAGCGAGGCGCCCGAAGCACCGTCCAACACCAGCGACGTGGCCGCCATCACCACCGGCCGCTTGCGTGCCCGCCGCCGAGGACCCCCCTTCGCGCCGGGCTTCGAGGGCGTCATGTCCCGCGCATCCCAGTCCCAGAGAATTCACACCGGTGATGTTTGGAATCACGAGCCATCACTGTTGGAAACGTCCGCAAGCAGGTTACGTCCCGGCCGTAGCGCGAGTCGCGGCCGTGGCCCGCCCTGGGTCCGGAAGCCTGAAGGAAGAGAAGGGGAAACGTCATGCTGGGGTGGCCCTGGTTTCACCTCATCGTCGCGCCGCCGCGCGCGGGAATCGAGGAGGGAATGCGCGAGCGGCTCCTGCACGTGGCGGAGCAGCTCGTCAGGGAGCACGGACTGGAGGCGCTGACGCTCGCGGCGGTGGCCCGGCACGCGCACGTGGGACGCGGCGCGCCGCGCTACCACTTCGGCGGCAAGCGTGGGCTGGTGGACGCGCTGGAAGAGGCGCGCCGCGGCAACGTCGTGGAGCTTCGCGCGGTGCGCCAGCAGCGGCTTTCAGTGGCGTCCGGACGCCGTCAACGCGCCGCTGTCCACAGGCGCCGTTGAGTCCTTCACAATCCGGGTGGACGTCGCGCCCGCTCCCAGGCATGACGGGGCCGGGCGGGGGAGCTGGGGTGTCGCGGAGGTATTGGCCGCCTGCCCGAGGAGGGCTCCGGCAGAGGCTGAATGCGCCCTTTTCGCCGGGTCTTCTTACCTTCCGGAATGCGGCGGGTGGGAGCGCCCACCGTTAAACTGAAACGAGAATTGTTCGGGTAGCTCGTGCGTTGTTCCGCGCGGGGTTGGGGTAGGTTGGTTTTTCGAGGCCTGGATGTGATGACAGGGGCCTCCTATCAGGCTAGAGGCAGTCCGGCACCCCAGATTTTGGGGTGAAAGGCGGCCTCGAATGCCGCAAGACGAAAGAAGACGCATATGGCGACTGGTTCCGTGAAGTGGTTCAACGACGCGAAGGGCTTTGGCTTCATCGCGCAGGATAATGGCGGCCCTGACGTGTTCTGCCACCACACCGCCATCCAGGCGGACGGCTTCCGGACCCTGGCCGAGGGTCAGAAGGTGGAGTTCGAAGTGCAGAAGGGGCCCAAGGGACTTCAGGCCTCGAACGTCCGCCCGATCGGCTGAGCGCGTCCGCTCCAGCACTCATGCCCGGTCTCCTTTTGAGTGAGGTCGGGCTTTTGCTTTCAGGAGGGAGGCGACATGCAAGGAAGGTCGACGAAGCGTCAGAAAGAGCAGGCGCGCAAGCAGCATCAGCAGGAAAAGGATGCCAAGCGCGAGCAGCGCAAGAAGGACAAGGGGGACAAGACGCCCCGCCAGCCTGGTGAAGTGGACCCGGACATCGCGGACATCATTCCCGGTCCGCAGCCGGTTGTGGAGTACTAGGTCCCCACCGCAGTCGGGCCCACCACGAAGCACCGTGGTGGGCCTTGTCGTATCCAGGGGGGCGGCCGAAAGCTCACCGGTGGATAGTCGCGAACGTCGCCCGTCGACAGGCGCCTCGGGTCCGGGCTACGCGTCGTCCCCCATGCCACTTTCCGGGCATGTGGCGACGCAAAAGTCGCGACAGGGAGGATGCCGCGTATGGCGACGGGTACCGTGAAGTGGTTCAACGACGCGAAGGGCTTCGGCTTTCTCGCGCAGGACGACGGTGGCGCGGACGTGTTCTGCCACCACACCTCCATTCAGACGGATGGCCACCGCACCTTGAGGGACGGGCAGAAGGTGGAGTTCGACGTGCAGAAGGGGCCCAAGGGACTCCAGGCCTCGAACGTCCGTCCCATCGACTGATGCGGGTCTGTTCGCCCCACGGCGCTGCAATCGCGCGGGGAGCCGGAGCGTAGCAAGGCGGTCATCCCTACCGCCCCACCGCGCTCCCCATGCTGCGAATCTCCGCTGTCTCGAAGTCGTATCCCAATGGGGTTCGAGCCCTCCAGGGCATCGACCTGACCATCGAACGAGGACTCTTCGGCCTGCTCGGGCCGAACGGCGCCGGCAAGTCCACGCTGATGCGCATCCTCGCCACGCTGCAGGAGCCTGACTCGGGGCAGGTGGTGTTCGACGGGCTGGACGTGCTCGCCCAGCCGCAGGCCCACCGGCGCCACCTGGGCTATCTGCCCCAGGACTTCGGCGTGTACCCGGGCGTGTCCGCCGAGGAGCTGCTCAACCACCTGGGCCTCCTCAAGGGCCTCACGCGCGCCAGGGAGCGCCGGGAGCAGGTGCAGGCGCTGCTGCACCTGACGAACCTCCATGCGCACCGCAAGAAGGCCGTGAGCGGCTTCTCCGGCGGCATGCGCCAGCGCTTCGGCATCGCCCAGGCGCTGTTGGGCAGCCCCCGGTTGCTCATCGTGGACGAGCCCACCGCGGGGTTGGACCCGGAGGAGCGCCAGCGCTTCCACAACCTGCTGGGGGAAGTGGGGGAGCACGTCGTCGTGCTGCTCTCCACGCACATCGTCGAGGACGTGCGCCAGCTGTGTCCGCGCATGGCCATCCTCAGCGAGGGGCAGGTGCTGTGCGAGGGCGCGCCCGAAGCGCTGGTGGCGTCCCTGGAGGGGCGGGTGTGGCGCAAGACGGTGGAGAAGGGGGCGGTGGCGCGGTACCGCGAGTCGTTCCCGGTCCTCTCCACGCAGCTCCAGGCGGGCCGCACGCGCGTGCATGTCCTCGCGGATGCGCGCCCGGAAGAGGGGTTCGAGCCGGTGGCTCCGGACCTGGAGGACGTCTACTTCTCGACGCTGTCCCACCGGCGCGCGGCGTAGGGACCCACCATGCTCCGGGGCATCCTCCACTTCGAATGGCGCTACCAGACGCGCCAGGCCGTCTTCTTCGCCGCGTCCGCGTTCTTCCTCGGGCTGGGCGTCCTGTTCGTCGCCACGGGCTACGGCGGTGACGGCATCCACGTCAACTCGCCCTACAGCGTCGCGAAGTCACTGGGGTTGTTGTCGCTCACGTCGCTCTTCGTGCTGGGCATCTTCTGCGCGAACACCGTGCAGCGCGACGCCGAGCACCGGATGACGGAGCTGCTCTACACCACGTCCGTCACCCAGCGGGACTACCTGCTGGGCCGCTTCCTGGGAGCGCTGCTGGCGACGCTCGCCGTGTTCGGCGTGGCGACGCTTTCGTTGATGGTCTCTCCGTTCGTGGTGGCGGTGGCGCCCGAGCAGTTGGGGCCCCTGAGTGTCGTGAGCTACCTGTGGGCGCTCGTGGTGCTCGTGGTGCCCAATGTCGTGTTCGCCGCGTCGCTGCTGTTCGCCGTCTCCGCGCTGTCGCGCAGCACGCTGGCCAGCTACGTCGGCGGCGTCCTCGTGTATGCGCTCTATATCGTCGGCGCCATGTGGGCGGACTCGCCGCTGATGGCGGGGGTGTCGCCGCAGACGCCGGAGGCCATGGCTCGCGCCGCGCTGTTGGACCCGTTTGGCCTGTCCGCCTTCTTCGAGCAGACGCGCTACTGGACGGAAGCCGAGCGCAACACGCGGCTGCTCTCGCTGGAGGGAAACCTCCTCTGGAACCGGCTCCTGTGGCTCGGCGTCGCGGCGTGCGTGCTGGGCGGGGTCCACTGGCGCTTCTCCTTCCGGAGCGCGGCGGTGAAGCCCCGGCGCGACGAGCGCTCCAGCGAGTCCGCGTCCACGGTGCCCTCCACGTACCGGCCTGTCGAAGTGGAGTCATCCCAGGGGCGCGGCATGACGTGGGACGTGCTGGTCTCCGCGACGCGGCTGGAGTTGCGGCACCTGCTGCGCAGCTGGCCGTTCCTGGCGCTGCTGGCGCTGTGGCTGTTCATGGTCGGCATGGAAATCGTGACGGGGGCGGGGCGAGGGGAGTACGGCACGCGTCGCATCCCCACCACGGGCCGGGTGCTGGAGAGCATCTGGACGCCGCTGTCCCAGCTCGGCACGCTGGTGCTCATCTACTTCGGCGCGGAGTTGGCGTGGCGGGAGCGCATGGCGCGCTTCGATGCGCTCCTCGACGCGACGCCCGTCTCCAGCGTCGTCTTCGTCGTGTCCAAGCTCGCGGCGCTCGTGGCGCTGGTGGGGGTGCTGACGGGGACACCCATGGTGCTGGGGGTGCTCTTCCAGCTCGCGCGCGGCCACCAACTCCTGGAGCCGGGCCTCTACCTGTCGCTGTTCTACTTCGCCGGGCTGCCGCTGGTGTTGTTCGCGGTGGCGGTGCTGTTCATCCAGACGGTGAGCCCGCATCGCTACGTGGGCATGGTGCTGAGCCTGGTGCTGGCCATCGTCGTGGGCCAGGGCGCGGGCTGGGGACTGGAGCATCCGCTGACGCGCTTTGGCGCGGCGCCCGAGGTGACTCACACCGACCTGAATGGCCATGGCCCGATGGCCGCGTCGTTCACCGCCTTCATGGTGTACTGGAGCGCCTTCGCGGGACTGCTGGCCCTGGTCACCTGGGGGCTGTGGCGGCGCGGGTTGGCGCCCCGGCTGGGGGTCCGGTTCCAGGCGCTTGCCGCTCGGTGGGGACGCGGGGGCCTGGCCGGCGCGGTGGGCTGTGGCGTGGTGCTCGTGGGCACGGGAGGACTCATCCTCCACGACACCTACGGGCTGAATGCCTACGAGTCCCGCGACACGTTCCTCGCGTGGCAGGCCGACTACGAGCGGACGTACAAAATCCACGAGGCGCTTCCGCTTCCCAGCATCGTCGCCGTGAAGTCCGCGGTGGACCTGTTCCCGGCCGAGGGCCGCTATCGCGTCACCGGGACGTACCGGCTGGAGAACAGGACGTTGTCGCCCATCGACACGGTGTGGGTCGCCGTGCCTCGGACCGCCCGGCCCGTCTCGCTGGCGCTGCGAGGCGCGGAGCAGGTGGCCCATGACGAGCGCTTCGGCATGTACTGCTTCAAGCTGGCCTCCCCGCTGCTTCCGGGAGATGTGTCGGAGCTGTCCTTCGACGTCACGCGGGAGGAGCGGGGCGTGAGGGCGGGAGACTTCGAGCTGTCGCTGGTGGAGAACGGCTCCTTCATCCGGCAGACGGAGGCGTTCCCCACGCTGGGCTACCGACGGACGTACGAGATGGGCAACCCGGCCCGGCGGAGGGAGCTCGGCCTGCCGGAGATTCCGAGGATGCCTCCACTGGATGAGAGTGGCGCCGCGCCCGCGCCGTCGCCCCAGGTCTGGCACACCCTCGACGTGACGGTGTCCACGGCGGAAGACCAGACGGCGATTGCGCCAGGGACGTTGCGCAAGGAGTGGAGCGAGGGTGGGCGGCGCTACTTCCACTACGTGGTGGACCGGCCGATGACGCCGATGTTCGCCATCGTCTCGGCCCGCTATGCCGTGGAGAAGACGCGGCACCAGGGCGTCGACGTGGAGGTGTATTACCACCCCGCGCATCCCTACAACGTGAAGGCCATCCTGACGGCGATGACGCGCTCGCTCGACGACTTTGGCGCGCGTTTCCATCGCTACCCGGACACGCAGTTGCGCGTGGTGGAGATTCCCTCGTACTGGGACTTCGGCGCGTTCGCGATGAGTCAGGTCATCTACTTCGTGGAGGACCGGGGCTTCCTCACCGACATGGGGCGGGAGGACGCGGTGGACCTGGTGACGCGGCGCACGGCGCACGAGGTGGCCCACCAGTGGTGGGGCCACATGCTGGACCCGGCCTCCGTGGAAGGCGCGACGATGCTGGTGGAGTCGCTGACCAAGTACTCCGAGCAGCGGGTGCTGGCGGGGCTGCACGGAGAGCGCTCGCTGCTCCCCGTGCTGGCCTTCGACCGGGACCGCTATCTCTCGGGTCGCGCCGAGGAGGCGGAGCAGGAGCCGCCGCTCTACAAGGGGACGGGCCAGTCGTACCTCTACTATGGCAAGGGCGCGCTGGTGATGAACGCGCTGCGGGACTTGCTGGGCGAGGCGAAGCTGGACGCGGCGCTGCGCCACCTGCTGCACGCGCAGGCCCGGGAGAACTCGCTGACGACGCTGGACCTGCGGGACGCGCTGCACGCGGAGGCGTCCGCCGAACAGCAGGTCCTCATCGACCAGTGGCTGAAAGAGGTCGTGCTGTACGACTTGAAGGTGGAGTCCGCCACGGTGGAGGCGCAGGCGGATGGACGCTTCCGGGTGACGGCCCGGGTGTCCACGTCCAAGCACGCGCGCCGGGGCAGCGAGGCTGTCCCCCTGCCGCTGGACGAAGCCCTGGACGTCGCCGTCTACAGCGAGTCGCCGCGAGACGGCTCCGGAGAGGACGTCCCGCTGCACGTGGAGCGCCTGCGCTTCCAGGGCGCTTCGACGCAGGTGTCCTTCGTGGTGGACAAGCGCCCGACGCACGTCGGGGTGGACCCCTTCTTCCTGCGCATCGAGCGCGAGCGCGGCGACAACTTCCGGAAGCTGGAGGCGCGAGCGGAGGCGTCGGCGTCGCGCTGAACGAACACGGTCCGCTCGACCGAGGGAGGCCGGACCTGTCCCGGCGACGACCGGAGCGGCGAGGATGCCGCTCCGGCCGACGTGACGTCACCTGGAACTCAGGCGACCTTCTTCTCGCGCAGCTCGCGCCGCAGAATCTTGCCGACGTTCGTCTTCGGCAGCTCCGTGCGGAACTCGATGTGCTTGGGACGCTTGTAGCCGGTGAGCTGCTCACGGCAGAAGTCCATCAACTGGGCCTCCGTGAGCGACGGGTCCTTCTTCACGACGAAGAGCTTCACGACCTCGCCCGAGTGCTCGTCGGGGATGCCCACGGCGGCCACTTCCAGCACGCCGGGGTGCATCGCCACCACGCCCTCGACTTCGTTCGGGTACACGTTGAAGCCGGACACCAGAATCATGTCCTTCTTGCGGTCCACGATGCGGGTGTGGCCGCGCTCGTCCATGATGCCGATGTCGCCGGAGCGGAAGAAGCCGTCGGCGAACATCACCTTCTCCGTCTCGTCCGGACGGTTCCAGTAGCCGGCCATGACCTGCGGCCCGCGGATACAGATTTCGCCCGACTCTCCCATCGGAACGTCGTTGCCGTCCTCGTCGCGGATGGCGATCTCCGTGCCGGGAACCGGCAGGCCGATGGTGCCCGAGTACTCCGTGGCGATGGGCGTGTTGCTGGTGGCCACCGGAGACGTCTCCGACAGACCGTAGCCCTCGATGAGCGGCACGCGCGTGGCGGCGAACCACTTGTCCGCCACCGCCTTCTGCACCGCCATGCCTCCGCCGTTGGAGACCATCAGGTGGGAGAAGTCGAGCTTGCTGAAGTCCGGGTGGTTGACCAGCGCGTTGTAGAGCGTGTTCACCGCCGGGAGGATGTGGAACGGCTGCTCCGACAGCGTCTTGATGAACGCCGGGATGTCGCGCGGGTTGGGGATGAGCACGTTCATCGCGCCCATGCGCATGCCCATCAGGCCGCACACGGTGAGCGCGAAGATGTGGTACATCGGCAGCGCGCAGATGATGTTCGCCTGCTCGATGTTCCGGCCCTTCATCGCGGGCTGGAGCCACGCCTCCACCTGCAACAGGTTGGCGATGACGTTGCGGTGCAGCAGCATCGCGCCCTTCGACACACCCGTCGTGCCACCCGTGTACTGCAGGAACGCGATGTCATCGCGCGTGGTGGTGGCGGGGGTGAGCGTGCGCGTGCCTCCCTCGGCCAGCACCTGCTTGAAGCTGGTGGCGCGCGGAAGCTGGAACGCGGGCACCATCTTCTTGACCTTGCGGACCACGAAGTTGACCAGCGTGCCCTTGAAGCCGCCCAACAGGTCGCCCATCGTCGCGACGACGACGTGCCGCACCGGCGTCTTGTCCAGCACCTGCTGCAACGTGACGGCGAAGTTCTCCAGGATGAAGATGGCCTGGGCGCCGCTGTCCTTGAGCTGGTACTCCAGCTCGCGCGGCGTGTAGAGCGGGTTGATGTTCACCACGATGTAGCCGGCGCGCAGAATCGCGGCGATGCACACCGGATACTGCAACACGTTGGGCATCATGATGGCGACGGTGGCGCCCTTCTCCAGGCCCCGGGATTGGAGCCACGCGCCCACGCGCCGCGACAACGCGTCCAGCTCCCGGTACGTGATGAACTTGCCCATGCACTTGAAGGCAGGCCGGTCCGCGTACTTGGTGAACGATTCTTCCAGCAGGTGCGTCAGCGTCGGGTACTGCCGGTCATCGATTTCCGCCGGAACTCCAGGCGGGTAGTGCTTCAACCAGGGCTTCTCCATCGGGCTCGCCTCCAAGGCGCGTGTCGTTGATGGGTTCGGGGACGCGGATGCTATCCCGATTGCGCGCACGACCGGCCCCCGGGTCGGCGGTTGTTGGGTGTCTGCCTTTGATGCGCTGCGGCATGGCCGCGCGAGACGGGCGTCGGTCAGGTCCCGAAGGCGCGCGTGACTTCGGCCTGGACGATGCGGTCCACCCGGTAGTGCCGCCGCTCGCCGCTCCTCACGTCGAGTGCGTCCAGGCGAGTCTCGTGCCGGTCCATCACCACCGAGACGATTCGCACCTCTCGCGTGGTTTCCAGGAAGTTGCCGTCCACGTAGGTGATGCGCAGGGGCTGTTGCTCGAACCAGGCGCGCTCAATCGCCGCTCGGACGGACGCCTTGCTCGGCAGCGACGGCACTCCGAGGAAGGACAGCTCCTTGAGCCTGTCGAGCAGCTCGCGCTGCGCCGACGTGGAGAGGGCCGCCCGCACCTTGTCCAGCGCCGACTCCAGCGTCCCCGTGAAGGGCAACAGCCGCATGTCGATGGCGAAGCGCCCCAGCGCCACCAGCAGTGCCGCCTCCCGCGCCGTGAAGTTCACCGGCGGTAGGCTGTAGCTGCGGTCCAACGCGTAGCCGCCACCCCGCCCACGCTCCGCGGCCACCGGCATTGACGCGGCGCGCAAGGTGTCGAGGTCGCGGTAGATGGTGCGCACGGTGACACCGAAGCGCTCCGCCAGCGTCTCCGCCGTCACGCCGGTGCGGCGGCCTCTGAGGTACTCAGCGAGGGCGAAGAGTCGCTCGGTGCGTTGCATGCGGGGTGATACCTGACATACCGCTGACAACCGTGGGCGGCAAGCTGTGGGGCATGATGAGCGGCATGGTGGAGGACGAGTGGCTGTGGGGTTGGGACGCGACACCGGGCATCGTCTCGGTGTGGGCGGAGCCCGACGGCCGCGCGTCCATATGGCGGCGGATTCCGGGGACGGGGGAGCTGGTGCGCGAGGACGTGCGCTTCCGGCCCTGGCTGGTGCTCTCCACGCTGGAGGACCTGGACCACCTGGGCGCGCGGCTCAAGCCGGAGCGCGAGGGCTACGTTCCGGGCCGGGTGACGTTCCAGGAATTGTCGGGGCCGGGGGCGCTGCGCTTCCTCATCCGAGCGGAGGATGGGCGCGCGCTGGCGTCGGACGTGCTGCAGGGCGTGTCGCGGCGGCTGGGGCGCCCGTATTCGAATCTGCGCGACTTGAGCCCGGGCATGGTGCTGTCGCTGCCGCCGGAGGAGCAGTACCTCACGGCCTCCGGTCGCACGTACTTCCGGGGGCTGGGCTTCGATGAGCTGCACCGGCTCCAGTTCGACCTGGAGACCACGGGGTTGGACCCGGGCAGGGACCGCATCTTCCTCATCGCGCTGCGCGGGCCTCAAGGCGAGCCGGAGGTGCTGGAGGCGCACGGTGAAGGTGACGCGGCGGAGGCAGACCTGCTGCGCCGCTTCGTCGAGCGGGTGCGCGTGCTGGACCCGGACGTCATCGAGAACCACAACCTGCACGGCTTCGACCTGCCGTTCGTCGCGCGGCGCGCGAAGCTGCTCAACGTCTCCCTGCCCCTGGGCCGCGCGGGAGGTCCCGGGTTGCGGCACCGGCCGTCCGCGCGAGGCTCGGCGCTGGGACGCGGCGCGGAGCGCAGCGCGGACCCGATGCGGCGCGCGCGCTTCACGGTGCCCGGACGCGAGTTCATCGACACGATGGACGCGGTGCTGCGGCACGACTTCGCCGTGCGAGACCTGCCGGGCCACGGGCTCAAGGCCGTCGCGCGGCACTTCGGCATCGCGGGGCCGGCGCGCGAGTACATCCCTGGCGCGCGCGTACACGAGGTCTTCCAGACGGACCCGGAGCGCGTGCGGCGCTATGCGCGCGACGACGTGGGGGAAGCGGAGGGACTGGCGCGACTGCTGGGCGGGGCGGCCTTCGCGCTCGCTCGCATGGCGCCCCGCCGCTACGAGCGACTGGCGGACGCGGGCGCGGCCACGGGGGTGTTGGACCCGCTGCTGGTGCGGGCGTACCTGCGGGCGGGTGCGGCGCTCCCCGCGCACGAGGAGGGAGATGGCACGTCGCACAGCGGCGCGGCGCTCCACCTGTTCGCCACCGGAGTGGCCCGGCGCGTGGTGAAGGCCGACGTGGCCAGCCTCTATCCGTCGCTGATGCGCGAGTACCGCATCGGCCCGAAGCGGGACCGCCTGGGGGCGTTGCTGTCGATGGTGGACCGGCTGACGGACCAGCGACTGGCGGCGAAGAAGCGGGCGCGCGCGGCGGCGCCGGGCTCATCCGAGCGACACGAGAACGAAGCGCTCTCCGCGGCGATGAAGCTGGTCGTCAACTCGGCCTATGGCTACCTGGGCGCCTCCGGGTTGACGCGCTTCTCGGACGTGCACGCGGCCAACGAGGTGACCCGGCGTGGGCGCGCGGTGCTGGCGCTCCTGTGTCGCGAGCTGGCCCGCAGGGGTGTCACGCTGCTGGAGGCGGACACGGACGGCGTGTACTTCGCGGTGCCGGAGGACTGGCGCGAGGAGGATGAGCGCCGGGTGGTGGCGGAGGTCGCCGCGCTGTTGCCCCAGCGCGTCCAGCTCGAGTTCGACGGCCGCTATGCGGCCATGCTCTCGCATGAACCGAAGAACTACGCGCTCCAGGCCTACGACGGGACGCTGCTGCTCAAGGGCGTGGCCTTCCGCTCCAGTCGCGCCGAGCCCTTCGGTGAGGCCTTCCTGCGTCGCGCGGTGCGCTGCCTGCTGGCCGGAGACCTCGCGGCGGTGCGGGACGTGTATGTCTCCACGGTGATGGCGCTGCGCAGGCGACAGGTGCCCACGACGGAGGTCGCCGCGCACGTCCGGTTGACGAAGGACTCCGCTCAGTACGGCGCGTTGCGCGAGCGCCGGCGCGAGCTGCCCTACGAGGCCATGCTCGCTGCCGGAAGGAAGAGCTGGGGCTCCGGCGAGCACATCCGCGTCTACCGAGCCGTGGGGGGACGTGCGGGGCTGTTGCCGGAGCCGGAGCCCGACGACATCGGGAGCACTTCCTCCGAGGCGGGGAACGAACCGCGCGACTACGACGTCGAATACTACGTGCGGCTGTTGAAGGAGACGTTCGCCGCGCGGCTGGTGCGGGGGCTGACGCCGCTCGACTTCTCCACCGTCTTCGATGACCCGGGCCAGCCGTCCCTCTTCACGCCCTCGCTCGCGGACGCGAAGCCCATCCTCACCGTGGTGGCGGAGCCGCCGGAAGACGAGGCGCCGGAGGACTCGCGGGCGGACGAGTCCCCGGGAGGTCCGTAGGTTGAATCGCCCGCTCGCCAACGTCCGGCGGGGTGTGTTGGCTTCTGGGCAGGTGAGGGAAGGGCGCGTGGGACCGCCGTGTAGGATTGAAGCCGCTGACGAGAGGTCCAGGTCGCTTCATGCAGCGCAAGTCCGCCGACCAGGGGGAATCGACCGCGGGGCACTCATCCGGAGCGAGCGCCCTGGTTCGTCGGCGCGTGCCCACGCTGACCATCGTCTCTCACCCCGACCTGCAGCGAGCGGGGGAGCGGGCGCTGCTCGAGGTGATGGAGACGCTGGGCGTGCCCATGTCCGTGTCGCGCAACGGACCGGACTTCGCGCGACCGGGCGCGAGCGGCGCGCGGCCCTTGGACGACCCGTTCCTCAGTCGCACGCCGTTGATGCTGGAGCCTCGGCCCCACGGCGGGCTCCGGCTGATGACTCCGATGCAGGGCACCCACGTGCGAGTCGGCGACCTGACCGTCAGGAGTGGCGGCGTGGAGCTGACGCAGGCGGAGCTGGGCGCGGGTGTGCCCCTGGTGCTCGCCGAGCGCGTGGTGTTGTTGCTGCACCTGACGTCCGTTCCGGGCCCGAGAGCCGGTGGGGACCTGGGACTCGTGGGGCCCTCCGAGCAGCTCCAGCAGCTCCGGGACGACATCCTGCGAGTGGCGGACCTCCAGGTGCCGGTGCTCATCCGAGGTGAGACGGGCACGGGCAAGGAGCTGGTGGCGCGCGCCATCCACGAGCACGGCCCGCGTCGCTCGGGGCCCTTTGTCAGCGTCAACCTGGGCGCGCTCTCCAAGGACCTGGTGGCCTCGGAGCTGTTCGGCGCGCAGCGAGGCGCGTACACGGGGGCCAGCAGGGACCGTGAAGGCTTCTTCCGCGCCGCGCATGGCGGCACCCTGCTCCTGGACGAAGTGGGGGAGGCTCCCTCCGAAGTGCAGACGGCGCTCCTTCGTGTACTGGAGACGGGCGAGGTGTATCCGGTGGGCAGCCATGTCCCGGTGCCCGTGGACGTGCGGCTCGTCGCGGCGACGGACGCGGACCTGGAGACGCGCATCGCGGAGCGGCTCTTCAAGGCGCCGCTCCTGCACCGGCTGGCGGGCTTCGAGCTGCGGGTGCCCGCCTTGCGCGAGCGCCGCGAGGACATGGGCCCCCTGTTCCTCCACTTCGCGCGTCGGGAACTGGCGGTCATCGGTGAGGCACATCGACTGATGGCGGGAGATATCCGTGGCGAGCCCTGGCTGCCCGCGTCCCTGGTGGCGCGGCTGCTGCGTTATGCGTGGCCCGGCAACGTGCGGCAGTTGCACAACGTCACCCGGCAGCTCGTCATCGGGAGCCGGGGGCTCTCCCAACTGCGCGTGGAAGCGCACCTGGAACAGCTGCTCGACTCCGCGACCACGCCCGTCGGGGGACGCGCGCTTCCAGAGCCCGCCTTGCGCTGGGCCGACGTGGATGCCTTGGGGAGGACCCTGATGCCGGGAGTGTCCATCCGTCGGCGGCCGTCGGACGTGGGGGAGCAGGAGCTGCTGGCGACCCTGCGCGCCAGTGGGTGGGACCTCCAGGCGACCGCGGTGCGGCTGGGCATCTCCCGGTCCTCCGTCTACCTGCTCATCGAGAAGAGCACGCTCCTGAGGTCCGCGGGCGAAGTGAGCCCCGAGGAACTCACCCGGTGCTTTCATGAGTGCGCGGGTGACGTCGATGAGATGGCGCAGCGCCTGGAGGTCTCCCGCCGCGCGCTCCTGCGCCGCATCCGCGAGCTCGGCCTGGACGGCGTCTGACGTTCGGGCGCGCCTGGGCGCTGTGGCCTGCTTCGGCTTGAGGATGCTGGCCGTCCTCCAGCACTGGCGGCTTCCCTCCGTGCCAGTGCCTTGAGAGGCGGTGGACCCGCTGGCGGGACTCAGCGGTAGCGCCGCTCCACCTCGAGGATGGGGATGTCGTTGGCGCTCATGTCGCGGCGGCGCATCAGTCCCTCGGCGTCGAACTCCCAGTGCTCGTTGCCATGGGTGCGGAACCACTGCCCCGTGGCGTCGTGCCACTCGTATTCGAAGCGCACGGAGATGCGGTACTCGGTGAAGCACCACAACTCCTTCATCAGCCGGTAGTCCAGCTCCCGGGCCCACTTGCGCCGCAGGAAGTCCGTGATGGCCTCGCGCCCCCGGAAGAACTCGGTGCGGTTGCGCCACTCGGAATCCTCCGTGTAGGCGAGCGCCACCCGCTCGGGGTCTCTGCTGTTCCACGCGTTCTCGGCGGCCTGGACCTTGGCGCGAGCCGTCTCCAGCGTGAAGGGCGGGCGAAGAGGTGAGGGCATGTCCTGCTCCTGTCTTGAGATGGGAAGCAGGGCCTCCCATGGAAGTGAAGCCTCCACCCATTGCACTCCCCGTGCCCTCGCCGCGCTCGCTGCTGACGCCGGACTGAACCAGGATGCGTACTTCGCTCGTCACCACGAAATCTCGGGGTGGACGAGAAGTCGTGGCGACCCGAGGCGCGCCTGGGTAAGCAGGAGCGATGTACGCCGAGGCGCTCCAGTCCATCTCCCTGGCCATGGCCCAGGTCCGCTCGGTGGACCTGCTGCTCGCCCGCATCGTCCAGGGGCTCGCCGCGCAGCCGGATGTGGCGCTGGGCCGCATCTGGCTCATCGCGCCGGGTGACCTCTGTGGGACGTGTCCCATGCGCGCCGAGTGTCCGGACACCTCCCGGTGTCTGCATCTGGCGGCGAGCGCGGGGGGCTCCCGGAAGAGCGACGAGGAGTGGTCAGGCCTGGAGGGAGCCTTCCGGCGCTTTCCCCTGGGCGTGCGCAAGGTGGGCCAGGTCGGGGCGACCGGAGAGGCCGTCCTCCTCCAGTGCGCCTCCGGAGATGCGGACTGGCTGGTGCGGCGGGAGTGGGCGCGCCGCGAGGGCATCCAGAGCTTCGCGGCCCAGCCCCTCGTCTTCCGGGGCGAAGTGCTCGGGGTGCTGGCCGTGTTCAGCCGCCGCAAGCTGGGGCGCTCGGAGTTCTCGTGGCTGCGTGCGTTCGCGGACCATGCGGCGGTGGCCCTCTCCAACGCGCGGGCCTTCGAGGAGGTGGCTCGGCTGAGAGGGCAGCTCGAGCTGGAGCGCGACTATCTGCGGGAAGAAGTGAAGGACGCGCTCTCCTTCGGAGAAATCGTGGGCCGCGGGGGGGCCCTCCGGCGGGTGCTTCAGCAGATTCAGCCCGTGGCGGCCACGACGGCCAGCGTGCTGATTCTCGGGGAGTCGGGGGTGGGCAAGGAACTCATCGCCCGTGCCATCCACGAGCAGAGCCCTCGCCGGGAGCGGCCCCTCATCCGCGTCAACTGCGCCTCCATTCCCCGGGAGCTGTTCGAAAGCGAGTTCTTCGGCCACGTGCGAGGGGCCTTCACGGGAGCGCACCGGGACAGGGCGGGCCGCTTCCAGGCTGCTGACGGGGGAACGCTCTTCCTCGACGAGGTGGGGGAGATTCCCCTGGAGCTGCAGGGCAAGTTGCTGCGGGTGCTCCAGGAGGGCTCGTTCGAGCGTGTCGGCGAGGACGTTACGCGCAAGGTGGACGTGCGAATCGTCGCCGCCACCAACCGGGACTTGAAGGGAGAGGCGGCGGCGGGGCGGTTCCGCGAGGACCTCTACTACCGGTTGAGCGTCTTCCCCATCGAGGTGCCGCCGCTGCGTCAGCGACTGGAGGATGTCCCGCTGCTCGCCGAGCACTTCCTCGAACGTGTCTCCGCACGGCTCAAGGTTCCCGTGCCCCGGATGAGCCAGGCCCAGGTGCAGGCGCTCCAGCGCTACGACTGGCCCGGCAACGTCCGAGAGCTGGAGAACGTCCTGGAGCGCGCCGTCATCCTCTCGCGCGGTGGGAGGCTGCGGTTGGACCAGGCCCTTCCGGAGGGCCGCCAACCGATGACGGGGGGCACCGCCTCCTTCCTCACCGAGCGGGAGTGGCGCCGCCGGGAGAAGGACAACCTGAAGGCGGCCCTGTCGGCGGCGGGCGGCAAGGTGTACGGCCCGGGTGGAGCCGCCGAGCTGCTGGGCCTGGCTCCAACGACGCTGGCCTCCCGACTCAAGGTGCTGGGCATCAAGGTCCGCTGAGCGGCACCGCGCGTTCGTGACGCTGTGCCACGAGACTTCGTGGTTCACGAATTATCGTGGTCCCCGGACTCCCCGCGTCAATATTTCAACTCAGTAGCAATTGACTCAGGGTGGTGTGAATCGCCGGATTATCCGCCCATCCGGAAACTATTGTATCTGAATTGACGATATTCCGGGATGACTGGCCGCTCCGGCCCCCCTCCTGGAGTCTCGCGTGCTTCGTGCGCCGTGTTTGCCGCTGTGCCTGCTCGTCTTGGGGTTGTCCTCCACCGCCCTGGGACAACCCTTGGTGGACGCGGGGGCACCCTTCGGGATGCTTCCCCTGATTGACGAAGTGAACTGCGGAGACCCCGCGGATCCACATCCCGTCATCCACGGCGCCAACAGCACCTCGACGATTCGCTCTCTCACGCTGGACGGGGTGACGCGTCCGGTGCGCGCGATGACGATGGGGCCGCGGGCGAAGTCCTTCTCCTACAAGCTGGGGGCGGGCAAGGGGCTCCAGGCCGGACGTGCCTACCTGTTGGTGGTGGAGTACCCGGATGACGAGTCGCGGCTGATGGGGGTGGCCAACAAGGGCGCCGACAAGTTCCGGGGCATCAGCACCGGCACGTCCATTGGCGACTTCCGGGAGCAGTACGCCTATCCCAATCCGGAGTCGCTCAAGTATCCGCTGTCGCGCAAGTGGCAGCAGTTCCGGCAGTTCTTCTACCTGCATGACCGCTTCGCGCCCATCGTCGGTCAGCGCAACGTGGAGGACACCCGGCGCCCCGAGGGACCGGCGAATGGTTTCTGGGTCTCCGTGGGGCACTTCGCGCGCCATGGCTCACCGACGGACAAGGGCACGGCCGTCTCGCGCATCCGGCTCTTCGAGGTCCCGAATCCCGCGAGCCTGGACCTGGCCATCAACTATCCGCCCGCGCCGCTGCCTCGCAGGCATGTCTTCTGGCGGGAGGAGATGAACGACGACACGGCCATCTGCGCGCAGGGCGCGGAGACGGACTGTCAGCCCGCGACCTCGCCCGGCACGTGGTTCGACTACCGCATGAAGCAGGCGAAGTTCCTCGGCATCGACACGTACGGGCACGACCTGATGGAGTTCGGCTACACGGAGGGTTGGGACGCGGACTCGTTCTCCGCGCCACCGTGGTACGTTCAGCCCAGGGACCCGACGCTGTGGGCCACGGCGGTGTCTCGCGCGGCGGCCAACGGGTTCTCCGTGCTGCCCTATTACGAATACACCGGTGCCATCTCCGGTGAGCGCGTCTACACGAGCACGTCGTGCGTGCAGGACTCCGATTGCAAGTCCATCTCCAAGTGGCACACCTGCATCGAGCCCTGGCAGCAGCCGCCGGTGTGTGGGCTCAAGCCGCTGGGTGAGCAGCGCCGGTGCAAGCCGCTGTTCGACCGGGACGGGGACATCTACTCGCCCATCTACTGGGCGGACGACAACTGCGTGGATGTGTCGGACCCGGATGCGCTGGCGGACGTGAAGAAGTTGATGGACGCCACGGTGCTCCACTTCAAGAGCCAGGTGAACTTCCTGGGTGCGTGGTTCCGCACGCGCCCCACGGACCTTCCGGTGAGCTTCGCGCCGGAGGCGCTCGGCCGGTTCTCGAATGACACGGGTCAGAGCGTGTCGCGCCCCATGCTCCAGACGAACGTCACGCTGCGGGCGCAGTACTACGCGTGGTGGTTCGGCAAGCGGCGCGCCTTCCTGGAGGCCATCCGCGACTATCTCCGGCAGAACGGCGTGGCGAATGCGCAGGTCCTCTTCACTCCGTATCCGGAAGAGGGGCTGCCCACGCCGGAAGACCTGCCGGACATGGCGGTTACCGTCACGGACGATCCGGCCGCATGGTCCGTCATCGACAACCAGGGGTGCTGCGCGCCGGGTGACGCCACGGACCGCTGCTGTCAGTACCGCTATCCCCCCACCGAGCCCGCCGCGTTCCTCCAGGACGGCACGTACCGCAAGGCCCTCACCTCGGACGAGCTGCCGCCCACCGAGCACCTGAACCGCAGCTGGGGCGAGCCCTTCAACAGCTTCCCGCCGGCGGACCCGGACCGCTACAAGACGTCGGAGGGCGTCTACCTGACGTATCCATTCAATCGCCTCTACAGCGTGGCGGACAGCGCGCTGCTCAACCGCTTCCGCACCGCATCCGGTCTGGCGATGGTGCACCACTTCCCGCTGAACGAGGACGACGGCAAGGGTGACTACGCCAAGGACACGGCGGACGAGCGCTATGGCAACTGGCCGATGGGGGGGTTGTGGGGTTACCTCTCCATGTCGGTGGACCGGCAGGGGCCGTACTCCATGCTGGCCGAGGCGCGCGCGGTGGCCAACGGGGACCCGACGCTGCTCGGATATCTCGAAGCCTCGTCCATCAGCCGTGGCTTCCCCGAGTACACGCGGGCCTTCCATGCGGCGTATCTCGCGCTGCCCGCGTTGCCGAGCACCGTGGTGGCCGGCGCGGCGTCGGACGCGGAGGTCGTCGTGCGGAAGATGGTCTCGGCGCAGGGCAACTTCTACGCGGTGGTGAACACGTCGATGCAGTCGAAGCAGGGCGTGACCATCACGCTGCCCGGCGAGACGCAGCCCATCGTGGACCGGGTGAGCCGAGGCATCGTGTCCGGTGCGAACCTCAATCTGTACCCGGGCCAGCTCCTGGCGTGGCAGGTGGGAGGCGCGACGGGCGGCGGGACGGATGGTGGAACGGGACCGACGGACGCGGGCTCGGGGCCAGGGTGTCTTGACGCTACGGGCATGGGGGACGCGGAACCGTTCAAGGCGCTGGGCGCGGACGCCGAGGCGGAGCAGGGCTGTGGCGGTTGCGGCACGCGTGGGGGAACGGGCGCCATCACGCTGATGGGGCTCATGGGGCTCGCGCTGTGGTTGCGTCACCGACGCGCGTGAGGAAGCACGACGGCGGGTGACGCGCACCAGGTCCGCCGTTTCCGCCGAGGCTTCAGCGGAGAACGGCGGGCTCGGGCGTGGGTTTGCGTGCTGGAGCTCGCTTCCGTCACCGGCGGACGCGACCGTCATGCGGCGCCGCGCACCGTTCCTGTCGTTTCCGCCGAGGCTTCCGTGTGGAGCGGTGGGCCCTGGGTGTGGGTTTGCGTGCTGGGGCTCCCTTCCGTCGCTGTCGGACGCAAGTGCCATGCAGTGACGAGCACCAGGTCTGTCGTTGCCGCCGAGGCTTCAAGTTGCTGGGCGTGGTCTTCATGCCGGGCTCGCGTCCATCGCCGTCGGACGCGACCGTCATGCGGCGCCGCGCACCGGGCCTGTCGTTGCCGCAGAGGTTTCAAGTGGGAGCGGCGGGCCCTGGATGTGGGTTTGCGTGCAGAGGGGATCCTTCGTCGCTGTCGGACTCGAGCGTCATGCAGTGACTCGCACCGGGTCCGCCGTTTCCGCCGAGGCTTCAGTGTGGAGCGGTGGGCCCTGGGTGTGGGTTTGCCTGCCGGGGCTCGCCTCCGTCGCTGTCGGACGCGAGCGTCATGCGGCGGGGCGATGGCTGGCGGACGTTTCCGACGCGGGCGCCCCCGTCATGCCGCTCGTCCCGACGCCGTGCCGGTATGCCCGTGCTTTACTCCCGCCGTTCAGGCCGTCCGCCGCAGCCAAGGAGCAGGAACCGGTGAAGAAGCTCGTCAATGAGCCCAGGGCCGTCGTGAGGCAGATGTTGGAGGGATTCGTCGCGCTCGCTCCGGGGCAGGTGTTGCTCGACGAGGAGACGGTGGTCATCCGCGCCGACACGCCGGCCGACCCCCGGCAGCGCAAGGTCTCCGTCATCTCGGGGGGTGGCAGCGGGCATGAGCCGGCGCATGCGGGCTACGTGGGCGCGGGCATGCTCGACGCGGCGGTCGCCGGGGACGTGTTCACCTCACCGAGCACGGACGCCGTGCTCACCGCCATCCGCGCGGTGTCCGGCCCCGCGGGCTCGCTCCTCGTGGTGAAGAACTACACCGGTGATCGGCTCAACTTCGGCCTCGCCGCCGAGCTGGCCCGCGCGGAGGGCATCCCCGTGGAGGTCGTCGTGGTCGCCGATGACGTCGCCCTGCGCGACACCGTCGAACCCGCGCGACGTCGCGGCATCGCCGGCACCGTGCTCGTCCACAAAATCGCGGGCGCCGCCGCGGCTGCGGGCCTGTCCCTGAAGGACGTGCTCCGTGAAGCGCAGGCGGCCTCGGCGGAGCTGGGCACCATGGGCGTCGCGCTCGGCCCGTGCACCGTTCCCGCGGCGGGCCGTCCTGGCTTCACGCTGGGCGACGATGAAATCGAGCTGGGCCTGGGCATCCACGGTGAGCAGGGCGTGCGACGCGCCCCACTCCAACAGGTCGATGTGCTGGTGGACACGTTGCTCTCCACCATCATCGAGGACCGGAACCTCGAAGCACGCACCCCGGTGGCCCTGCTCGTCAATGGACTGGGTGGCACTCCACCGATGGAGCTGGCCATGGTCACGCGTCGAGCCCTCACGCTCCTTCGCGAGCGCGGCCTGCGAGTCGAGCGGGCCTGGACCGGGACGTTCCTCTCCGCGCTGGAGATGCCGGGCTGCTCGCTGTCCGTGCTGAAGCTGGACGACTCGCGCCTCGCCCGGCTCGACGCGAAGACCACCGCACCCGCATGGGGAGGGGAGGGCCGCCTCGCACCCGAGCGGCCCGTGCGTTCCGTCCCCGCCACGCCGCTCACACCTCCCAGCCAGGAGGCACGTCAACCGGGAATGGAGCGCGTGAAGGAGGCCGCGCTCGCCGTGGCCACGGCCTTCGAGGCGAGCGAGACACGCCTCACGGAACTCGACAGCGCGGCGGGAGACGGGGACCTGGGCCTCAGTCTGTCGCGCGGCGCGGCGGCGATTCGCGCCCTGCCCGAGTCCTCCTGGACGAATCCCTCGCGAGCCCTCACGTCCATCGGTGATGCCCTGCGGCGCGCCATCGGCGGAAGCTCGGGGCCGTTCTACGCCACGGCGCTGCTGCGCGCCGCGCGGCGGCTCTCCGAGGGCTCCACCGATGCTCCCGCCTGGGCGGATGCGTTCGGCCTCGCCGTCGACGCGGTGGCTCAGCTCGGCGGAGCTCGGCCCGGAGACCGCACCATGCTCGATGCGCTCAAGCCCGCCGCCGATGCCTTCGCGCGAGAGCTGAAGGCCGGAAGGTCGACCGCCGAGGCCTGGGCCGCGACGGTGCGCGAGGGTGAGCAGGGCGCGGAGGCCACCGCGCGCATGCAGCCTCGGCTCGGACGCGCCAGCTACCTGGGGAGCAGGGCGCTCGGTGTGCCCGATGCGGGCGCCGCCGCCGTCGTTGTCTGGTTGAAGGCGCTCACGCCCTTCATCGGATGAGCGTTGGAGAGTTGCCCTGCGGCGCGGCCCGCTCCGGCGGACCGCCAACGGGCCGGATGGCTTCCCTGGGGCGACGCGGAGGACGCCAGCCGAGCGATACCCGGAGATAGGGCGCCGGGCCCGTGGACTGGAGCAACCCCAACTCCACCCGGTCCCGGTCCTTGTCGAGCAGCGCGTAGTCGTTCAGGAAGTCGAGCCCGATGGACGAGCTGACCCAGAGGTTTCCGTTGCCCAGGCGCGCATTCACCGTGGGGCCGAAGCGCAGTGCCGTCTCCCGGATGTAGTGCGGCCTGGGGCCCTGCTCGTCATACGGGATGCGAGAACGGAAGACCTGCTGATCGAACATGCCGGTGATGCCCAGCTCCAGCCCGTCGCCCACCTTGTACAACATGGCGAGTCGAGGCAGGCCCACCTCCAGGATGTACGGCCCCTTGCGGTACGCGAAGGCAATCATGGGGACGACGGGCGTGGCGTCGAACGGATACAGCGCCACCAGTCCGAACGTCAGCCGCACGTCCGGGTCTCCTCCAATCAGGTAGTTCGCCATGGCGAAGCCCGCCCACGAGGTGTCCAGCCCGAAGTCGAAGGAACTCTTGAAGTCCGTGCGCGTGTTCGCCACCGCGCCCGTCACCAGCATCCACCGGGGTGTGAGCGGACGAATCAGCGTGAGTCCGAGCTGGAAGCGATGGAACTGTCTTCCCAGCTTCTCCTCGGCGACGTCCGCGAGCGGGCCGTGCTGCTCCAGCCCCATGAAGCGCGTCTCGTAGCCGAAGGAGGGCACGAGCACCGTGCGACCCAGGAACACGGGCGGGAGAGGGAGGCGCAGCTCCAACTGCTTGCGCTCATCCAGTCTGCCGCCTTGTGAGCCAATCTCGGTGCCGCGCGCGAAGGTGACGCCAACGTAGGCCCGGTCCTCCGTCGTCTGCGCACCCGCCGTCTGGGCGAAGAGCAGCGCGCAGGCGAGCAGCGCTCCCTGGGCGGCCACGCCCCGAGCACCCGCGCTCCAGAGCGTCGAAACCCACCGGACAGTCCTGGTCAATGCCACGCAGACCTCACACCGTTTTCCCGGCCGAAGCTCCCAGTATACCCGGAGCCGAGCGGCCAAGGCTTCTCATGGAGGTTTGGCCAGGACATTCCACTCGTCAGGAGCCGGGCGGACTCCTAGCCTGGATGCATGACGCTCTTCGAAAAGTTGCTCCAGGAACCCTCGCTCCACGCTCACGCTGGCTCGGCCGCCAAGCGGGCCTCGCTCAAGGCGAAGCTGTCGCCCTCGGCCGAAGTGAAGCAGGTGACCACGGACCTGAGGATCTCCGAGGGACAGGACCAGCTTCTCGACGCGAAGAGCGTCACCGTGAAGGGCAACCTCATCATCGAGGACCAGGGCCGCCTGCTCGTCGCGGGAGACCTGGTGGTAGAGGGCAACATCATCCACGAGGGCTTCGACTACTCGCTGCTTTTCGTCGGAGGCTCGCTCAAGGCGAACAACCTCCTCTTCCACGGAGAGATTGTCGTGCTGGGCGACTTCGCCCTCCAGGGTGTGGCGTGGACCTACTACAGCGACTACTCCGCCTACGCGGACACGCTGTCCGCCCGGCTCGTCGTCTCGGATGACCGTGAGGACGCCATCGACAAGGTGCGCGCGCCGCAGCACCTCGTGGGCCATTCCAGCGAAATCGGTCCCAAGCTGGGCAAGCTGCTCCACAAGGGGCTGGTGGATGAGGAGGGCGAGTGGTCCTACACCACGCTCGCGAAGAAACTCCTGAAGAAGGAAGAGCTGCTGCCGTGACGTGAGCCCCGGCCAGGGCCTCGCTCCAACGGTCCGCTCGGCTCAAGGACTTACAGGTAAAACGCGAAAGACATCCGGATTGTCTGCGCCATCCGGAGACCTCCTGTGTCTCGGGGATAACCCCCCTCTCTTCGTCCCCCCGGGCGAAGGGCCTCTCGAGGTTGATCGATGCGCATCCCGATGGATTTTCCGAGGGCGCGGCTCGCCGCGTTCCTGCTAGCGCCCCTGCTGTCAATGTCCTGCGCGGGAGGCGCTCCTGACGAGTCGCTTCCCTCTGGAGACGGCGCTCCCGAAGTGGGCGCGCTCCCCACGACGCCGGACGCGGACCTGGCCGCCGCCGCCGCGCCTTCACTCGCGACGGTGCTCGTCGCGACGGGCGCGTCGTGGCGCTACCTGGACACGGGCGTGGACCTGGGCACGACGTGGTCGGCGACGGGCTTCTCCGACGCGGCCTGGCCCGCGGGTGCTTCGCCGCTGGGCTACGCGGAGACGGACCTGTCCACGGCGGTCTCCTACGGCTCCAACGCGACGAACAAGCACATCACCACGTACTTCCGGCACGCCTTCACCGTCGCGGACGCGGCGCGGGTCAGCGAGCTGCTGGTGCGGCTGCAGCGGGATGACGGGGCCATCGTCTACCTGAACGGCACGGAGGTCTTCCGCAGCAACCTGCCCGCCGGAACGGTGGGCTACCGCACGCTGGCGCCCGCCACCGTCTCGTTGCCCGCGGAAGAGCAGACGTGGATGAGTCAGGCCATCGACGTGGCGGCGCTGCGCACGGGGACGAACGTCCTCGCGGTGGAGTTGCACCAGTCCGCGGCGAACACGTCCGATGCGCGCTTCAACCTGGAGCTGAGCGCCACGCTGACGACCGCGCCGACGCCCATCTCCGCGTGCTACCCGTTCGACATGCCGACGACGGCGGCGCTGCGCGCGGCGCCGAAGAAGGTCTTCGGTTTCTATTACCCCATCTTCCCCATCTCCATCGACAACGCGCAGCCCGCGTCGGACTACTGGACGGGCTGGATGACGCCCGAGTCGCGCAACGGCGAGTACGCCAACATCGGTGGACTGATGAGGGACCGGCCGTTGCCCCGCGCCCCCTGGGCCGACAGCGCGTGGCGGCAGCGTGATTTCGAGACGGAGGTCCGCCGCGCGATTGCCTCCGGCATGGATGGCTTCCTCTACGAGCACCCGTACCGCGTCTCGTCCGACACGCGGAACAACCAGCTCACCGTCATGCTCGCCGCGGCGGCGGCGGTGGACCCGGAGTTCCGCATCGTCCTCAGTCCGGACTTCCCCACCGAGGCCGCGGGCACCACGGATGGACTGGTGTCGATGATTGCCTCCGTGGCCAATCACCCGTCCGTGCACAAGCTCGATGGCGCCATCGTCCTCGCCACCTTCAACCCCGAGCGCAAGTCGGTGGCCTGGTGGACGGAGCTGAAGACGCGGCTGGCGGCGCAGAACATCCAGGTCACCTTCTGGCCGCTCCTGTCGTACACGGGCGACGTGACGAAGTACGCGGAGTGGAACCCCCTGGTGACGGGCTTCTCCACGTGGGGCGAGCGCACCGCGCAGTCCGCGGAGAACATGCGCCGCTGGAGCGTGGAGTCGCACCGCCGAGGCAAGAAGTGGATGTCCCCCGTCGCGTTCGAGGACGTGCGCCACAAGCTCACCGACAGCGAGAACAGCAGCCGCGTGTACTGGGAGGCGCAGAACAGCCTCGCGTTCCGCTCGCAGTTCGAGAAGGCGATTGAGGGCGACGCGGACTGGGTCACCCTGCTGACGCTGACCGACTACGGCGAGTCGTGGATGACGGCGTCGCAGGAGCGCGGCTACGTCGTCATGGATTGGATTGCGTACTACACCACGTGGTTCAAGACGGGTCAGCGGCCCACCATCGTCCGCGACACGCTCTACTACACGCACCGCCGGCACCGCACGGATGCGCCCTTCAACGCCGCGAAGCAGACGGCGCGCGTGATGAAGCTGCGGGGCGGGGTCGCCGCGTCCAACCAGGTGGAGCTGCTCGCCTTCCTCAAGGAGCCGGGCCGGCTGGTCATCACCCAGGGCACCGACGTGCGCACGCTGGATGTGACGAGCGCGGGAGTGACGGCCTTCCAGGCGGCGCTGGTCCCCGGCACCACGCCTGTCTTCGAGCTCCAGCGCAACGGTGTCACCGTCCAGCGCCTGGAGAGCAAGACGCCCATCCTCGCGCAAACCGTTTATCAGGACCTCATGTATCACGCGGGCGGCGGACGCTCCTGCACGCGGCCCTGAGCGTCGACGGGCGCGGGCCCGGAGGATAGGGTCCGCGCCGTGACAACGCGTTACGGCTTCATCGACACGAAGGGGGAGCTGGTCATCCCCAGCCCCCATGGCACGCCCTTCAGCTTCAACGAAGGCCACGCTCGCATGCCCGTCGAGGGCGGCTGGGCCTTCATCGACGTGAAGGGCCAACGGACGCTCGACGTGAAGCGTGCGTTCACCGGCTTCAGCGATGGGCTGGCCCTGACGGACGCGGGCTTCATCGACGTGAAGGGCAAGCTCGTGTTGCCGGTGGAGTTCAAGGCGAACTTCACGAAGTACGTCGTGGCCGGGGCGACCTACGTCAACGTGGGGCGCTTCGGCTCGGGGCTCGCGCCGGTGATGCGCGCGGGGGCGAAGGGCTCCGATTCGTACATCAACCGGAGGGGCGAGGTGGTGCTGGACGGGTTCGGCGGTGGACTCGCCCGGCCCTTCTTCGACGGCAAGGCACACGTCGTCTTGAAGGAGCGCCCCAAGGCAGAGCAGAGCCGGCTCATCGACCCCAAGGGCCAGTGCCTCGCCAGCTTCGACTTCGAGACGATGGGTCGCTTCTCGGACGGGCTGGCGCTGGTCGTGAAGGGCAAGAAGTTCGGCTTCGTGGAGGAGTCCGGCGCCTGGGTGCTGGAGCCTGGCTTCTCGAACTGGGACACGAGCCTGACGGAGTGCGCGTTTCGCGAGGGGCTTGCTCCCGTGAAGCAGAAGGGCGCCTATGGCTTCATCGACCGGAAGGGGGCCCTGGTCATCGAGCCCCGCTTCCAGGCGGTGAATGGCACTTTCTCGGAAGGGCTGGCCGCCGTGAAGGAGAACGGCCTGTTCGGCTACCTGCGCCCGGACGGAAGCTGGGCGGTGACACCCCGCTTCGCTTCCGCCCAGCCCTTCTCCCACGGGCTGGCCGTGGTGTTGAACGGCTGACGATGCGCGCTACTTCGACGGCGTGTCGGTGCCCGTGGTCAGCAGGTGCGCGGGCACGGGCGTGGCGGTGGCCACGTTCCAACTGTCGGGGCGGCCGGCCACGTCACCGGTGGGCCGCACGCCGTTGCCCAGCACGCCCGTCTTGTTCCGGCCCCAGGAGTAGATGGTGCCGTCCGTCGCGGTGGCGTAGTTGTAGAACGACTGCGCGGTGTTGTGCAGGGCCGTGAAGGTAACGCCCGGGGCCACCTGCACGGGGCGGAAGACCATCTTCTCGTACTTGCCCCAGTCCCAGTTGTACGGGGAGTGGTAGGTGGCGAAATCCAGCATCGCTCCATTGCCCACCTCGCCCAGCGCGCTGTCGCCCCAACCCCACAGCGTTCCGTTGTCCAGAATCACGTGGGTGACGTGGCCGCTCGCGGAGACGTGGACGACCTTGTGCGTACCGAACTCCGGGAATGACAACTTCACGGGCGTGGACACCGGATACCAACCGCCTTGCGGTGGGCCGAGCCCCTGTCTCTTAGACACAA
>NZ_VIFM01000638.1 GCF_006636215.1 Myxococcus llanfairpwllgwyngyllgogerychwyrndrobwllllantysiliogogogochensis | reverse complement strand
GGCGGAAGCGTACCGGGTTGCCGCGCTGAACGGCTTAAACCGCCTGTTTTAACGCCTTGTCGAAATGGCCATCCATCGTGCCGCAGATGGCCTCCGCCAGATGTTCATAGCGGCTGCGCAGCGGGGAGCCCGGACGATAAACCAGACCGATGGTGCGTCTTGGCTCTGGCTTAATGCACGGCAGGTACACTACGCCATCGCGTTTTCTCTCCTGCGGCACCGCCAGCGCCGGCAGCAGGGTAATGCCGCTGCCTGCCGCCACCATATTGCGCAGCGTTTCCAGGCTGGTCGCGCGGAAGTGGGTATCCTCATCCGCCCCCGCTTCAAAGCAGAAGCCCATCGCCTGATCGCGCAGACAGTGGCCATCCTCCAGCATCAGCAGCTTTTCACCGGCCAGATCCGACATCGGCACCCGATCGCGGTTCGCCCACGGATGATCTTCATAGATAGCCAGCATCATCGGCTCATCGAACAGCGGCACCTCGATAAAGGCCTCGCTCTCTTTGACCAGCGCCAGGATGGCGCAGTCGAGCTTACCGCTGTCGAGCTGAGCCAGCAGCTGATGGGTCTGCGC
>NZ_VIFM01000637.1 GCF_006636215.1 Myxococcus llanfairpwllgwyngyllgogerychwyrndrobwllllantysiliogogogochensis | reverse complement strand
TCATTGTGCTGCTCCTCTTGGTTGATCCGCTGGAAGCGAGCGAAAGATCGTTGTGCAGTTTTCGCTCAGCACAATTAAGACTACTCAATTAATTTCCAAAATCAAAAACAATTTCCATTTTAATTTTAATATCAATTCAACATATTGATAACATTAAAATTAAAGTTTATTTCGTACATGAATTGAATTTCGGAAACAAAAAAGGCACCCGAAGGTGCCAGAGGCAAAATGCTGAAACGCTTTAGGATCGCGTTGGCTGGAGGATTAATCCAGAGTCGGGTTCATATTCCGCAGATCGTATGGCGTGATTTGGTAGACATAGTAGTTCAGCCAGTTGGCAAACAGCAGGTTTCCGTGACTTCTCCAGCTGGCCCGCGGTGTGTTTTGCGGGTCATCATGCGGGAAATAATTGGTCGGAACTTCCGGGCTGAGTCCCGCTTCCACATCGCGGAAAAACTCGCCCGCCAGGGTACCGGCATCGTATTCAGGATGCCCGGTGACGAAGGCAATGCGCTTATCTTTGCTGGCAAACAGATAGGCATCGCCCTCTTCGGTTTCTGCCAGGATCTCTAAAT
>NZ_VIFM01000636.1 GCF_006636215.1 Myxococcus llanfairpwllgwyngyllgogerychwyrndrobwllllantysiliogogogochensis | reverse complement strand
GTGTCGCCGTCGTTCAGGAAGGCGCCACCGCGCTCGACGACCGTGGCGCGCTCGGGCAGCCCCGAGACGATCTCGACCCGCTCGCCCGTGCGCTGGCCGGTCTTCACCTGGCGCATCGCCACGCGGCCGCCCTCGCCGACCTCGAACACGGCGGTGAAGCCGTCGCGCACCACCACGGCCGACTGCGGCACGGTGAGCGTGTCGCGCTGCGCGAGCAGGAACTCGCCGCGCGCGAACATGCCGGCGCGGATGTCCGGGTGCGCGGGCAGGTCCACGTAAATGAGGGCGTTGCGCGTCTGCGCATCCACCGTGGGGGCGACCACGCGCACGGTGCCTTCCACCTCGGCCCCGCTCGCCGCGGTGACGCGCGCGCGCATGCCGGGCCGCACGCGCGGCAGCTCGCTGGAGGTGATTTCCGCGCGCCATTCGAGCCGGCCCTTGCGCACCATGCGGAACAGCTCGGTGCCGGCGCCTACCACCGCGCCCACGGTGGCGGTGCGCGAGGAGATGACGCCACTGTCGGGCGCCAGCACCTGGGTGTGCTTCAGGCGCAGCTGCTGCGCGGAGAGGGCGGCC
>NZ_VIFM01000635.1 GCF_006636215.1 Myxococcus llanfairpwllgwyngyllgogerychwyrndrobwllllantysiliogogogochensis | reverse complement strand
CCGTTGCATGAGTCCGTCGGCAGCGAATTCCCAGTTTTCATTGCCATAGGACCGGAACCAGTGGCCGGAATCATCGTGCCACTCGTAGGCGTACCGGACTGCGATGCGATGGTCTCCGTACAGCCAGAGCGCTTTGATCAGCCGGTAATCGAGCTCCTTCTTCCATTTTCTCTCGAGGAAGGCCTGGGCTTGCGCCCGGCCATCGGCGAACTCGGCCCGGTTGCGCCATTGCGTGTCCAGCGTATATGCCAGTGCAACCCTGGCCGCGTCGCGCGTGTTCCAGCGTCTTCGGCCAGACGGACTACCGTCAGTACGCGAGCAAGGACGACCTGGTCCGGGCGTACCTGGACTACCGCCATGAAAAATGGATGGCTTGGTTCAGAAACAGCTTGAACGAGGCCTCTGATGCCGGCGCGTCAGCATTGGGGGCCCTCGTCACGACCCTTGGAAACTGGTTCAGCCAGCCGGACTTCCGGGGCTGTGCATTCCTCAATGCGGCGGCCGAACTGGGTTCGTCAGACCCTGAGATCCTGGCTACCGTCCGCCGCCACAAGCAGGAGATGGCCTGTGTCCTGGAG
>NZ_VIFM01000634.1 GCF_006636215.1 Myxococcus llanfairpwllgwyngyllgogerychwyrndrobwllllantysiliogogogochensis | reverse complement strand
CATCAAATCAGATGCCGCTTCGATATTCGGCGAGTTGTGGCCGCTTTGACGAACTGAGGCGACACGAGGGGGCGCCGCAGCGCAGGGGACCGGCAGCAGCAGGTCAACCGCCGGAATACGTTTCGAGCCGCGCACGTTGAGCTTCTGGTGATTCGCTGCGCATCTCATCGACAACCTGCTGGCGCGTCTTCGGCGCTTCGGAACTCTTGATGGGCAACGGTGCTCCACGTTGCAGGATCGCCAGCGTACCGTCCTTGCGGGCGGCCTCGACTTCGGCCATCACCTGGGCGCGTGTCTTGGTACTCTGGAAGTGATCCGGGTGGTACGTGAAGCCCTCCTCGGTGGGGGCCGGGTGCCACATCGAACTGGCCTGGGCCGTCAAGGGGAATGCCGTAGCCAGGACAATGGCCTTCAAGGCAGCAAGATGGGTCAGTTTCATTTCATGGTCCTTTTCATTGCTAAGTACAGATGATCGATATGCCCGAAGGCATGAGCACAATGTAAGAACCGGCACCGAACGGGAGTAAAACGTGCAGATGACAATTTGGACAGGTTGCGAGAGACCGCGGCAGGAACGC
>NZ_VIFM01000633.1 GCF_006636215.1 Myxococcus llanfairpwllgwyngyllgogerychwyrndrobwllllantysiliogogogochensis | reverse complement strand
GGACGCTGGTGCTCTCACGTCACACCGGTGAGCACGACATCCTCTTCGGCGCCACCACCTCGGGTCGCTCCGCCGACGTCTCCGGCATCGAGCACGCCGTCGGCCTCTTCATCAACACACTGCCCGTCCGCATCTTCGTCGACGAAGACGCCACCGCGCTCTCCTGGCTCCAGCAGCTCCACACCCAGCAGCTCGAGCTGCGCCAGTTCGAGCACACGCCGCTGACCCACCTCCAGCGGTGGAGCGACGTGCCACGCGGCACGCCCCTCTTCGAGTCCCTCTTCATCGTCGAGAACTTCCCCGTCGATGCCGCCGTCAATTCGGCCAGCGCCGAGCTGGGCATCCGCGACTTCAGCGCGCGTGAACAGGCCGATACCCCACTGGAGGCGTACGTCATCCCCGGGGACGCCCTGGAGCTGCGCCTGCTCTTCGACGCCGCGCGCTTCGAGCCATCCACCCCCGAGCGCCTCCTGCGCCACTGGAGCGTCGCGCTCCAGGCCCTCATCTCCAGTCCCGACGCACGCCTGGGGACGCTCTCCCTGGTGACGGGAGAGGAGCGCGAGCAGGTCCTTCGCTCCT
>NZ_VIFM01000632.1 GCF_006636215.1 Myxococcus llanfairpwllgwyngyllgogerychwyrndrobwllllantysiliogogogochensis | reverse complement strand
GGACGCTGGTGCTCTCACGTCACACCGGTGAGCACGACATCCTCTTCGGCGCCACCACCTCGGGTCGCTCCGCCGACGTCTCCGGCATCGAGCACGCCGTCGGCCTCTTCATCAACACACTGCCCGTTCGCATCTTCGTCGACGAAGACGCCACCGCGCTCTCCTGGCTCCAGCAGCTCCACACCCAGCAGCTCGAGCTGCGCCAGTTCGAGCACACGCCGCTGACCCATCTCCAGCGGTGGAGCGACGTGCCGCGTGGCACGCCCCTCTTCGAGTCCCTCTTCATCGTCGAGAACTTCCCCGTCGACGCCGCCGTCAACTCGGCCAGCGCCGAGCTGGGCATCCGAGACTTCAGCGCGCGTGAGCAGGCCGATACCCCACTGGAGGCCTACGTCATCCCCGGGGACGCCCTGGAGCTGCGCCTGCTCTTCGACGCCGCGCGCTTCGAGCCCTCCACCCCCGAGCGCCTCCTGCGCCACTGGAGCGTCGCGCTCCAGGCCCTCATCTCCAGTCCCGACGCACGCCTGGGGACGCTCTCCCTGGTGACGGGAGAGGAGCGCGAGCAGGTCCTTCGCTCCT
>NZ_VIFM01000631.1 GCF_006636215.1 Myxococcus llanfairpwllgwyngyllgogerychwyrndrobwllllantysiliogogogochensis | reverse complement strand
GCCGGGAAAGCTATTCATTACGGCTATTTTTCGCTTCCTCAATAAACTCTTCATCGATTTCATCGGTATTGCCGGCATGTTCTCGTCCCGACAGCAGGTTCCAGCAGGCGATAAACAGGGCGGCGATCAGCGGCCCGATCACGAAGCCGTTGATACCGTAGATCTCCATGCCGCCCAGAGTGGCGATAAGGATCAGATAGTCCGGCATCCTGGTATCCTTGCCCACCAGCAGTGGACGCAGAATGTTATCCACCAGGCCAATCACAATCACAAAGAAGCCGACGATAAAGGCGCCCTGCCACAGTTGGCCGGTGGCGAAGAGGTAGATGGCCGCTGGCACCCAGATAATGGCCGAGCCCACCGCCGGGATAAGCGACAGAAACGCCATCAGCGCTCCCCAGAGAATGCTGCCGTCCAGACCGGCGATCCAGAAGGCAAAGCCACCCAGCGCCCCCTGCGCCAGCGCCACGGCGACGGTACCTTTTACCGTGGCGCGGGCCACAGCGGCGAATTTAGCGAACAAATGCTGCTTCACATAGCTTGATAACGGTAGAGACTCGAGGATCAACAGCACCAGAT
>NZ_VIFM01000630.1 GCF_006636215.1 Myxococcus llanfairpwllgwyngyllgogerychwyrndrobwllllantysiliogogogochensis | reverse complement strand
GCCCGAGAGCGAGGTGCGGGCCTACGGCATGGAATCGGTCACCAACCTGATCGTGCGCCGCCCCTATGGCGGCGGCGGCAGGACCATCGCGCTCAACGCGCACGGCGACGTGGTTCCGCCCGGCGAAGGCTGGACGCACGACCCCTACGGCGCCGAGATCGTGGACGGAAAGATGTACGGCCGCGCCACGGCCGTGAGCAAGAGCGACTTCGCCTCGTTCACCTTCGCGGTGCGCGCACTGGAGGCCGTCGCCCCGCCCGCGCAAGGCGCGGTGGAACTGCACTTCACCTACGACGAGGAATTCGGGGGCGAACTCGGCCCCGGCTGGCTGCTCGCACAGGGCCTGACGAAGCCCGACCTGATGATCGCCGCCGGCTTCAGCTACGAGGTGGTGACGGCCCACAACGGCTGCCTGCAGATGGAAGTGACCGTGCACGGCAAGATGGCCCATGCCGCCGTGCCGCACACGGGCGTCGATGCGCTGCAGGGCGCCGTGCGCATCCTGAACGCCCTCTACCAGCAGAACACGCTCTACCGGCAGGTCACGTCCAAGGTCGAGGGCATCAAGCACCCCTACCT
>NZ_VIFM01000629.1 GCF_006636215.1 Myxococcus llanfairpwllgwyngyllgogerychwyrndrobwllllantysiliogogogochensis | reverse complement strand
GCTTCATAGTCGGTGGCAGGCGCAACCTCGTTTTCATTGGGGCAGTTCGGAGTCACGGGGTGCTCCCACGTCGGTGGTTGGAGGTGGCCACGAGCATGACGGTGCGACGCCATGCGGCTTCTTCCGCCTCTCGGTTGGCCTTCCGCTGAAGGTCCCACTGCTGGAGCTTGGCGCGT
Source organism: Myxococcus llanfairpwllgwyngyllgogerychwyrndrobwllllantysiliogogogochensis (assembly GCF_006636215.1). Taxonomy (GTDB): domain Bacteria; phylum Myxococcota; class Myxococcia; order Myxococcales; family Myxococcaceae; genus Myxococcus; species Myxococcus llanfairpwllgwyngyllgogerychwyrndrobwllllantysiliogogogochensis. The sequence goes on along the minus strand of NZ_VIFM01000629.1, from coordinate 404 downwards.
GCTCCGTCCAACCCTCGAAGCGCCTCGCCCCAGACGTCGCGGGAGGGCTCCAGCTTGCCGAGCGCATCGAGTGAGCGCTGGGCGATGGCAAGCAGGCTCTCCGAGCTTTCATCTGGCGCGGCAACCCGGGCCAACATCTCCGTCAATCGGTTGATGCCAAGGTGGCGCTGCCCATCGAGCATGAGGACTTCGCCTGCGTCCATCTGCGCGATGGCCTGGCAGTAGTCCTTCCGCCTGAAGCGGCGCAGTCGTTTCCGAATGGCCTGGAGGTCCACGGGCACCGCCCCGGTGACATGCTGCTCGTTGGGACGTTCGACGTAACGCGCGAAGGGTTGGCGCAGGAGGGGACCAAACAGCGCCTCCACGTCGAGCGGCTGGCCTCGGTGGTGCTCGGGGGCGCGGCG
>NZ_VIFM01000062.1 GCF_006636215.1 Myxococcus llanfairpwllgwyngyllgogerychwyrndrobwllllantysiliogogogochensis | reverse complement strand
GGGCGGGCGCGTGCCCTGGCGGGTGACGGGCGCGGGGCTGGAGCGGTCCGCCGCGCTGGCTCAGGCCGCGTCACCGGGCGAGGTGCTGGCGGGAGCGGCGGCGAAGGTGCTGCTGGAGGAAGCAGTGCGCTTCGGCGCGGAGCGAGCGGTGTCGTCGGGCGCGGCGTGGCGCGTGGAGGGGCTGGGCGGTGTGGTTCGCGGAGTGCCCTTCGTGGGACGGGTGGATGCGCTGGTCGCGGCGCGGGCCGTGGTGGAGTCGGTGCGCGCGGGGCAGGGGGGCGTCAGGCTCTTCGCGGGCGCGGCGGGCGTGGGAAAGAGCCGACTGCTGGAGGCCGTGGCCGAGAGCGCCTCCCAAGTGGCCTCACTGCGTGTGGTGCGGACCAGCGCGGAGGACCTGCGCGGCGCGGGAGCGATGGGTTTGATGCGCTCGGTGCTCACGGGACTGGCGCGCGCGCTGGGCCCGGTGCCGGATGGCGCTCCGCTTCAGCCGCTCGGCGCGCTGGGGCTCTCCGCGCAGGAAGTCGCGGCGCTGTGGCGGCGGTTGTCTCATGGCGGGCCGTCGGGACAACTCCAGGCCGGCGACGCGACGGTGACGGAGACGCTGCTGCGCGCCGCGCGTCCCGGGGGCGTGCTGCTGCTCGTGGATGATGTGCATCACGCGGACGTGGCCTCGCTGGAATTGCTGGTGTCGCTGCTGAGCACCCCTGGCTCGCGGGTGGGTCTGGTCGCGACGACAGTGCCGGACGTGCTGCCCGTCGCGCTCGCCCCGCTGCCGCTCTCCGTGTTGGAGGGAATGCCTCGGCCAGAGCTGAGGGCCCTGCTGGGTGCGGCCTTTGGGGCGCTTCCGAGCGCCGAGGTGGAGAAGCTCGTCGTCGAGCGTGCCCAGGGCAATCCCTCCTTCGCGCTGGAGTTGATGCGGGCCCTGGTCGAGCGCGGCGCCGTGCAGCGTCTGGGGGGCTCCTGGCAGGCGACAGCGCCTCTCGGGGAAGCGGCGCTGCCCGACAGTCTTGGCCTCGCGCTGGGGGCCCGTCTGGACTTGCTGCCGCCGCAGCTCCAGCGCTTCCTCACGCGTGCCGCCGTCGAGGGCTCCGTCTTCCCTTCGGCGCTGGTGCGCGCGTCCCTCCCGGCCGAGGACGCTGTCGAGGATGCGGCGGAGTTGCTCGTCGCGGATGGCTGGCTCGTGGAGGTGGCGGAGCGGCCGGGGTGTCTGCGCTTCATGCAGGAGCTTTCGCGTCAGGTGTTGTTGGAGCGGTTGCCGGCGAGCGCGCTGCGTCGCTCGCATCAGGAGCTGGCGGAAGTGCTGGCACAGGATGCCTTCGCAGCCGAGCCCGCGCGCGAGGTTCGCGTGGCCGACCACCTGCTCGCCGCAGCCGCACCTGGCGCCGCCGCGGCCTGCGAGCGCGCCGGTGAGCGACTTTCCGCGCGAGGCGAGTGGCGCGCGGCCTCCGACTACTTCCGCCGCGCGATGGGAGACGCCCCAGGAGCCACGCCCGCCGCGCGACTGTGGCAGCTCGGCATGCTGACGCGAGCGTGCACCTGTCTGACGCAGGTGGACCCCGCGGCCGTGGAGCCGCTCGCCGCGCCCTGGCTGGAGAAGCTGCCCGATACCGAGTCGCCCGCCGCTCGCGCGGAGGTGGTGCGCCGTGTCGCTTCCGCGGACTTGAAGCTCGGCCGCGTCGCCGCCGCCGAGGCGCGCCTGCTGGCGATTCGCACCGTCGCCGCGGCGGACCCGGAAGTCCTGGCGTGGGTGCTGGGCGAACAGGCCCGCGCCCGCGAGGCCCGGGGCGATATCGCTGGAGCTGTGGACTTGCTGACACAGTCCTTCCAGCGCATGGGCGGTCGTCCCGCTCGTGCGTCGGACTTCTACTGGGAGCACCTCAACCTGCTGGGTCGCCTCCAGCTCCGGCTCCAACAGACGGAGAAGGCTCGCGCCAGCTTCACCCACGCGTCCGAGCAGGCTCGCGCCACGGGCCATGTCGTGGGGCAGGCCCGCGCCCTCTCGAACCTCGCGGGCCTGCGCGTCCTCGCAGGTGAGCACGCGGCGGCGCTCGCCGAACTGGAGCGAGCGCTCGTTCTGGCCGAGCAGGGGGGCGATGCGCAGGAGGCCGCGCGCATCCACTACAACGTGGGGCGTCTGCTCGGTGCGGGGGGCAGGGCAGACGAGGCGCGTGAGCGATTGGAGCGGGCCCGGGAGCGCGCCCGACTCGCTGGGTGGCGCGAGGGAGAAGCCCTGGCAACCCAGGCCCTGGTGGCGCTGGGCGTCCACGCGCCTCGTTCTTGAAAGACAACCTTCATTTGGTGGTGCTTGGATTCTGGCTTTAGTGTCGTGGAGGGACTCCAATGAATTGCCAGCCATGCCCACTCCCGCTTCCAGAGGTCAGACAATAGCTCCAGGCGCCGTGGGGTTGCCCGCGCTCTCGCCGGGGGACGCCGCGACGGAGGTGGGCCACGCGCTGAACAAGGTGCTGGGTGCCTATCGCTTCTACGCGGAGGGGCATGCCGCGCTGGTGGAGGTCCAACAGCGATTGAGCGAAGCGGTGCGGCGCTACCACGAGGTGACGAGCGAGGCGGTGGTGCTGCACGTTCGCTCCTCGGCGCTGCTCCTGGGAGACGTGGTGCTCGTGGAGTCGGCGTCCGCGAAGGACTCGGTGACTCGGCCCCTCTTCCTGGAAGGTGTACAGGAAGTGCTGCTGCAACCGGGTTTGGATTCGGAGGAGCTGAGCGCCTTCCTGGGGATGTGGCACCGCGCGATACAGCGCACGCTGCCTCCGGAGTACGACTTCTATACGTGGTTCTGGGAGCGGGGCTTCGAGGACATCGAGCTCGTCGTCGCGGAGGTGCCCGCGTCGGCGGAGACGGGCGAGTCCGCGCAGGCCGAGGCCCAGTTGGCCGAGCGCGAGGAGCAGCTCTTCGCGGAGCTCACGCGGCGCCAGGCCTCGGGCTCCGGCCGCCGTCGGCCCGTGGGACATGACGAGTGGCTGGCGCGACTGGAGGCGGAGGTGCTGGCCCCCGTCAGCGCACAGGACCTGGTGCGCTCCGGAGCACCGGCCTTCGCGGGCGCGAGCGACACGGAGCTGGCGGAGCTGCGAGCCCTGCTGGAGCGCGAGCGGGGCGGCGAAGGCGTGCACGAGCGGAGCCTGTGGGTGGTGTGGGGCCTGCTCGCGGTGTGTCGCGAGGAGGAGCGCTCGGAGCTCCTGGCGTGGATGGAGGAGCTGCTCTCCGGCCTCGTCTCGAATGGCCGCTGGGCGGAGCTGTCGCAGGTGGTGCAGGGCATGACGCGGGATGCCCGGGCCTCGGGCGCGCGCACGCCGGACCTCTATGCCGTCACGCGGCTGTTCTTCCGGGAGAAGACGCGCTTCGCGCTGGCCCAGGCCACCGCCCAGCCGGGCTTGCTGCTGCGCGTGTTGGAGTTGTTGAGCGCGCTGCCTCGGGATGCGCTCCAGGGCGCCACGGACCTGCTCTTCGAGCTGCCCTCACCCGAGGCCCGTGGGGCCCTGGCGAAGCTGCTCGTGCGCCGGGGCATTTCGCTGAACATCCTGGTGGCGCGGGCCTCGTCCCTGGGCGAGGCGGACCTGGACTGGGTGCAGTTCCTGCGCGAGTCGGGACCGGAGTCGCTGCCGTTGACGGCGGCCCTGCTGGGACATCCCCGACCGGAGGTTCGCGCGGCGCTGCTGTCCCGGCTGAGTCCTCGCGACGTGGAGGCCCAGCGCTCGCCGCTCCTGAAGCTCCTGGCGGACCCCGCGGTGGGAGTGCGTGGCGCGGCGCTCGTGTTGCTGGTGCGCTACGGCGTGGATGCGGCGGTGGGGCCGTTGGTGTCCCGGCTCGATGCGCGGATGGAGCTGCGCGAGCGCATGGCGGTGCTGCGCGCGCTCGCGGACCTGGGAGGCCCCATCGCTGGCGCTGCGCTGCGCTCTTCCTTCGAGCGAGCGCAGGACATCGAGCTGAAGACCCACTGCGCGCGCTGCATCGGCATCCTCGGAGACCCGAGGGCCCGGCCGTTGTTGGAGGCGGTGGCGAACAAGCTCTTCGCGCCGCGCAATCTGAAACAGGCCTGTCGGGAAGCGCTGGCGCAACTGGCCCCGGTGGGCTGAAGCCGACGGACGGACGTCGGGGGACGCGGAGACATGGACACGTCGACGACACGGGAGGACGCGGCACAGGTGGGCCCGAGGCTCATGGGCGTCGTCGTTCGGTGTCTGAACACGGTGTCCTTGCACGACGTGGACAACGCGGGCGTGAAGGAGGCGCTCGAGGAGCTGGGTTCGCTGCTGGACGCGGAGCTGCGGGGACAGAAGTCAGTGGAGCTCCAGTGCGTGGGCGGCATCCCCTTCCTCAATGGCGCGAGGATGAAGCTGGGTGAGGAGCATCTGGAGACGGCCGTCTCGCTGCGGCGCTATCTGGAGCATCTCCAGGTGCAGGAAATCTCCTTCGGCTCGGGCCTGCGGCGTGAGCACCTGCGGGCCTTCCTCGTCGCCTTCCAGAAGCACCGGCGCGCGCAGAAGCCGCAGGCCATCCTCCAGGAGAAGCTGGGGCCCATCCGCCTGCGCGACGTGTTGTCGTCCACGAACGTGCTGACCCCGCGCGAGGTGATGCTCCGCTACTACGCGCGGCTCGTCGTCCTCCTCAAGCATGTCATCACCTCGCAGGGGCAGGTGCGCGTCGAGCGCTTCCGCCGCGTGCTGTTGCGCCTGGCCGAGTCCTCCGTGGGCCACGAGTCGCTCCTGGTGGGCCTCACGCGCTTTCGCCGGACAGACGTGGATGGGGGGCAGCACGGAGCGGCGGTGGCGGTGCTGTCGCTGTTGATGGCGCGGCGGATGGGGCTGTCGCGCGCGCAGCAGTTGGACCTGGCCCTCAGCGGGCTGTTCCATGACCTGGGGCGGGGGGCCACCACGCTCGCGCCGGAGCAGGAGTTCGACCGCGCCTCCCATGAGTTGCTGGCGCGGCGGGGCCCGCTGAAGACGGCGCTCCGGCTGTTGCAGCGCCCGTTGGACGCCAGTCGCCTGGAGCGTGTCGTGGCCGCGCACGACTGCCTCCAGCCGGCGTGGAGTGGACCGGTGCAGCGGCCGGTGGGGTTGGCGGGGCGGCTGCTCGCGGTGCCCTGTGCCTTCGACCTGCTGACGTTTCCGGCGCCGCCTCATCCTGGGCTGGCACCGGACACGGCGCTGCGGCTCATCACCCACCGGGCGGGCACCCGGTTCGATGCGAGGGTGGTCCGCCTGTTCACCGCGGTGGCCGGCTTCTACCCGGTGGGGACGCTGGTGCGCCTGTCTGGGGGGCAGTTGGGCGTGGTGATGGATGTGCCCACGGATTCGGCGCAGGCAGCCAGACCCCGCGTCCGGGTCATCCAGGGGGCAGGGAAGACGAAGGCGGACTACGTCGTCGACCTCGCGGAGCCCGGGCAGCGGCTCAACATCGTCGCGTCCCTCGATTCCACCGAGAGTGACTTCAACGTCCCCCACTTCCTCTTCTCCTGAGGGGGCGAGCGGATACCGCCTGTCTGGACGAGTGCCTTGCGGACGGCATCGGGCGCGGAGGCCGTGAGAAGAGGGCCTCGCGGTTCACACGTGGGGCGAGGGGCGTGGTTAAAATGGGCGCTACTCCCACCCCGCTTCGTTGTCTGTCTCCGCCGCCGTGAAGACGCCGCGTTTCCTATTTCGTTCCGTGCTTGTTCTCGCGCTCGGCCTCTTGGGCGCATGTGGGCCGTCGCCCGAGTCCCTGACCTTCCAGCCGCTGGAGTCGAAGTTCCTGCGCACGCCGGGGCAGAACGTGAAGTTGGACTACACGGTCCTCGATGCCGAGGGTCAGCGCATGTCCGAGCCGAAGCTGCGGTGGACCAGCTCCGCGACGGATGTGGCGCTGGTGCAGGACGGCGTGGTGACGGTGCGCAAGTCCGGCAAGACGGTCATCGGCGTGACGGGGGGCAAGGTGCGTGAGGCCCTGCCGTTGGACCTGATCATCCTGAACTCGTTGGATGTGCGCGCGCCGGGCGCCGACTTCATGGAAGTGGGCCGCGTCATCAAGATGCGCGTGGTGGCGCGCAATGAGCAGGGCGCATCGCTTCCTGATGCCGTGCCGGAGTTCCGTTCGTCGGACGAGTCGGTCGCGCGGGTGGAGGAGGGACAGTTGGTGGCGGTGAAGCCCGGCTCGGCCACGGTGAGCGCGAGCCTGGGGCATCTGGCCCGGCACATCGCCGTCCAGGTGGTGCCCGCGGACTTCGCGCGCCTGGGCCTCAACCTCACCCACCATCAGTTCCAGCGTCCGGGGCAGTCGGTGTTGCTCCTGGCGCGGGCCTTCAATCGCAACGGCGTGGTGCTCGACAGCGTGCCGCTGGAGTGGTTCACGTCGGACGCAGCCGTGGTGTCGGTGTCCCAGGACGGCCGGGTGACGGCGGTGGGGCAGGGGCGCGCGGTGGTCTCCGTTGTCGCCGGTCGCCGCCGCTCCGCCGCGGAGTTCGTCGTTCCCTGACGGTGGAGCGGGGCCCTTCGGTGGAGACCGCCTGTGCCGTGGATGCCGGCGGCTTCCGCGTGCGCGCGAGTCGTTCGTGACGCCTCGCTGAGGGGCGCGGCGTGCGGCAGATGCTGTCGGAGCCCGTGCCGCCGCGCTTACGGCTTCGGCGCGGCGGGGCTGGCCTTGGGGCTCGGTGCCTTCGTACGGGGGCGCTTGCCCTTCTTTTCGGACGGGTCCTCGGGGCAGGGCGGACGCGGGCCATCGCTGGGCGGTTGGATGGTGAAGTCGACGCGGCGGTTGAGCGCCATGCCTTCTTCCGTCGCGTTGTCGGACAGTGGCCGGCTGCGACCGAAGCCCTGCGAACACACCCGCTCCGCCGCCACGCCGCTCTGGATGAGGAAGCGCATCACGCTGGACGCACGCCGACGCGACAGGTCCAGGTTGTATGCATCGCTCGCGCGAGCATCCGTGTGGCCTTCCACCAACACCCGGTCCATCTCCGGGTTCTCGTTCATCACCCGGGCGACCTCCTCCAGAATCGGGAAGGACTCGGAGAGGATGACGTCCTGGTCCGTGGCGAAGTTCACCTGCTCCAGGATGACAATCTTGTTCCCGTCGCGGCGCGCGAGCGGGCAGCCATCGCGGCCCCGGCTTCCCGCCGGCTGGTCCGCGCACCTGTCGAGCCGGTCCACGGTGCCGTCGCCGTCGCGGTCTGTGTCCGGGCAGCCCGCGTTCTCCACGGGGCCGGGCACCTCCGGGCACTTGTCGCCCACGCCAATCACCGAGTCGCCATCCGGGTCCACCGGCGGAGGAGGCGGCGGTGCCGGCTCGGGCGGCTCCTTGAAGCGCTCCAGCGCCTCCCACTCGCGCGTCTTCGCCGGAATCCAGATGATGGACGTGAAGAAGCTCAGCGTGGGCGACGCGAGCGAGCAGCCACAGCCCGCGCCTCCGCCGAAGGTGAACGTCACGCCGGTGGAGCTGTACCAGCGCAGGCCGACGAGCAGCTCCGCGGGAATCTGCCGCTCCGTTCCAGGCGCCTTCTTCAATCCCACCGCGCCGTTCACCATGGCGAGCGCGGTGATGCCACTGCCTCGGAGGATGGGCACCTCGGTGCCGAGGCCGAAGGGCGCCATGTCACCCAGCGCCACGCCGTCGAACACGCGGTCCGGCCGCTTCCAGAAGCCGCCGTTGAACGCGAGCAGGATGCCGTTGCCGAAGCGGTAGTCCAGCACGAGCCCGGGGGCCCACGTCATCTCGCCCTCGCCGGCGAACGCGTCCTGCGCGCCCGTGGGGAAGGACACGTTGAGCGTCAGCGCGGCGCCCCAGCCCTTGCCCTCGGCGGGACGGCGAAGGCCCGGGATGGCCACCTTGCCGGAGAGGCGCAGGTCACCGAGCACGAAGCTCTCCACGCTTCCCTCGGTGCCGATGACCTCCAGGTTCTGTCCGCCCTGGGCGAGGATGAGCGGCAGGTCCACGCCAATCTCGCCCCAGTCGAACAGGCCCACCATGGCCATGACGTCGAGCTGGAGGCGGTTGCCCACCAGGCTGATCTTCTCGAGGTCTCCGCCCTCGGGCACCAGCGTGAGGGGGTTGAGCGAGTAGCTGAAGTACGGCCCGAAGGCCACGGACATGTGTGACAGCGGACGGGACTGGGTGACGACAACCAGGTCCTGCGGCGCCGCGGACGGGCGGAACAACTGCACGTCGAAGCGGGCGTCCGGCTGGGCGGAGGCGAGGGTGGCCCCTCCGAGCGCCAGGAGGAGGAGCGGCAGGTGGAAGGGTTTCATCGGACGCGGCGCTGGGAGCGGAGGAGCAGGAGGCCCGCGGCGAGCAGGACGAGGATGGTGGCGCTGCCAGCCGGAGTGGCATCGGCGGCGGTGCCGCAGCAGAAGGCGCCGCCCTGCGGGTCGGTGCCGGGCTTGCGTCGGCCTCGCTCGCACTCCTGCGTCTTGGCCGAGCAGTGCTGGACGCCGAGGCAGTCGCCGCTGTCGTCGCACGAAGAGGAGCAGGTGTTGTTGGTGAGGTCGCAGGTGCCGCCGCAGGGGCAGTGCGCGTCGGCGAAACATTGGACGCAGGCTTCGCCATCGCAGACGAGGCCCGCGTCACAGGTCACCGCGCAGGCGCCGGCGTTCTCACAGGTGCGCGTCGTGGGGTTGCACTGGCCGCTGCCGCAGTCGTCATTGCTCCTGCAGCCGACGCAGGTGCTGTTCTGGACCGAGCCGTCCGACAGACAGAAGGGGGCGTCGGTATCGCAGGCTTCGCAGCGCGAGCCGCAGTGGCGGTCGGTGGTGCAGGTGCTGCACTCGCCGCTGAGACAGAACTGGCCGTCGCCACATTCCAGGTCGGTGCGGCACTGAACGCAGACCTCGCCGTCGAGGCAGAAGGGGCGCTCGCCAGGGCACTTGGCGCAGGCGGGGCCGCAGGCATCGGCGGTGTTGCACTCGGGCAGCGTGGTGACGCAGGTGCCGTTGAGCGGATCGCACTTCTGGCCGTCGGCGCACTGGTCATCGGTGGTGCACTCGACGCAGGAGGGAGACCCGCCGGCGGTCAGTGCGGAGCACTGGGTGCCATTGGGGCAGCAGTTGCAGGAGTTGCCGGCGCACTGGTCATCGGTGGCGCAGGGGGCGCACTGGTGATTGGTGCAGACTTCACCGCGGACACACTGCGAATCGTCATTGCACTCGCGGCACTGGTTGATGTCGGTCGCGCAGACCTGGCCATCGGGGCAGTGCTCATCGTCGGTGCACGGGACGCAGGTGGCGGTGGGCTCGTCGCAGACGGCGCCCGGGCAATCCGCGTCGTCGTTGCAGCCCGAGCACTGGTTCGTTCCGAGGTCACAGCGGCCGGTGTTCGGGCAGTCGTTGTCGTCGTTGCAGCCCCGGCACGTGTTGTCGCTCAGGTCGCAGCGTCCGTTGGTCGGGCAGTCGTCGTCGCCGTTGCAGCCTCGGCAGGTGTTGTCGATCAGGTCGCAGCGGCCGTTGGGGCACTGGCTATCGTCCGTGCACTGCACGCATTGGGTGTTGCCGTTGATGTTGGCGCAGAGGGGCGTGGATTGACCGCAGGGAGAGCAGGCCGCGCCGCAGCGGAGCGAGGAGTCGCAAGGGGCGCACAGGGCCGCGGCGTTGCAGTGGTAATAGGGATCACAGCCGCCGTTGTTGGGGGCGTTGACGTTGGAGCGGCTGCACTGCTCGCAGCGATTGGGGTCCGTCGAATAGGACGGGATGCCGTTCTCCGTCTGGAAGAACTGGGCGGGCTGGAGCAGTTGGAAGTTGGAGCTGTACAGGTTGATGATCGGCGGCTGATTGGCGGCTCGCTCGAAGTCCGTGAAGGGCCCGGTGAACAGAGACATCTCGAGCGCGGCGTGCTCCGTCACCTGCGCATACAGAACCTCCACGGCGTAGAGACCCGCCTGCGAGAAGGTCACGCTGTTGGTGGTTCGCCAGGTGGGGGCGCCTAGCTGAGGCGGCCGGTTGATGACCGTATAGGATTGAATGCGGTCGTAAATGACGAGACTGACTGCGTCGTCCGCGTAATACCCAAGATGCAGTGTCTGGCCCGCGAGGCTAGGAGGGACATTCAAGTAGCCGCGGAAGCGTGAAACGAACGGGGTGAATGCGTCCCCGTCGTTGATGACGTTGAAACTGCAGCCACCAGTTGAGCATCCTGGGGCCGAGACTTGGCCCACGAAGTCGCCATAGCTCAGCGTGCGACCATCGTTGAGGTTGTTCGACAGATCGAACGGCGTGCGCATCACGGTCGTGACGCGGTTCTGCTTGCTGACCGGCTCCTCGAAGTACCCATTGATGACGTCGAGGTACGTACCCCGCGTCTGCGGGAACTCGCCCAAGGTCCGCGTCCACACGTTGGACGCAACGCACAGGCCCTGGCCGCTCTCGCTCAACGCGGGGGCAATAGGCGGACCGGCGACGGTGACGTCCGGTAGCTTCTGGGCCCACGCAGAGGGGGCCACGAGGCACACCGCGAGGGCAGCGAGCGCGAATCGCGCGATGCGGAACAAGGGGGATTTCAAGGCCGCGCCAGCATGCTGGAAGCCTCTGACAAACTCAATTCTCCGGCCATCTGTGCGTCCACGGTGCCATGTGACGTGAGAGGTCAGTCTCCGGACAGCAAACCTGTGCCTCTACCGACACAGGTTGCAGCTGTTATCCAGAACAGCCCGAAAATCCCGGCCCGGCGTCGTGTGCGCAAGACCCCTACTGGCCGGTTCGGTCCTCGGAACGCCCGGCGTCAGGCCCCAGGGCCCAGGCGACCTGCGGGGCCGGCTCCAGTCGGCTCTAGCATCGATAAGAACTCCTCCACGATGCGCTCGGCGGCAAAGCGCTCTCGAACGAATCGAGCCCCTGCTTCCCCCATCGCCCGCCGACGAGCTGGCGTCATGTCAGCCATGTTCAGCAGTGCGTCACGCCAGGCCGCGACGTCTCCAGGAGGCACCAGTCCACCGGTCTCTCCCTCCCGCAGGGTTTCTGGCAATCCTCCAATGCGGCTGGCGAGCACTGGGACTCCGCACGCCTGGGCCTCGATGGAGACACGCCCGAAGGGTTCCATCCACTCAGATGGCATGGTGGCTACGTCCATGGCGGCATAGAGGGAGCGCATATCGCTCGTCCATCCGCGCAGGAGGTGTCGGTGGTGGAACTCTGGCGCAAGAGCCGCTCTCAATCGCGGATGCGCTGCCTCCTCGCCCACCCAAAGTGCGCGCAGCCCAGGTCGAAGTGGCATGGCCTGATTCAGGGCCTCGGCCAGTCGGAACGCTCCCTTTTCTGGCTTCAGCGCGCCAACGAATCCGATGAGCACTTCGTCAGCGCTCACTCCAAGAGCGCGACGCGCCTCCGCCCTTCGTTCTTCATCTGGGCGGAAGTAGCCAACGTCCAACGGATTGTAGAGGAGCCGAACCCGTTCGAAGGCAACACCTTGCTCTACCAGATTCGAGCGCATGGACTCCGAGACCGCGATGAATCGGTGCGCCCAGCGGGGTAGCAGCAGGCGGGACATAGGCTTGAGTCGGCTGTTGAGATGGCGGAAGAGCGCGACCGGTGTGCCGGTCATCCCCCCCAGCATCAGCAGCGGCCAGTACTCATGTCCGAAGCTGCCCACCAACCACTGGGGCCGCGTACGGCGGATGGCGCGCAGCACGCTGCGCATCCCCCTCACATCCGCCGCGTTTCGGAAGACGCCGGGCTCGACGGCGAGCCCATGGGACTCCAACTCCCTGGCGATGAAGCCCCCCTCTCGCGCGACGGTGACCACCCCGTGGCCAGCCTGGGCCATTGCGCGCACCAGGCTGACCAGGTGGGTCTCTGTTCCCCGGGCGCCAAGGCTGGTACCCACGAAGACGAAGTTCATGGCTCCAGCACACCATGGGTTCTTCTCCTTTTCGAGGAGAACCGAGGCTCATACCGGGAGCAGGGCGCGACGCCCTCTGTCCCCACTATTCCTTGATGTGCACGCGGACCACCTGCATGCGGTGGTCCGAGAGGAACGTGGGTTCGTAGATGGGCTCATCGAAAGCCGTGTAGGCGTCGACAATCGCGAACCCCGGCGTGCTCATCCCCAGCCAGATCTGGTCAAGGTTGTAGCGGGGCAGAAGCTCCGGCGTCACCTCGCAGCCCGCCACCATGCAGAAATGCTTGTACGGTGGTTGAAAGTAGAGGGAGTCCCATTCCGCGCGAATGTAGGTATAGGGCGGGTCGTCTTTGTAGACGGGCGCATTGAAGTCACCCGCGATGATGGAGGGAGGGCCTGGCGGACGCATCACCAACATCACTTCATCCATTTCCTGTCGGCGATAGGTGAATTCATTCAGGTCTCGTTCCTCTGCGACGCTGGTCGCGATGAGATGAAGATTCGCAATCCGAGGATTGAATCCGCCCATGTCCATCACCACGTAGTGCCATCGATGAACGTAGTCCCTGAGTGGCTGCGAAAAAGGGACCACCACGTTCTGCGCGATGGGGAACCTGCTGAAGATGGCCAGATCATTGTTCCCAGAGAGGGCTCGGTATCGAGAGAGCTCTCGGAGCCAGGGCTGCATCAGGAGACGTGAAACGGTGTCTTCGCTGGTCTCCTGAAAGAGGACAATGTCCACTCTGTGATCGGGTTCCAAGTACATGGCGAGCATGTCGGCACTGTCCTGGTTCGCCATGTTCTTGCCGTTGCGGATGTTGAATGTCGCGACCTTGAATGACTGGACGAACACATACCGGCGCAGTGGCGTCTTCAGGACGTTGTTGTTGCCGTCGGTGGCCTGTGCCGTGAGCGCGAGGTCGATGCGGTAGGGCAAAAGGCCGGGCGCGCAGCGGGTCTCCTCCGTATACGACTTGAACGTCGCTGCGAGGGAGACGGTGCGCGAGGGAGAGGCTGTCGCGGCGCTGTTCTCATTCGAGAGAGGGAACGTCTGCGCCGAGCGCGTCTCGGTGCTGTAGACACTGCGGCGAGGCGACATGCACCAGACAGTGAGCTCGCCGGTGAGTTTGACGGATTTGACTCCCCGATTGGGGTCTTCCGCGGTCGCAGTGAAAGTCAGACTCTTTTGCGCCTGGGTAAATAGATACGTGGGGAACGGGTCTGTCGTGGCGGCGTCTGGGACGCCCACGACGGTTTTCTCCTTGCCTGCCCCAATCCCGCTCGTCACGTACCGGAGACCCATGGGCGGCGTCTCGTAGCAGGCCGGGGTGGGCGCACACTCACTCCACTCCCTGTTGCTGCATGTTGAAGTTCCCGCACATCCTTCGAAGGTGCAGGTTGTTGTCTGTCCTTCGGGGCATGAGGCTTCAGCGATCCGGGCGGTCAGGAACGTGGCAAGGCAGATACCCACCAGAAGCCCGGTCTTGGTGGACGCGTTCGAGCGCTGGTGGGGAGAGCTGTCACTGGGAGATTTCACTTTGACTTTCCGCCACGTGTCTCTGAAATGGCTGGGTGGCTGTTGAAGAGACGACGGTTTCGCGGCGGTCTGACAAATGATTGTCGGCCAGACCAGGCGCTGTGGATAGGCAGTGGAAGGAATTGCTATGCGCGACGGCAGGCCGCGTCACCATCCTGGGAGCGGATGAACGCGGCGGTCAGCTCGGTGCCGACGGCGGCGCCCAGGACCTCGTACGTGCGCCGACGTGCTCCGCCCACGACGGACGGTTGATGCGCGAGCGACTCCGGGTGCCGCACGAAGATGTTGTACCCGACGATGCACCCGTCCGCGCGAAGCACGGTGATTCCATCCGTCGCCATCATCCCGCGCAAAAGCTGCCCGGTGGCTCGCACCGCCGTGGCCGCCGAGTCGGTCGGGTCCGCGTGATAGCGGTCCAGCAGCGCCACGATGTCCAACGGGCGCGGCAGGATGATGCCGTCCACGAAGAGCGTGGAGCCCGCGCGCTCCCGGGGCAGCACCGCCACCAGCGCCCCATGGGACGACTGCATCACCTCGAAGAGCACGCGCCGGAAGAACCCTCGGGCTCGCTCCAGACTGGCGCTCGCCACGCCATCCGTGATGGCCTCCGCCAACTCGTTGAGCACCGCGGGCGGTGACGCCCCCTCCACGCGCGCACCCGACAGGTACACGTGCCGGCACAGCCCGCCACCCGCGCGCAGCTCCAGCATGTTGTCCGCGAGCTGGAGCACGCCCACGACCCCTGCCTGAGCCTCCTCCGTCCGCCGCAGCCGCTCCAGCGGTGACTCCGCGAGCGGAAACGGGTCCGTGCGGAACACGCCGTAGGCGAAGCCCTCCGGCACCCGCAGCAGGTACAGCGCCCACCACCGCCCCTGCCCCAACGGCGCGCACTGCTTGAGGGCTCGCTGGACGGTGGCGCGTGAGCGGGGCCCGATGCCGATGGCGATGGGGTCCTTGCCGCCCAGCAGCGCCAGCATCTGCCCCAGGTCGTCTCCCATGAAGGCCATGGGGAACAGCGGGGCGCCTTCCTCGCGGTAGCGCGACAGCGTGACGATGAGCTCGCCGATGGAGTCAGCCGTCTGCGCGCACGACATCCCCGCCTCATCCAGGAACGTACCGACAGCGTCGGTCAGCAGGTGGCGGAAGGAAAGGACGGGAGGTGGGGAGCCCGGTGCTCCGGGGTCCGAGCCATTCATGACGCTCGCAGCATGGCGCATTGTCGCCGCACACGCACGGACCGAATGTCATCCGTCCTGTCCGTCCGCGCGGTGTCGCCTCGGTGTCTCAGTGCGCACGCCTCCCAGCCCGTTGGAGCAGGAGGACGACGGCTCGTCCACCCGCCAGCCGTCACGAAAGCTCGACCCGCGTGGCCTCCAGCCGCGCGGCGGTGTGGTTCCAGTCGTCCGCCAGCCCATCCAGGTGACCCAGCACGTCCGAGAAGAACCGCGTCTCCAGCGCGCGCGCCAGCGTGGCGCCATGTGCGTCTGCCCACTTGCGGGTGACGCGGGCACGCACCTGGGCGCCCAGCAGGTCCACGAAGCGCTCCATCAGCGGCGTGGACAACAGCGTCCCCGCCCACACCACCGCGTCATGGCCGAAGCCGCCCGTGGCCACCGTCACCACCGCCGCCGCGCCCGACGGCACCGAGTACACCAGCGTCGTCAGCGCCTGGAGCAGCTCCTCGCGCATGCCTCCCTGAAGCTCGCCCGCCACCAGTTCGCGACAGTAGGCATAGAGCGTGGCGCGGTCCGCCGCGTGAGCGTGCAGGGACTCGAAGCCCAGCGGCTCCTCCAGCTTCGCGAGCGTCACGGGCCCGAAGGCCTCGGTCAGCTTCTCTCGCGTCTCGGGGTCTCCGCGCCACGCGGCGACTTCCGGCGCGAAGGCATCCACCAGCCGCCGCACCCCATCCGTCATCGTCGCGTCCACCGTGCGCGAGGGCGTCTGCGAGCCCTCCGGCTCCGGCCCGGTGAAGGACTGGCGCACCTTGCGACTCACGTACGTGAGCGCCGTGGCCAGTCCCCGGAAGGGCAGCCGCACCCATTTGTGGAACTGGCTGCGCGCATCCAACTCGTCGCGGAAGGCATCGATGAGCACGTCCGCGGGCACCGCCTTGAGCGCCGCCGCGCGTCCCACGCCTTCCAGCTCGTGACGCAGGCGTTGCCGCAGCCGCTCCGGCTCGCTCGCCGCGCGAGTCGACGCGCGCGCCACCGCCTCCAGCTCCGCCCGCGCATCCGCGAGCGACGCCTCCAGCGCCCGGGCCTTCAGCTCCCGTGCGTGCTCGGCCTCCCCCAGGAGGGCATCGAGCGGAGGACTCCCGTCCAGCGGCTCTGTCGCGAGGGCCCGCAGGCCCGCCTCGACGTCGGGCTGGTGCGGCGCCAGGTAACGCGCGAGCGGAGGATGGCCCACGTCAGAGGCCAGCTTGTCCAGGTGCCCACGCGCCACCTCCTCGCGCGAGGCCTCGTTGTAGACGAGCAGGTACGGCCGCCCATGGCCCACGGCTGCGCGCAGGAAGTCCACCAGCGCCGCGTTCTGGTACGTCTGCCGGCTCACCACGAACACGAGCACGTCCACGGTGACGAGCAACGCCTCCGCGCGCTCGCGATTCTCCCGGTACACGCTGTCGAAGTCCGGCGTGTCCATGACGAGCAGCCCGCGCGGTACCGCGTCCGCCAGCACCAGGTACAGCCGCCCCGCGGGGCCCGGCTGGTCCACGGGCGCGAGCGCTCCCGGCGCCACGGGCACCGTGTCGTACCGACGGGTGAGGAAGTCCTTCAGCGCGCCCGTCCACGTCTCCGGGTGGGCCGCCGCGAGGCACTGCTTCGTCAGGCCTCCCTCGGGCCTCGCGGGCGACAGCGGCGCACCCACCAGCGCGTTGAAGAGCGTGGACTTGCCCACGTTGTTGGGACCGGCGATGGCCACCAGCAACAGGGGCGCGTCCGCGGAGCCCAGGCGGGGAAGCAGGTCCCTGCGCAGCCGCTCGGCCAGACGCCGGGCCAGGTCCGCGTCCGACGCCTCGGGGAAGCGCTCGGGAGCGGGCAGGGCGTCCAGGGCGGACGCGAGGGAATCACGCAGGGTGTAGGGGTCTCTCGTCATCGGAGGTCCGCGCACACCAGAGCATGTGCGGGAGCGGGTGCCCAGTTGCTTGCGTGGCGGATGTCGTTGAGGGACAGAGCGGCGAGGGCGCGGTAGGGTCCGCCGCCATGCGCATCCACGCCGCCTGCCTGTTGCTGCTGGGGCTCGTCGCCTGCACCGCCGCGAACACGAACACCCCCGTGTCCACGGATGCGACGCATGCCGGAGCCCCCCTGCCGTTCATCGAGGATGACTACGCCCGCGCGCTCGCCGAGGCGAAGGCGAAGGGCATCCCCCTCTTCGTCGACGTCTGGGCACCGTGGTGTCACACCTGTCGCTCCATGAAGGCGTATGTCCTGTCGGACAAATCGCTGGCGCGCCATGCCGGACGCTACGTCTGGTTGGAGGTGAACACCGACCTGACCCAGAACGCGGCGTTCCAGGAGAAGTTCCCCATCGAGTTCTGGCCCACGCTGTACGTCATCGACCCGCGCGAGGAGAAGCCGCTGTTGCGCTTCGCCGGCAGCGCCACGGTGGCGCAGCTCGTGAAGCTCTTCGAGGACGGTGAGCGCGCCTACAAGGGCGGCATCACCGGCGCGGAGGCGCTCCTGGCGCGCGGTGACGCGCTCTACGGCGAGGGACGCTCGGCGGAGGCCGTCGAGACGCTGACGGAGGCCCTGGCCGAGGCGCCCGCGGACTGGTCCCGTCGGGGCCGCGCGGTGGAGTCCCTGATGACGGCGATGTACGGCGCGATGCAGGTGGAGCCGTGCGCGAAGAAGGCGCTGGAGCTGTTGCCGGGCACGCCGCGCTCGCTGTCGTGGGCCAACGCCTCGATGATGGGCCTGATGTGCGCGCTGTCGATTCCGGACCAGGCCGCGAGCAAGGAGCTGCGTGTGGCCCTGGAGGCCAGGGTGGTCGAGGCCATGGGCGCTCCCATCATCGAGATGTCGGGGGATGACCGCTCCGGCCTCTACGAGATGCGGGTGGGCGCGCGAGAGCTGGAGAAGGACGAGGCGGGCGTGAAGGCCCTCGCGGGCGAGTGGTTGGCGTTCCTGGAGGCGGAGGCCGCCAAGGCGCCCAACCCCGACGCACGCTCCGTCTTCGATTCGCACCGCATGCTGGCGGCGATGAAGCTGGGCACGCCCGAGCGCGCCGTGCCCGCGCTGGAGCAGAGCGAGAAGGACCTGCCCCAGGACTACAACCCGCCCGCGCGGCTGGCCACGCTGTACCGGCTGCTGGGGCGCCTGGATGATGCACTCGCGGCGAATGACCGGGCGCTCGCGCGGGTGAAGGGCTCCCGCCGCATCAACGTGCTGTCCAACCGGGTCGACATCCACGTCGCGCGCAAGGACATCGCGGGTGCCACGAAGACGGTGGAGGACGCCGTCGCCTACGCCAAGACGCTGCCCGCCTCTCAGGTGTCGCCGCGCATGATGAAGGGCCTGGAGAAGAAGCTCGCCGGCCTCCAGGCGGAGGCCCAGCCCGCGCCGAAGTAGTCCTTCAGGTCAGCGCGCCGTCGCTCGTACGGCGGCGCGCAGACCCAGGTCGAACAGCTCGTACGCGTTGACGGGACAGTGGCTCATCCCGCCGTCGACGAAGATGAGCACCGCCTCCGCCGGGCCCGTGGCTGGCGGGGCACCGTGCGCGCAGTCCACCCGCGTGCCGTCCGTCACCAGGTGGCGCACCACCCCGTCGAGCGCCGTGCCCGAAGTGACGCCCATCAGCTCCCGGATGCGCTTGTCGCGGGTGTGCCCCACCACCTGGGTGAGTCCCGAGGGAAGCCGCCTGGGGTCGAAGCGCCGACGCGGCGTCTGACGCGTGCGCTCGGCGTCCTCCGGCTTCGTGCTGGGGCGCTGGTAGAAGATGCCCGTGCCCTCGCCGCGCGCGGCGTCGCCCGGCTGGTGCAGGCCCGGCACCTCCAGCCGTCCCTGCGTCCAGGCCTCCACCGCCGCGTCCATCGTCGCGTTCAGCGCGTGTGCCACCGCGTCCGCGTCCGCGCGGCGCTCGGGGGCAAGGCCCGTCACGTCCAGGTCCTCGTGGGTGACGCCCGCATGCAGCACCAGCAGCCCGGGGCCCGCGGCGTGCGCGGTGCGAAAGCGCCGGACGCGCAAGAGGTGCTCCACCCAGGCGCGTTGGGCCTCCAGGAAGTTGCCGAAGTCGCGGGCCACCAGCTCGGCCGTGGGCACCTGGGGCCAGCGCGCCAGGAAGGCCTTCTCCCCGGCCTCGTCGGTGAGGCCCTTCTGGTAGACGCGGTCCGCCTCCGCCTGGGCGACGGTGAAGCGGGCGTCGTCGAAGTCGGCCAGCTCTCCCACGCGGCCCAGGTCGTGGTTGCCCAGAATCAGGAGGACCTGGTCCGCGGGATGCGCGGCCAGCCAGGCCACCATCGCGAGCGCGCTGTTCGCCGCGTGCAGGCGCTCCTCGGGACGACCCCAGTCGAAGTGGTCTCCCACCGAGACGAGCTGCACGTCGGGCAGGAGCCAACCGTCCGCGCCCAGCAGTCCGTGGTGGTCGAGGATGCCCAGGACCTTGTCGAAGTCCGCCTGCGGGTCGCCCAGGGCGAGCCGTCGTCGGCGGGGGACTCCGTCAGGGGGCGCGGAGCGGGGACCTGTCTCCACCGCCTGTCGGGCGCGAGCGTGGGCGGCCTGGATGCGGGTGGCTTGGGAGTCGTTCACCCGCTCATTGTAGAGTCAGGACGTCTGGAAGAAGCGGGCGATGAGCGCCGAGCGGCTCTCCACGTGCGCCTTGGCCAGCAGGTGCGTGACGTGGACCTCCACGGTGCGCTCCGCGCAGCCCAACCTGCCGGCGATGGACTTGTTCGTCTCGCCCTGGACGATGTGCGTGAGGACCTCGGACTCGCGCGCGGTGAGCGACCAGCGCGCGGCCAGGGCCTGCACGCGCGCGGCGGCGCTGGAGGCGGTGCCCGTGTCGATGGCCAGGTAGTGCGCGGGAAGGCCCGTGGTGCGCAGCGGCGTGAGCGTCAGCGGCCCCGAGCAGGGGATGCCCTGGGCGCCTCGGCGCAGTTGCTCCATCAGCTCCGGCTCGCCGCGCTCCAGCCACACCCGGCCCGCGCTGTTGGCGTGCACCACCCGGCCGCTGCCGCTGACGACCCAGGCGGCGCGACCGAGCGCCTCCATCGCGACCTCCAGCGCGGTGGACATCAGGCCCGACTCGCGCAGGCGCGTCTCCATCGTCAGCCGCCGCTGCAGCGTGGGCGTCAACGCCTGGAGCACCCGCTGCTCGCGCTCGGTGAAGGGCTCCTCGCGCATCAACCCCAGCCAGCCCAGGAGCGACGGCCCCTCGCAGACCAGGGTGCGAAGGAAGGCCATGCGCTCCATGCCCAGTTGCCGGTACACCGCGCCGGAGCGGGTGTTGACGCGGTCTCTCTGGGCGTCCAGCTCCGCCTCGGTCAATCCCAGACGCCGCCCCACCTCATAGGCGGGCAGGTCATGCAAGGGCATCTGCCGCGCTTCCGACTCCTGCAGCGAGCGGAAGTGCAGCGCCCGGTTGCGTTGGGCCGGCGCGGGACGGGCTGGATCATACCAACCCCAAAGACTCTCCCGGTCCGACAGGAAGGTCTCCAGGGCGTCGAAGACCGACTCCCCCTCCTGGGGGAAGCCCGAGTTGAAGGAATAGCTGACGTGGTAGCGGTCCGGCCCTACATCCACGCCGTAGGCCACCGCGCGCTCCGCCTTGAGCGTGTCGCGCAATGCCCCCAGAAGTGTGGGAAGGGACTCCGAACTCGGCTCCGCTTCGACGAGCAGGGCTTCCAGGTCCGCCAGGATACGCTGTTCCTCGGAATTCAAACGAATCACGATATCCTGAGTATACGCTGGCAATGAGTGACTCCCACTATCCCACCAACACGTCGAAGTTGTGAGTTGTTGAGCATTTATCGGCGACATGCCCTGGAGTCTGAGGCTTCCGGGTGGAAGCAGACATCAGGGCTTCCCCGCATGGAAATCGCAGTGCGTACCGCGCGACAATGAAGTGCAGGCCCACCGGGGGGGAGGGCCTTTCGCGGTAGGTTTCATGTGAGCGCGCGCCGGGGATCGACAGTCGATGCCCGGCGCGTCGCCCTTGTACCCCGCACTTTCCCTACATCTGGCGCGAAGCCCGTGACGCACCCCTGGGACGTCCGCTTCGCGCTTTGATGCGTGGCGTCATCCGCAAGGCCGCGAAACATCACTGTTTCGCAGCCGGCACGCCACTGGCTAACATATTCATGACAATGAATTCCTTCCGTGAGGCTGGACGGATGTCTGTCCATTGCTCGCGGCGAACGAATGCTCATTCAGGGGGAGTCTGAGATGACGATGATGCGCACCGGGAAACTTGCGTTGGGAATGGCCGTGTTGCTGGGCGTGACGGGGTGTCGGACGCCGGGGGCCACGGGGAGTGGAGGGATGAGC
Source organism: Myxococcus llanfairpwllgwyngyllgogerychwyrndrobwllllantysiliogogogochensis (assembly GCF_006636215.1). Lineage (GTDB taxonomy): Bacteria > Myxococcota > Myxococcia > Myxococcales > Myxococcaceae > Myxococcus > Myxococcus llanfairpwllgwyngyllgogerychwyrndrobwllllantysiliogogogochensis. The sequence goes on along the minus strand of NZ_VIFM01000062.1, from coordinate 27,093 downwards.
GCGTCGGAGGGGTCGTCCGACGGTTCGGGTTCGGGGTCGGGGTCGGGTGGCTCGTCGGACGGATCCGGGGATTCATCGAAGGGGTCCGGGGACTCGTCGAAGGGGTCCGGCGATTCGAGCAAGTCGGAGTCGGGCTCCAGCGAGAACTCGAACCACAGTTCCGAGGAGGGAGGGTCCAGCGAGTCGCGCTCCAGCAAGAGCGACACGGGGACCAGCGAGTCGGAGGGTGCAGGGGAGGGGAAGGACTCGCGCTCGGAGACGAGCAACAGCGAGAACAACGATGGGCGGGTGGTGTCGGCGACGACGGTGGCGGCCACGGTGATTGGCCTGGGGGTGGTCATCTGGCGGGTGATAGCGGCGGCCGAGCGGCGTCGTCAGGCGCCTCCTCCGCCGGAGGAGGTGGGGCGGGCCGCGCAGGTGTATCTGCGCTCCCGGACGCACCAGCTTCGGGAGGACCTGGCGCTGGGGGCGGGGCCCACGGTGGAGGACCTGGCGTCGGCGGCGAGCATCCGTCGGGAGAACCTGGGGACCTTCGGGCGGCTGCTGCGGGCGAACCGGCGCGAGCTGCTGGCGATGGCGGACACGCGCACCCTGACGCCCGAGCGGGCGCTGGCCTGGTTGGCGCGGGTGGGTGAGCTGGCGCGCACGGACCCGAGGCTCGACGAGGACCGGCGCGCCTTCCTCGCGGCCCATGGTGGGGAGGAGGCGACGGCGGAGGTGGTGGAGTGAGGCGCCGGGCGGCGTGGCTGCTGAGTTTCGCGCTCACGCTGCCCGCGTGGGCGGAGCCCGGCGGCGCGCAAGTGACGGAGCCGGCCGAGCCTCCATCGCGAAGTGCGGCGATGGAGGACGAAGTGTCGCCGCGAGATAGCGCGCGAGTGACGGAGCAGGCCGAGTCTCCATCGCGAAGTGCGGCGATGGAGGACGAAGTGTCGCCGCGAGATGGCACCCGAGTGACGGAGCCGGCCGAGCCTCTATCGCGAAGTGTGGCGCTGGAGGACGAAATGCCGCCGCGAGATGGCGCCCAAGTGACGGAGCAGGCCGAGCCTCCATCGCGAAGTGCGGCGATGGAGGACGAAGCGTCGCCACGAGATGGCGCGCGAGTGACGGAGCAGGCCGGGCTTCCATCGCGAGGCGGGACGACGGAGGACACACGTCCCCTGAAGGAACGCGTGTCCGCGCTGGAGCGAGCAGGCGTCCTGTTGCGAGGTGCCGCAGCGAGCGACGAGACCCTGGTGCGCGAGGTGGAAGCAGGCCTGAGCGCCTTGCCGCCCGCGATGCGCCGCTTTCCAGGAGGCCCGCTGGAGTTCGTCCTTCATCCCGAACCCGCTCCACTGGGGCTGGGTGATGGCACGGCGGCACGCCCGGACTGGTCCGAGGAGCGCGCCCGCTTCCACCTCTACCAGTACGCACTGTCCTCAGAGCGTCGTGCGACGTTGCGACTGTCACGACTGACGGATGAGGAGTCGGCGCGGCTGTGGCGCCGCCGCGCCGTGGTGCATGCGGTGGTGCAGCGCTGGGACGACGCCTACCAGTGGAGCCGGACCGTGAACTGGCGCCGCCTGTCGGGCTGGATGAAGCCCTTCGAGCGCCCGTTGGTCTGGAAGGAGGAAGCGCGCCTGCACTACGCCGGAGCCTTCAGTCGCGCACTCGGACAGAAGAGCGCATCGCAGGACCTGGTGACGTTCGCGGAAGAATACTTCGTCCCAGTGGAGTCCCTGCGCGAGGACGCGCTGTCCGTGGACGAGCAGGTGCGCTGTCAGGAGTTCTCCAAGTCGCGCGCGCTGACGGAGCTGGTGGAGGCCACGGGGCTCGGAGCGCCGCGCTCACGCGGGGACTGTCCGGCCTTCGACGCCTGGGCGGAGCTCGACCTCCTGTCCCACGTCGAGGTCCTCCTGGTGGCGGCCACGGGACGGCAGCCCGAGTCCCTCTTCGGCCACCTGCTGCTGCGCCCCGTCTGGAACGAGGGCGCCCAGGTGCGAGGCCCCTCCTTCGAGCGCGTCGTGCAGCTCGTGGCGCTCACGGGACTGGAGCCCCGAGGTCTGGGCTACGTGGTGAAGGGGATGACGGGCAGCTACGACACCGTCTTCCTCACCGGGACGATGGGCGACCTCACCCACGAGTCGCTGGAGCTGGAGCAACGCACCATCCGCCGCTTCCGACTGCGCCTCACTCGCGGCGAGGAGGCGCGGATGCTGGAGCGCATCTGGGAGCTCGAGCGGCGCGGGTACATGGGCTACTACTTCTTCACCGACAACTGCGCGAGCGCGCTCCTCTTCCTCCTCAACGGAGTCCTGGAGCACGGGCGACAGGTGAGTCCCCCCGGAGCGCTGTGGGTGCTGCCCACGGCCACGTTGGACGCGCTGGCGAAGCTGGAGGTGCTGGGCAAGCAAGGCCCCGCGGGCCCGCTGCTGGAGCTGATTCCGGACGCCTTCGAGTCCACCGGAGACCGCGCCGTGCGCGCGGACGCGATACGAAGAGAGACCCTGGAGTCCCTCACGGGCCTGGTGGACACCTCCGCGCTGACGCGGCTGCTGCGCCTTCACGCCCGTCTTCAATCTCCCGAGCCCGACACGAGACGCGAGGCCTATGGAGAGCTGCCGGAGACGGTGAGCGGGGTGCTCGCCTCCGCATCGCCAAAGGCCCGAGCCTCCGTGCGAGAGACGCTGCATGCCTATGTGGCCCACGCGGTGCGGGTGGAGCGCGCGGCGTTGGACCGGCTGGAAGGAGAGCGGCTGCGAATCGAGCGCCAGCGGTTGCTCGCGGTGAAGACACCCCTGAAGGGCTCCGCGGAGGCGGGAATCCGCGAGCGTCAGCGGGTCTTCGAGCGAGAGGACGCGCTGCAGCGGAAGCTGGCGGTGCTGGACCGGACGGCGCTGTTCCAGGAAGCCCTGGCCAGGGCGCCGCGCCGCCCGCCGACGCCCAAGGAGCTGAAGGTCCTCGTCCGCGCGGAGCGCACCGAGGCCGCCTTCGTCCGGGCCACCGAGGCACAGGGCGAGCTGAATGACGGCGTGCTGGCGGAGGTCGACGCGGTGGCCTTCCTGGGGGCGGACCGTCGTCGCAAGGTGGAGGCCGAGAAACGCTGGGCGGCCTCGGCGCTGCGGGAGTCCGGCGCGGCGCGCACGGTGGTGAGCGTGGGCATGGACTTCCCCGACGTGGGCGCGGCGCGTCCCGTGGTGAGCGTGCGCACCGCGGGGATGGCGGAGGCGTTGGGGGACTCGCGCCTGCATGGCTTCCAGTCGAGCAGCGAGCTGCGGGTCCTGGATGGTGAGCTGTCGCTGGAGCCGCGCTGGGGCCCTCCGCGCGTGGTGTCCACGGACATGACGCTGGTGGGCTACCGCACGTTGCAGCGCGAGCTGCCCCAGTTCCGCGAGTCCGCATGGGACTCGCTCGGGTGGGGCGCGGAGGCGCGCGTGGCCTCGGACGCGGCGCGAGCGCTGCCCTACCGGGCCACCGTGCAGGCGGAGGCGCTGGTGGTGGTGGACGCGGGCGCGCGCTTCTCGCGCTTCACGGCGGTGGGCGTGGGAGGACTCGCGCGGATGCACTGGAGCGAGCACGCCCTGACGCCCGCGGCGGGGCCTCGCCTGTCGCTGACACACCGCACGGGCCTGCCGGGCTCGGGGGCCAACGCGGTGCGCCTGGAAGCGGCCTATGCCCCCACCTGGCGCATGGGCGACGCCCGCCTCACGCACGAGGCGGGGGCCTGGCTCCAGGTGGAGTGGTGGCTGGGGCGCGCGGGGCCCTTCGGGGTGCTGCTCACTCCTCGCGCACAGGTTCGTTGGGAGGGTTCACTCGCTCCACAATCACTTCGCGAGTCACGGTCTCCGTCGTCGTGGTGGTCCGGTACGATGGACCGTCGGCTGGCACTGGGGTTGGAGCTGCGTTGAAGTCCTCGGTCAACAGCGGGCGACAGTAGGGGCCCGTGGCGGCGCCGATGAACGTGCCGATGACGTAGAGTGCCGTCCATCCCCAGAACCCCAGCCCGCCGAAGATGCGCAGCTGGGTGGGGCCGGCGAGGAAGGAGAAGAGCGCGATGAACACTGGCAGCGCGATGGAGCTGACGAGCGCCGCGCCGAGCGCGCGCTTCATGGTCCGCGCGTGGAACCCGCCGAACGCGCCACCAATCAGGCCGTTGAAGAGCGGCACGAAGAAGACGACGAAGCTGGTGATGAGCATCGTCGCCACGCTGACGACGAACCGGTTGTGCTTGAAGCGGATCTCCTCGGACTTCATCCCGATGCCCGCTGGAAGCTCCGAGTACCTGAGCTCGCGGTGCACATCCCGCGCATAGGGGGGAGGGTTGGTGGTTCTATCGGAGCGAATCATCTCGACCATGGCTTTCGAGCCTCCCAAGGGGCAGGTGTGGCGCTCCCGCCGTCCCTCAGGTGTGGGGTCGGCGACGGACATGTGGAAGGGCTGCTGCCCCCATCGGTGAGCGGGCCGCCCTGCGGCCCCCTGGTTCATCCCAGGGGCAAGCCGGGGAAAACGGGCCAGGCAAACCCAAGGGGGCGGGCGTGGGGCTTGGCGGCTCGCCGTCTGCGGCTATGCTGCCGCGCCCGTTAGTCCCCTCACGTCCGTACGGAATTCCCATGAGCCTCCGCCGAGCCCTGCTGACCGTCGTCCTGACCTCCACCTCGCTGCTGACCGCCTGTGCCCTGCGGCCGACCTACAAGGAGCTGATTGCTCCTCCGAGCGCCGCTGGCGTCGCCCCCGGGCAGATTGTGGCGCTGCGCGTGGTGGATGGCTCCGGCAAGCCCGTGGAGGGGGCCCGGGTACGCGCGGGCGAGGGCCGCACGCGCCTGAACGTCCTCAGCGACGCGGATGGTCTGGTGAAGCTGGAGGCGAACGAGGCGCTGCTGAAGGAGAACCCGCTGGTGGAGGTGGTGCTGCCCAAGGGCGTGAAGGAGTACCGCCTGCAGCTCGCGCCCTCGGGTGAGGCGCCCGCCGCTCCCGTGGAGACCGCGCCCCAGGCTCCCGCCGCGCCGGAGCAGGCTCCCGCGACGGAGACCCCCGCAACGGAGACCCCGGCCACGGAGACCCCCGCGTCCGGCACGCCGGCCACCACCCCGGAGGCGGCGCCCAGCCCCGTGCAGCAGCCGTCCGGTACGCCCGCGCCCACGCCCGGCACCTGAGCCGAGCGTCGTCCGTCCTCCGCGCGAGACTCAGCCGAGCTTCGCGTGGAGGAAGTCCACGGTGCGCTTCCACGCCTGGCGCGCGTTCTGTTCTGCACCGGCGCGCGGATGCGCGTGACGTCCACGGTCTCCGGAGGAATCCCGTAGAAGGGGACCACGGCGTCGAGCCCCGGGTCATTGACTCCCGCCAGCAGCGTCAGCGCGCCTCCCATGCAGAAGCCCAGGACGGCGACCTTGGTGCCCGGCCCGCCGCGCTCGCGCAGCGCATCCGTGGCGGCGCGTAGCTCCTCGCTGGCCTTGCCCCAGTCCAGTTGCGCCAGCAGCCTGTCCGCCTCCGCCGCGTCCTTCGTCGTGCGGCCGTGGTAGAGGTCCACCGCGAACACGGCGAAGCCCTCCTTCGCGAGTCGGTCGGCGACGCCCTGGATGTGCGCGTTCAGGCCCCACCACGAGAGCCCGCCAGTTCCTGGCCTTGCTTGCCAGTCAGCCTTGCCTGCCCTGCCATGCGCGCACCCCTTGAGTGATGGAGGAAGCGGCGTAGCTTGATCTCGGGGCCTTGAAGTGCCTCGGCTCGTGGAGGCGGGAATGTCGAAGGCGTTCACGAAGGAAGACTCGGGTGGGGATGAGGCGCTGGTGCCTCCGCGCCCGAGGTCCGCTTCGGGAGACAAGCGCTACATCACACCCGAGGGCTACCGCGCGCTGCAGGACGAACTGGCGTCCATGCAGGGCCCGGACACGGGTGCGCAAGGGCTGACGCCGCTGGAAGCCGGGGTGCGGCGTCAGGAGCGAGAGAGAAGAGCGCGGCACCTCGCGGCGACGTTGGAGGAAGTGCGGGTGGTGGAGCCAGACCCGGCGCAGGCGGGACGTGTCTTCTTCGGCGCGTGGGTGGAGCTGGAGGACGAAGAGGGCGAGCGGGTGCGCTACCGGATCGTCGGCCTGGATGAAGCGGACGTGAAGGCCGGGAGGCTCAGCGTGGAGTCGCCGCTGGCCAGTGCGCTGCTGGGCAAGGAAGTGGGGGAGTCCGTGCAGGTGGAGCGACCCCGGGGCGCGGTGGAGTACACGGTGGTCGCGGTGGACTATGGTGCCTCTCCGTTTCCCGCACCCCTGTCCTTGTGAGTCCCCGACATGCGAAGCCTCCTGGCGGTCCTGGTCGCGATTCCTTCGCTGGCCCTGGCGCAGTTGAAGGATGTGGAGAAGGTCTCTGTGACGAGCAGTCCCGTCGCGGGCAACGTGCACATGTTGGTGGGCGCGGGCGGCAACATTGGCGTCTCGGTGGGACCGGATGGCCTGCTCATCGTCGATGACCAGTTCGAGCCCCTGGCGCCCAAGATTCACAAGGCCCTGGACAAGCTGAGCAAGGCGAAGATCGCCTATGTGCTGAACACGCACTGGCACGGCGACCACACGGGCGGCAACGCCGTCTTCGGCCGCGAGGGCCGCATCGTGGCGCATCGCGAGGTGCGCACGCGGCTGGTGGTCGGGCAGGACAGGGGGGACCGCGGAGTCGTCCCTCCGGCGAAGAAGGAGGCGCTGCCGGTCATCACCTACGACACGGGCATGTCGCTGTACTTCAACGGCGAGGAGATTCGCCTGACGCACCTGCCGGCGGGCCACACGGACGGCGACACGCTGGTGCACTTCGTGGGCTCCAACGTGATGCACACGGGTGACCAGTTCTTCGTGGACGCCTTCCCGTTCATCGACGTGAACAGCGGCGGCTCGGTGGAAGGGTACGTGCGCAACGTGGAGAAGCTGCTCCAGACGCTCCCGGCGGACGTGAAAATCATTCCGGGCCACGGGCCGCTGACGGACCGCGCGGGCCTGGAGCGTTTCGTGGCGGCGCTGCGCGAGTCGGTGACCCTGGTGCGCACCCGGCGCGAGGCCGGCAAGACGCTGGAGCAGGTGAAGGCGGAGGGCGTGCCGGAGCACCTCAAGTCCTTCGGCGAGGGCTACATCAAGACGGACGTGTGGCTGGAGACGGTGTACCGCGGCCTGGAGAAGGGCGCGGCGAAGGCGACGGACAGCAAGTAGTCAGCGCTTCGTCGCGATGACGGTGGCCAGGGGCGTGAAGGGCTCGGGGAGGATGCTGTCGCGCACCTCGACGGTGAACCCCTGGGCCTCCAGCAGTGCCCTGGCGCGAGGCACCAGGAACGTCAGGTAGTACATGACGAAGGGTGGCTTCCAGAGGGCGTTGCGCACGCGCATGGCGGCGTTGAAGCCTCGGGCCACCCAGTAGCCTGGACGCAGCATCGACGGTGGATGCCCGGTGACGAAGAGGAACCGGCCACCGGGACGCAGGGCGCGATGGAGGCCTTGCAGCAGGCGCGGCTCGTCCGACTCGAGGATGTGACCGAAGGCGCCGAAGCAGGTGACGACGTCGAACTCGGCGTCGAAGGTCATCTCCAGCGCGTCACCCCGGACGAACTGGAAGGCGGCGGTGCCTGGAGCGCCGGAGAGGCGGCGGTCGGCTTCCTCGAGCATGCCCTGGCTCAGGTCGATGCCGACGACGCGCTCCCGGGCGAGTGGCCGCAGGTGGCGCATGGCGGCGCCGGTGCCACAGCACACGTCCAGGGCGGTGTCGACGGAGCCGGCAGGGCCCAGGGCGTCGATGGCGGCCTGGATCACGGGGTCTGGCGTGCGGAAGGGTGTGTAGTCGAACTTGGGGGCGAGCAGGTCGTAGCCGTGTTCGACGGAGGTCATGGCCTGCTCGGCCAGCTCGAGGAGGGTGGGCCCTTGGCGGTGGAACATGGTGAGGTTGGGTGTACCGCACCCGGGGCCGCGCCAGGACTGCTTCTGGCTGTCCATGTGCGCCATGAACGCTCGGCGGGACGGCCTGCTCGATTCCCGAGGAGCGGTGGTAATAGGCTGCTCGCTCATGCGCCGTGCAGCCGCCGTCGCCTTCCTGGCGCTCCTGGTCGTCGATTGTCGGGACGAGCGGCTCGTGCCCTCGCTTCCCGCCGGCTATCACGTCGACACGTACGCGCAGCGCCCGGCCCCCGCGGTGGATGTCCTGTGGGTGGTGGACGATTCGGCCTCCATGGCACCGCGTCAGGAGTCTCTCGCGCGCAATTTCCAGTCCTTCATCTCGCTGTTCCGCGAGGGGCACGTCGACTACCGGATGGGCGTGGCGACGACGGACACCTTCACGCGACCGGGGGCGCTGGTGGGCACGCCGCGAATCCTGAGGCCGGACACACCTGAGCTGGAGCAGGCCTTCGCGAACAGCGTGCGCGTGGGGACGCAGGGAAGTGCATACGAGGAGGGCCTGGAGGCCGCGAACCTCGTGCTGGAGCAGGTGGCTCGGGAGAACGCACCGGTGCTGGAGGCCCGCGCGGCCTGTGTGGCGCGCTGCTCCACTCAGCCCTGCCGCGACGGTTGCGCGCTGGAGCACGCCGTGGACTTCCTGCGTCCGGGAGCGTGGCTTTATCTGGCCTTCGTGACGGACGAGGACGACCGCTCGCCGCATGACGTGCGCATGTACTGGCGCGCGTTCGAGCAGGCGAAGGGGCTGGGAAATGACGGGACGGTGGTGGCCTCCGCCATCATCGGGGACGTGCCCGCGAATGGCTGTGGCGCGGAGCCGGGGACTCGGTACGCGGAGCTGGTGACGCTGATGGGTGGGGAGCTGGGGAGCATCTGTGACCAGGACTTCGCGCGAGCGCTCCGCACGCTGGCGACGAGCGCGGTGGGCTTGCGGCGCACGTTCGCGCTGGAGCGTGTCCCTCGTGTGGACTCGTTGCGGGTCCGCGTGCGGTATCCCTGTGGCGCGACGCAGGACGCGCTGAGCGCTTGTGACGCCGTGGACCGAGAGGCGTGCGCGGGTCAACCAGGCGAAGCGCTGGATGCCGTCTGCACGCCCAGGGCCGGAGCCGTGGATGGCTGGGTGTACCAGCCCGAGCGAAGGACGGTGTTCTTCGCGGGGGACTCGGTGCCCGGGCTCGGGTCAAGGGTGGAGCTGGAGTACGTGGAAGAGGACGCGTCGTGAGGACGTGGGCGGCTCGCGGAGGGTGGTGGCTCGTCGTGGGCTGCTTGCTGACGGGAGGCTGCGGGAAGGATGCGCCTCCGCTGTCGGTGGTGCCTCGCTGGGTGGCGCCCGAATCCACGCTCGATTTCGGAGAGGTGCCCGCGCTGAACGAGCGCACGGTGTCCCTGCCGTTGGTGAATGCGGGGCGCGCTCCGCTGCGCGTGGTGGGTGTCTCGGTGCGGGAGGCGGACAGTCCGTTTCGAATCATCTCCGCGCCAGTGGAAGTCCCCGCGCAGGCGGAGTCCCCCGTGCTGTTGGCCTTCGTCCCTCCGCGCGAGTCTCTGTACACGGCGACCTTGGAGCTGCACACGGATGACCCGAGTCGTCCGTCGCTCGACGTGTCATTGCGAGGAGAGGGGCGTACCTCGGCGATTCTGGAGTTGGACGCGGAGCGGATCGAGTTCGGACGTGTCGCTGAAGGTGCCGCCGTGGTGCGTTCCTTCAAGGTGCGCTCGCGGGGCAACGCGCCGCTGGTGCTCGAATCACTGACTCTTGTTGGTGACTCGATACCGTCGGCCTTTCAGCTCGTGGGCTCCACGACGACCCCGGCGGTCCTGGATGTGTCGAGCGAGGTGGAGCTGTCGGTCCGCTATGCGGTGCCCCTGGGTGCTGCCTCCGAGGAGGTGAGCGGAGGACTCCTGCTGCGGACCACGGACCCGGACCACCGCGAGGCGCGAGTGGCGCTGCACGGCGGGGTGAATCTGGCGCCGGTGCCTGTCATGGGGGCGCTGGCGGACAGCGTACCGGGAGGCGAAGTGGTGCTGGACGCAACGGCCTCGACGGACCCGGATGGGGATGGGCCGCTCACGTACGAATGGGTGCTGCGGGAGCGACCGGTGGGTGCGCGGGCTCAGGTGATGGAGGCGGGGGCGGCCCGCACGGTGTTGCGGTTGGACCCGGTGGTGCCGGGGGCGTACGTGGTGGAACTCGCGGTGACGGATGCCGCCGGCGCTCGAAGTCCGCGGCCCGCGAGCGCGCGGGTCCTGGCGGTGCCCGCGCAGCGACTGTTGGTGGACGTGTCTTGGGACCACGCGGAGACGGACCTGGACCTGCATGTGTCGCGGGGCGTGGACGCGGTGCCGGGCTCCGTGGACGACTGTCACTACGCGAATCCGCGTCCGGACTGGGGTGCGCCCGGCCTCGCGGAGGACCCGGAGTTGTTGAGAGACCGGCTGACGGGCTACGGCCCGGAGGTGTTCGGTTACGAGAACCCGGTGGCGGGGACCTACCGTGTGGCGGTGGTGCTGGCGCGTGCGAATGGAGCGGTGGACCCGCGCAGCGGGGCGACAGTGCGTGTGTATGACCGGGGCGTGTTGAAGGGCGAGTTCCGTCGCATCCTGGCGAGTCAGGGTGAGGTGTGGACGGTGGCGGACGTGCGGTGGCCCTCGGGCGTGGTCACGGAGGTGCCGTGACGATGCGGTGGTGGCTCCTCGTGGTGGCGTGCTGCGTGTTCGCCTGTTCCTCCAAGGAGACAGTGCCACCCGTGCCGGATGCGGGGCCGAGCCCGACGTCGTGTGCGCGACGCGAGGACTGCGAGGGAGGACAGGTCTGCACGCTCGCGGGTGTCTGTGGTGCATGTGAGTCGAGCGGCCAGTGTCGGCTCAAGGAACGCTGTGACGATGAGGCGCGGGCCTGTGTGCTTCGTGAGGGCTGGGGCACGGACTGCGAGACGAACGAGGCGTGTGCATTCGGGCTGTGGTGCCGACAGGGACTCTGTCTCGCGAGGACGCAGGTGGTGCTTTGTCCCTCGGGAGCGAGGGGCGAGTGTCCTACCGGGCAACGCTGCAATGGGTCCACGCTCGTCTGCGAGGAGGACCTGGGATGTGTCGAGGACGCGGACTGTGGTGCCGAGGAGCGCTGCAACGCGGGGCTGCATGCCTGTGTGGCCCGTTGCACCGAGGCCACCTCGTGCGGGGAAGGGGAGCACTGCACGGAGGGGCTTTGCGTCCAGTGTGACGTGGACACGGACTGCGCGGTGGGCTTCGTGTGTGACGCGGCGGGACGGTGTTCATCGACACCGCGTTGCTATTCGGACCGGGACTGCGACGTGCCTCGGGTGTGTCATCTGGCGAGCGGGGCATGCCTGCCGCGTCCTCCGCCGTGTGGCTCGGATGATGACTGCGCGATGGACCAGCGTTGCGACCTCGGCACGGGAACCTGTGGGCCCCGGGCCTGTCAGCCGGATGCGCTGGAGCCCAACGACACGGTGTCCACGGCGTTCCCCGTGAGCGCGAGTCGCTACGTGAAGCTGACGCTGTGCCCGGATGACGTGGACCACTACTCGCTCACCTTGGAGCGAGGGGACCAGCTCGGCGTGAACGTGGACGCGGAGGTGTTCGCGGAGTCGGTGTTCTCCACGACCCTTCAAGACGCGAGGGGCCGGGTGCTGGCGACGGGACATTTCCGTATGTCGCATGTCGTGGCGGAGCGAGGCACGTATACGGTGCGCGTCGCCTCTTGTGACACGCTGCCGCGAGCGTATGACATCGGCTTCTTCCTCTCGCGAGGCACGCCCTGTGATGACGATGTCCACGAGCCCAACGACACCGTCGATACGGCCACGGACCTGCCGGAGCGCCTGTCGCTGGAGGGGATGGTCTGCCCGGGAGAGCAGGACCATGTTCGATTCACCGTGCCCGCGGCCCAAGGCGTGAAGGTGTCGCTGTCGGGCTACGCGGCGGACCGTGGCTTGCTGCGCCTGTGTCTCTTGGGAGAGAGCGGAGGCGTGGAACTGGGCTGCTCGCAAGACGCGGAGGGCGCCATTGTGTCGCTGCCGGCTCCGACCGTGGCGGGCCAGCGGCTCACCGCGAGAGTGGTGGGCGATGACGCGCGAACGACGAATGGCTACACGCTCCAGGTGGAGTGGCTCCCATGAGGAGTTCCTCCTGGCCTGGTCGCCGCATGGCGGTGCCGACGGCGAACAACCACCTGCCTTCGGGCTCGCGGGAATCACGCACGCCAATCCCGGATGGCTTCGCGATGAGGGCTCCGGCCCGAGCGGGCAACTGCTCCTCCATCGTGCATGACACCCTGGTGCGTATGGGCTTGTGGCTCGCTGCCAGGAGCGGCCGTTTCTGGCCCGGCTGCGCGAGTCGTGTCGATGTCGAGCGACCTCTGCGCGGGTTCGTGCTGAGTCTATTGGTCCTTGTCCTCGCGGCCTGCGGAGGCTCGTCCCGACCACCGGGCGACCTGCCGGACGCGGGTTCACGTGATGCGGGTGCGGAGGACGCAGGCCCCACGGACGCGGGGACTCAGGTCGATGCGGGGGCATCGGCCGCGCCCGTCATCCACTCGGCGCTGCCCACGCGGGGAGAGAGTGGGGGTGGAACCTGGGTGACGTTGAAGGGCCGTGGCTTCGTGGAAGGGGTGGCCGCGACGCCCTCGGAAGCCGCGCTGCGCACGGAGGTGCGGGTCGGCTCGCGCGCGGTTCGGGACTTCCAGCTCATCGATGACACCACGCTCGACCTGCGCACGCCTCCTGGCATCGAAGGTACGGCAGACGTCTCGGTGACGAACCCGAACGGGACGACGGTCTGCGCGGCGTGCTTCACGTACTTCGATGTCTTCGACTTCCGCGCTGTCTCTCCCGATACGGGAGCGCAAGGGGGCGGTAACACCGTGACGCTGGTGGGTGCGGGCTTCCCTTCGAGCACTGGGCTCCAGGTCCTCTTCGGAGGCACGGCGAGTCCCTCCGTCACGCGCGTTTCCTCCTCGGAGCTTCGAGCCGTTGTTCCCCGGAGCACCACTGTCGGCCCCGTCGACGTGCGGGTGCAGGGCGCCGGCGTGGGTGACGTGCTGAGGCGTGCATACCGCTACGTCGAGGAAACCCGCGTCACCGACATCGAGCCGCTCACGGGGACGACGTTCGGGGGCACATCCGTCGTCTTCACGGGGCAGGGCTTCGAGGGCACGACGGAGGTCTTCTTCGGAGACACGCCCGCTCCCTCCTTCCGCGTGGAGTCACCCACGCGCCTCGTGGTGACCTCGCCACGGCACATGGACATGGAAGCAGTCCCCGTGCGCATCGTCACCCCACGAGGTGTCTGGACGGTGCGCCAGGGATTCACGTACGCGGACAGTCCGCAGGGCACCTTGTTCGGTGTGTTGGGAGTCTTTCCACGCGTGGGGGCGCGAGAGGACGGCACGGTGACGCTGACAGGACTGGCGTTCGACTTTCCGGACCTCTCCGTCACTTTCGATGAAACGCCCGTCCAGATTGTCGCGGCGACCCGGTTCACGCTCACGGTCCGCGTTCCCCCGCGCGGCACGCTTTCGCGCACGGTCCCCGTGACGGTCAGCGCGGCCTCGCTGCGCAGTCACCTCCCAGGGGGCTACACCTATCGGCTCGGGCTCACGCGAGTGACGCCTGGAACAGGCTCCTCGGAAGGAGGAAGTCAGGTCCTCCTCGAAGGAGACGCACTGCCTCCGGATGCCGTGGTGCGAGTCGGCGCGCTTCCCTCTCCAGATGTGACGGTGCTGGGAACGACGGAGCTCCGCCTCACCACGCCGCCAGGTGGCGCGGGAGCGCACGCGCTCCATGTCTCCTCCGCGAGCGACCCGGAGAACGAAGCCCTGTTCCCGAACGCCTTCACCTACGAGCCCGCGCTCGTACTCTCCCAGGTGGAGCCCGCGCGCGGTGCCATCGCGGGAGGCTCGCGAGTGACGGTGCGAGGGACCGGCTTCGTCGAAGGCATCCGCGTCACCTTTGGTGGAGAGCCCGCGAGCGACGTGCACGTGGTGGACGCCCACACCCTCACCTGTCGAACTCCCGTGTCGCGGAGCCAGGGGCCCGAGGAGGTGGCAGTCATCCAGGGGGCTGTGCGCTCGGCGCTCTCCGAGGCCTTCACCTACTTCGACCCGCGAGGCCCTGGAGGTCTCTCGGGTGCACTGCTCACGGGAACGTTGAATGTCACGGTGCTCGACACTTCCTCGGGGACCTACGGGCAGCCCGTCGTGGGCGCGAAGGTCCTGCTCGGCACGGGCTCGACGGCACTCCTCCAGGGTGAGACGGATGCACGCGGACAGTTGACGCTGTCCGACTCGCGGATGGTGGGCGCGCAGAGCGTCACCGTCTTCAAGGCGGGCCACGACGTGGTGACGGTGGCGGGTATCCGCTCGGAGAACCTGACGGTGTACCTGCGCCGTCTCGACAGCGAAGGCAACCCGGGCAATCCACCTGTGCCCGCGAGTGCTCGAATCACGGGCCGGGTGCGAGGCTTCAAGCCGCCCAGGCCGCTCCAGCCTGGAGAGGTGTTGGAGGCTCGCGTCTTCGTGGCGCAGTTGAGCCCCGCGTCGGGCCCTCCTTTCGCGGGGCCAGGAGACCGTCGCGCGGAGACGTGGCGGATTCGCGAAGAGGGGGGCGCCTACGTCGTGCAGGCGCAGCCCGGCTTGCGCGCGGTGTACGCGGTGCTCGGCGTGCTGAAGGACGAGGTCGATTTCGAGCCCTACCTGCTCGGCGTGCGTCGCGGCATCGCGGCCTCGGGCACGCGGGTGTCCGAAGGACAGGATGTGGTGTTCGACGTGCATCTGGACGTCGCCGTGCCCCTCTCCGTGGCGGGGCCCGTCATCATCGCGGGCGAGGAAGCCCTGCATCAGGTCTACGCGTGGCTGGACCTGGGCGCGGAGGGGCTGGTTCCGCATCCGCACAACTGGGGCACGGGCTCGCGCTTCTTCTCCTCCGTCGAAGGGGCCGGTCCGCTGCTCACGTTCCCCCAGCTTCCTCGCGTGGACGGGGCGAGCCTTCTCTTCCTCGACCTGCTTCGAGGCACCACGGCCTATCCCCAGAGCGTGCTGTATCACCGGCAGCCAGGAGCCCTGGAGGCGGGCGTGACGCTCCCGCCGATTCTCCCGCTCCCTGTCTTCACCGAGCCCGCGCGGGATGCCCGCTTCACGGGAGCGGTGGCCTGGACTCCGTCGTCCTCCGGTGCCATGCCGGACGTGCAGGTCCTCACCCTGACGGCGCCCGGCACGACAGGTGGCATCCGCTGGACCGCCGTGCTTCCGGGCGGCGAGACGCGGGTGACGCTCCCGGAGGCCGCGTTGCAGGCGTTGCGCGCGGAGCTGCCCGAAGGCGCGCGACTTCGCGCGGACCTCTCCCTCGCGCGAGTCCCTCGCTTCGAGTATTCGCAGTGGACCTACGACACGCTGTCCACCGCGACCTGGACGGCCTACGTCCTGGGGCGCTCGGAGGTCTTCGACCCGTGATGCGCCGCTGGCTTCCCCTCGCCGTGCCGCTGCTGCTCCTCCTCGCCGCCTGTCGCGGTGACGCTCCCGTGGGCGATGAGGGCTGTCGCGTGGACTCGGACTGCGGCACGCCGTCGGAGGCGTATCGGTGTGACACAGAGACGTCGGCCTGTCGGTGTCGCACGGACGGCGCCTGTGCGCCGGGAGAGCTGTGCAACGAAGCGGGCTTCTGCCAGGACCGCGCGGGGTGCGAGTCGAACGCGGACTGCGGCGAGGACTCTCTCTTCTGCGACACCAGCACCGGCACCTGCCTCACGCGTGGCCGTTGCGCCACGGACCTGCACTGCCCGCTGGGCGAAGTCTGTGACCTCGCGCGGACCACGTGCGTTGCGGGCTGTCGGACGTCCGGAGACTGCGCGGGTACGGCCTGCCGCTGCGGCGACGCGCCGTGTCTCTGCGATGCCACCACGCCAGAAGGGCGCGCCGCGTGTGCCCTGGGTGTCTGCGACGCGAGCTTCTGCGCGGACGCGCGAGACTGCGCCTTCGGTGAGTCCTGCGGCACGTCGTCGGGCGCGGAGACGGGGACGTGTTTCAGCGATTTCGACCCGGTGAGACGTCCCTACTGCGCCAGCTGCACCTATGGCGGTGGCCTCCAGGTCTGTGGTCGCGGCGCGAACTTCTGTCTGCGCGAGACGGCGAGCCCGGGGACTGCCTTCTGCGGCGCGGACTGCTCGGAGGGGCAGGGCTGCCCTCATGGCTACCAGTGCTCGGACGTGGTGGTGGTCACCAGTCGTGCGCGCTGTCGCTCGGATGCGCAGTGCGCGCCGTCGCCCTCGTTGCCGTGCCGCGAGGACTCGCACTGTGGACGCGGCGGGCGTTGCGTGAAGTCGGACGGACAGCCCGAGGGCGCGTGCGCGGGACGTTGCTCGATTGCGGAGGGGGACGTGGAGGGCTTCTGCTCATGCCAGCAGGACACCGACTGCGTGCAGGATGCTTGCAGCCAGGGCACGTGCACGGTGAGTCGTCGCTCGTGCGTGGGTGACGCGGACTGCCGGCCCATCCGCTGCGTGGACCATGAAGGCGCGGGAGGCTGTTTCGTGGGGCGCAACTGCGCGCCCGAGGAGGGCCTCACCTGCGCGGAGGTCGCACCTCGCTTCGCCCGGTAAGTCCCTGGTTCTACAGGGGTTTGAGCGCCTTGCCTACATCCGCGCTCGATGTCCGCGAGGAAGGGCGGTGCCCGATGGTGAATGTTCCGGAGGGTGCCCCGTCAGAAGTAGCAACACGACGGAGGACGGACACCATGGCTTTCAAGACTGCTCTCACCACCCTGGCTCTCGGCACCCTGTTCCTTGGTTCCTCGACGGCGCTGGCGGAGGACGGCAGTGTGCGCGACTGGGCGACGCAGCAGGCCCGCCGCGGCGATGACCGAAACCATGACCGGGACAACGACCGCGACGACAACCGGGGCCACCAGGACCGGGACAACCGCCGGGGCCACCACCCGGACCGCTATGAGGCCCATATCCACACGGGCGGCTGCCACCACGCTCCGGCGCCCCGTCCTCCTTCCCAGGCTCGCGGTCGCTACGAGATGCAGACGGTGAATCGCTGGGTCGAGGGCCGCTACGAGAAGGTGTGGGTGCCCGAGGTGTGCGAGGAGCGTCGTGGCCGTCGGCACCGCGTCTCCCGCTGCTCGGGTGGCTTCTATGAGAACCGGTGGGTGGAAGGCCGTTACGTGCAGACCGCCGAGTGGGTCTGGGTGTCCTACGAGCGCGGCAATGGCTGGAGCTCGAACCGCACGCACCCGGCCAGCTACTACCCGTAGTTCTCGCTGAGAAAAAACAGGGGGTCGAGGGGCGGTGCCGGATACGGGGGTATCCAGCATCGCCCTTCGTGTTTTCAGGTCCCCGGTGCCTTTCCCCGTGCGGCCTGTTAGTCAGTGCGCCGCATGGGGACCGCCTTCATCACGGGAGCAGGCATCCGCGTCGGGAGCGCCGTGGCGAGGGCGCTGGCTCGCGCGGGTTATGACCTGGCGTTGCATGCGAACCGCTCCATGGACGCGCTGGCCTCGCTGGCGGACGAGCTCCGGGCACAAGGTCGCCGCGTCACCCTTCATGCCGCCGACCTGAGTCAGCCCGACGCGGTCGACGCCCTGGCCGCGAGCGTCCGCGAGGCCTGGCCCGCGTTGGACGTGGTGGTCCACAACGCCGGCCTCTATGAGCGGGTCGACTTCGCGGACATCTCGCGTGAGCAGTACCGCACCATGCTCGCCGTCAACCTGGACGCGCCCTTCTTCCTCACCCAGGCGCTCTTGCCCGCGCTGCGCGCGGGGAGGGACCCGCTGGTGGTGCACGTCGGAGACATCGCCGGTGAGCGTCCGGAGAGCCACTTCGCGCACTACTCGGTGAGCAAGGCGGGCCTGTTGATGCTGACGCGCGCGCTGGCGGTAGAGCTGGCGCCGCACGTGCGCGTCAATGCCGTATCACCCGGCGTGGCCGCGTTCCCGGAGAGCTTCGACGCCGCCGCGCGCGAAGAGGTGTTGCGACACATTCCCATGGGACGCGAGGGCAGCGTGGAGGACGTGGCTCGCACCATCGTCTTCCTCGCGCGCGAAGCGCCCTATGTCACCGGACAGGTCATCGCCGTCGACGGCGGCAGGAGCGCGAGACTATGAGCGCGGAGCTGGCTTTCCATCCTCCCGTGGTCAATGACAGCAAGGGCCGTCCGCTGGACGTCATCGAGCTGCGCGGACTCACGGTGGACTGCATCGTGGGCGTGTACAACCGCGAGCGCGTCTCGGCGCAGCCGCTCCGGCTGGACGTGGCGCTCTTCCTGGACACGCGCAACGCGGCGACGGGCGGCCGGCTGGCGCACACGGTGAACTATGGGCGGCTGGCCGGAGAGCTGCGCTTCCTGTTGGAGGCGTGTCGCTTCGAGCTGCTGGAGTCCGCCGTAGAGGCGGTGAGTCGCTACCTGCTCGCCACCCCCACCGCGGACGTGCCGCGCGCGCAGGTCCACGCCGCCACCGTGCGTGTCATCAAGCCCCTGGCCCTGGGCGGCCTCGCGGTGCCCTCGCTCCAGGTGCACCGCACGGCGGAGGAGATGAGCTATGCGTCGGAGGAGCGGTCCTTCGGTCGCCTGGACGTCATCCACGAGGGCGCGGGATACGGCGTGTATCGCCTGCGCGTGAAGCCCGGTGGCACCGTCCCCGCCAGCTCGAATCCAGGCATGGAGGAGAGCGAGCTGGTGCTGGGGCAGGGCCTGATGTCGCAGGGGCACCCCGTCGAGCGGGGCATGGCCTTCCACTGGCCCCGGGGCTTTCCGCGTCGCTACGACAACCCCTCCGCGCAGGAGCAGACGGTGCTGAGTGTGTATCGGCCCCGCTTCCTGGAGCCGGAGCCACAGGCGGTGGAGCCGCGTGCTCCCGCGTCGGCGCTCCTGTCCATCACCGGCACGTCCTATTACCCCCATGACGAGCCCGCGGCGCCCGGTGTGTCCGCGGACAAGCAGCCCTGAGGAACGGGGACGCACTCTCGGTGAGGGGACTGTTTCCGAGGACGCGAGACACGGTATGACGCGACTTCGGAGCCCAGAGGAAACAACGGCATGAACCTCGACAGGCGGATGCAGCTCTTCGTGGTGCTGGCGGCGGTGTTCGTCACGTCGCTGGTGGTGGGAGACCTCATCGGCGTGAAGCTGTTCGAGGTCAACCTGGGCTTCGTGGTGGCGGTCATGTCCATTGGCATGCTGCCGTTCCCGGTGACGTTCCTGCTCACCGACATCCTCAACGAGTTCTACGGCAAGAAGGCCGCCCGCTTCGTCACGTGGGTGGGCTTCAGCATGGCCATCTTCGCCTTCACGGTGATTGCCATCGCGGTGGAGGTGCCCTTCGCTCCGCTGACGCGCGCACCGGACTTCACGGGGACGGTGGAGGGCTCGTTCAACAACGTCTTCAGTGGCTCGCAGCGCATCCTGCTGGCGTCGATGATCGCCTATCTGGTGGGCCAGTTCTGCGACATCTCCATCTTCAACCTGCTCAAGCGCGTCACGAACAACAAGATGCTGTGGCTGCGCGCGACGGGCTCCACGCTGGTCTCCCAGCTCATCGACACGACGGTGGTCCAGTTCGTCGCGTGGACGGGCGTGCTGCCCACCGCGGTCATCTTCAACATCATCGCCACGTCGTACGTCGTGAAGCTGCTCGTCGCGGTGAGCCTGACACCCTTCATCTACCTGGGGCATGCCCTGGTGGAGCGCAAGCTGGGCATCAAGCCCGTGGTGCTCGGCGCGGACGGTGAGCCGCTCCCCGAGCCCGTGGCGGAGGTGGCCGTCCCCGCTGAGACGCGCGCCGCCTGAGGGGCGACGCGGGCCTCACGGCACCAGGCGTTGAAGGAAGACGTCCGTGTCGTCGGAGGTGAAGGACTCCTCGCCGCCCAGCGCGCGAGTGCCGGAGAACGTGCCCGTACCCAGGATGTCTCCGCCCGACAGGAAGGTGAGGTCTCGCAGGTGGAGGCTCTCGTCACACGGCTGGGTGACGTAGGGCGCCTGCCACGACAGCTCACCCAGGGGTGACAGTCGCACCAGCTCCGAGCCGCAGCCATGCTTCCAGAGCACCGCCGCGCCTCCCTCCTCATCCGCCGCCAGGCGCGCGCCACGGGCCTCCCCTGGCGACGGGCTGGTCAGCGCATGTCCCCACAGCGGACGTCCCGCCGCATCGGCCGCGAGCACGAAGGCGGCGCGAGCGCAGCCCTCCGCGACACAGGACGGCATGAGCACGGCGCCTCCCCAGTGGAGCGTGCCCTGGAAGTCGCCCGTGAGTCGCAGCCCGCCATCGGCCGCGAAAATCACCTGCGTGAAGGAGGGTGCGTCCGGTCCCACCTCCAACTCCCAGTACACCTCGCCGACGGGCGACAGCCGCGCGATGAACCCGATGCTCTCGAAAGGGGCCAGCGGGCGCTGCCCCGCGAGCACCGCGCCGCCATCCGAGTCCAGCGCCACGACGGACGCGGAGGCCAGCGCGGGCATCTCCTGGGACCAGCGCGCCGTGCCTCGGGTGTCGTAGCGCGTCACCAGCCGGCCGTGCGCCACCACGACTTCCCCTTCGATGTCCGCTGTCAGCGCCTTCACGGTGCCTGTCGCGCGAGCCCACAGCGGCGTGCCGTCCGAGGCCAGCTTCGCCACGAAGTGGCTGTCGGTGATGAGCGTCTCACCGAGGCGCAGCCGGCCCTCCAGCTTGCCAGCGACGAAGAGCTCTCCCCCGGAGGAGACGGCGAGGAACTGCGCGTGGGCCTGGGCCGCTCCGCTCTCGGACGGCTCGGGCATGAAGCTCCGCATCCAGAGCACCTGTCCCGCGCCATCATGGTGGGCGAGGGTGAGAGCCGTGCCGCCGCCATCCGTCGAGGACGCATCCGGTGTGCCCGTCGCGCCGTGGGTGGTGCCCAGCAGCACGCTGCCGCCCAGGCCGTCCGAGGCCACGGCCACCGCGTCCTGTCGCCCCAGGGTTCGCGAGTGAACGGTCCACCGCGCATCCCCTGGCTCCAGCGTCGGAGGATTGGGGGGTTGTGGCGTGGAGCCTGGGTCTTCTTCCTCGGGGGGAGGGGCTTGCGTGGACGCGCCGCTCCCACCACAGCCGAGTGCTGTCCACATGCTCAGCACCAGCCCCGCAGTGCCTGCCCGCCACCGTCCCATGTTCATTCTCCGCGAGTCCGCTCACCCTCCGGCCGGAGGCGAAGCTGGGGTGTGGTGCTCCCGGAGGCAAGGCCCGCGTCGGACACTGAACGTTGTCAGGTGCTTCGCGGCGGTGGCTGAGCGAGTCCCGTCAGCTCACACCAGCGGGCGACGGTCAGCGCGGTGTAGTGCTCCGGCTCCAGTCCATACGCGCCCAGCGAGAAGCCGTCATTCCACTCCACCAGCGCTGTTTCACCGGTGGACAGCACGCCGAAGTCGACGGAGTAGCCCGCGGTCGCTTCCCCGGAGGACTCCAGGAGGCGGAGCGCTTCGTGGACTCGCGCCTCGTCGAGGGGAACCGTCACGTCTCCCGCATAGTGACGCGTGCCCACGGGCCTTCCGTGCACGATGAAGACGCGGTACTCGCTCAGCCACCGCACCACCTCCGAGCAGATGAGCGGCGTGCCCTGTGACGCCCGCTCCAGGAAGAGGAGGTCGCTGGCGCTCTGGAAGACCTGGCCCGTGAAACGTTTCCTGCGTCCCTGGGGCTTGGCGAACACGGGCGGACTCGCGACGTCGTGCAGGTGCGAGGTGAGCTGTCGCACGGTGCTCATCCAGAGTCGGCGGTGGAGGAAGGGCGTGAGGCTGGGCGGGTAGTCGTTCGTTGGAGGTGGCTCGATGCCCAACTGCTTCAGCGCGCCCAGCACCGTGGGCACGTAGCCCGCGACCAGCGTGTCCGACGTCAGCGGGAGTTGGCGCCGCTCCAGGCGCTTGGCGGTGAAGCACTCGGTGGGGATGCCCTTCGCGCGCAAGCCCTCCAGGAGCAGCCGCATCTCCGGCTCCATCCGCCCGTGCGCCTCCTCCTCGATGAAGGCCCGAGAGGGCCACCGCCCCTCCTGGCTCACGAGCCCCGCCGTGCCAGCGGAGCGAGGATGTCGCGCCAGTGCGAGTAGAGGGAGAAGTGTCCGCCTCCGGAGAGGAAGTGGGGCACGGTGCGCGGGATTCGCGAGGCGAGATAGCGCCCCATCTGCGGCGGGACGATGCTGTCGCCGTCCCAGTACCAGAGGTCCATCTCTCCTCGAATCTCCTCCAGCGCGAAGTCCCAGGGCGACGCCAGGATGTGGGCCTCGCGGCGCATGCCCGCCACGCCTCGGCGCGTGGCTTCGCGTCGCCAGCCCTGCACCTGCGCGGCGATGTGCGGGTCCGACAGCACGAGCCGGTCATCCTCCGACGCATGCGCCAGCAGCGCCGCCAGGGCTCGCTCTGGATTCGAGCGCACCTGCCTGTCATGCATCGCCATCAGCGGATGCAGCAGCCACTCTGGCCACGCGGCCATGGCGTAGGCGTTGCGGTAGTCGCGGTTGACGCCCTCCATGCCACCGGGCCGCTTCAGCGGCGAGGCGCCGGAGACGATGGCGGAGCGGATGATTCGTTCGCCCAGTCGCCACACGGAGGCGGCGACATAGGGGCCGCCCGCGGATACACCGAAGAGGGAGAAGCGGCCTATCTTGAGGGCGTTGGCGAGCTGCTCGAGGTCGTCCGGGAAGTCCAGCAGCGTGCGGTCGGACTGGTAGTCGGACAGCCCATAGCCGGGCCGGTCCGGGGTGATGAGGCGCACGCCGAGGCCATGGGTGAGCCGGTCATCCGGATGCCGCATGTAGCGCGAGCCCGGGTTGCCGTGGACGAAGAACACCGGGACTCCGTCCAGGTCTCCCGACTCCACGTACGCGAGCCGCCGTCCATCCTTCAGCCGAAGCACGCCCTCACGGACCTGCACGCCCGAGCCCGAGGTGGTTTCCGAGACGGAGTGCATCAGGGCTCCATTGCTTGTGAGCGCGTGGCAATCCACTCGGAGATGGAGGGCCAGACATGGGTGGGGCCCTTGCTGGAGGCGGACAGCCCGATGTGGCCCACCGGATAGCGCCGCGTCTGGGCGTCCTTCGTGCCCACCAGGTCAACGAGCGGCTCGCTCATGGCGGGAAAGGCGATGGTGTCGTGCTCGGCGATGACGTTGAGCACGGAGGCCTGGATGCGGCCCAGGTCCACGGCCTCTCCGCCGACCTTCATGCGTCCCTGGTGGAAGAGGTTCTGCTGGTAGCAGTCCTTGATGTACTGGCGATACACCTCACCGGGGAAGGGCACGGGGTCCGAGCCCCAGCGCTCCATGGCGAGGAACGTGCTGACGAAGTCCGGGTCGTCGATGCGGCGGCACACCTCCAGCCAGCGCGTGAGGCGCTGCACGGGCGCCACCATGAGGAAGCCGCTCTCCAGCACGGGCGTGGGCACGTTGCCGTAGGCATCCACGAGCGAGTCCACGTCGAAGTGATTGGCGGCGGTCCACAGCGTGTAGACACCGCCCTTGCTGAAGTCCACGGGCGTGGCCTGCGCGACGAGGTTGCGCACGCCCTCGGGATGCAGCGACGTGTAGGCCAGCGCGAGCGTGCCGCCCATGCAGTAGCCGTAGAGCGTGAGGTCCCGGCTCTTGCTGACCCGCAGCGTCCAGCGCACCGCCGTCTGGATGCGCCCTCCGAGCAGGTCCGACCAGGTGAGGCGCTCCTCGTCCTGTCCCGGCACGCCCCAGTCGATGGCGTACACGTCGAAGCCCTCCTGGGTGAGGTGCTCGATGAGGCTGCGGCCCGGCAGGAAGTCGAGGATGTACCAGCGATTGATGAGCGAGTAGACGAACAGGATGGGCGTGCGGTGGCGCCGACGGGGCGCCGCGTAGCGCAACAGCCGCATGCTGCCCCGCGTGTACACGACGGTGTGGGGCGTGGCGCTGATGGGCGGCTCGCGCACACCGGAGGCCCGCTCGATGAAGGGCTTGAGGTACGGGTAGGGATTGAAGGGACGGGCCTTGAGCGCGTGAGCGACGGCGCGCGTGAGCTCGAACTGGCCGGTGACGAAGGAGCGCAGCCGCTGGGTGGACGCGGTCATGTTCAGGCGCCGGGCTTGGTGGGAGGGCTGTCGGACTCCTGGCGATGGAGCAGGTCCACCACCACCTCGAGCTGGGAGCCGAGCGCCTCGACCTGGTCATTCACGCGGCGCAGTTGGTCGCGGAGGCTCTCCACCTCGGACGTCGTGGGCAGGCGCAGCGTGTGCAGCGCGCTCTCCACGAAGCTGTTGCGGCGGATGCGGGCGTTGAGGCCCTGGCGCAGCACGGTGCCGCTGGCGCGCAGGTAGGTGGGGCTCTCGGAGACGCGGGTGAGGACACGGGTGAGGCGCTGCTCGGCGCGGGTGAACACCTGGCCCGTTCGAGTCTCCGGATGGGTGAGGTGGCCCAGGAGCTTCAATCCCCGGGCGAGGAGTCCCCTGGGTGGAGGCGGGCGGTCCGAGTCGCTCATGCCCGCGACGTTAACCCAAGCCGCGCCGGGGACGCAGGGGACCCTGTCCAAAAAGTGAATGGTGGTTCATGTTTGAAGCGGGCGGGGAAGCACCGCGTCACGCGGTGCCCGCTACTTCGTGGAGGCGTAGCCCTCGAAGGTCCGGGGGATGCCCTTGTCCTCGTCCACGTTGTTGAAGGTGACGGGGATGCTGTCGCCGCCCTTCTCCACATCGAAGTGGATGTGGCCGGTGAGGCTGTTGCCCACGTTGCCCACCTCCGCGAGCTGCTGTCCCTGGCTCACCGTGTCGCCCACGCCCACCTTCGCGGTGCCCTTCGAGATGTGGAAGTAGCGGCCCACCGTGCCGTCGCCGTGTTCGACTTCGATGCGGTTGTTGGGCTTGTCGCCGCCGTTGCCGCTGTTCGTGTCCACCACGCGCGACACCGTGCCCGCGCGCGCCGCCAGCACCGGGGTGCCGCACTGTCGACGGAAGTCCCAGGCGTATTCCTCGTCGTCGTTGTGGTTCAGGTGGGAGTTGTTGCCCTGGATGACCCAGGAGCGGTCTCCCTCGGGGTAGGGCAGCCGGTAGGGCGAGCTCGCCGCGCTGGGGTACTCGCCGGAGTCGATGGAGCCGCGCAGCACCAGCCACGCGCCGAGCCAGAACACTCCGATGAGGCCGTAGACGACGGCGCCCGTGAGCACGATGTTGCGCACCCGGTGCAGCTCCACCTTCGCCGCGCGCCCCTCGAGCATGCCGCGCGCGATGTGCGGGAAGGCGAACCAGAAGGCGAAGGCGGCGATGCTGCCGACAATCCCGCCCCAGTGGTAGAGGTTCGCCAGGAACGTGGGGCCACACGCGGCGAACGCTCCCGGCGCGAGCGCGACGGCGGTGAAGAGCGATGCGATGGCCGCCGCCAGCAAGGTCCGGGACGTCCAGCGCAGGCTCTCGTCGACCTTGTCGTCGCTCCCCTTGGCCACCGGCAGCGTGAAGCGCAGCGCGTGGATGACCAGGGCGACGAAGGCCGCCCAGACGAGCAGGCCCAGCACCGAGGAGAGCACCATGGGCGTCTCTCCCGTCAGGCCCGCGAAGGACACCCCGAACATCACCAGCCCATACACGCCGAAGACCGCGAGGATGATGGACCAGGTCGTGCCGTAGCGCTTCATCGCGCTTCCCCCTGCCTCGCGAACATCGGCCCGCCGGGACTCCGGCGAGGAGCGCGAGGCTTCTCCCTCCTTGGAGTTGCGGTGGGCCGGGGTGTGACGCCACCAGGCAGTGGAGCGGGCGGGCACCCCGTCGGGTGCCCACCGAGTGGCTCACTCAGCCCTGTCGCTTCACCGCGAGCGGCCCGAAGGCCTGGGTCACCGGCATCAGTGACATGACGTTGATGTTCACGTGCGCCGGTCGCGACACCACCCAGTGCACCGCGTCCGCGATGTCCTCGGGCGTCAGCGGCTGCGTGTTGGCGTAGGGGGCCGCGGCCCGAGCGGCGTCGCCCTTGAACCGGATGTTGGAGAACTCCGTGCCGCCCACGAGCCCTGGCTCGATGTCCGTCACGCGCACGGCCGTGCCCAGCAGGTCCGCGCGCAGGTTGAGGCTGAACTGCTGCACGAAGGCCTTCGTCGCGCCGTACACGTTGCCACCCGGGTACGGATAGTCCGCCGCCACCGAGCCCATGTTGATGATGTGGCCCCGGTTGCGCGCCACCAGGCCGGGCAGCACCGCGTGCGTGCAGTACATGAGCCCCTTCACGTTCGTGTCGACCATCACCTCCCAGTCGTCGAGGTGCGCCGACTGCGCCGCTTCCAACCCCAGCGCCAGCCCCGCGTTGTTGACCAGCACGT
The DNA here is from genome assembly GCF_006636215.1 of Myxococcus llanfairpwllgwyngyllgogerychwyrndrobwllllantysiliogogogochensis. Classification (GTDB taxonomy): domain Bacteria; phylum Myxococcota; class Myxococcia; order Myxococcales; family Myxococcaceae; genus Myxococcus; species Myxococcus llanfairpwllgwyngyllgogerychwyrndrobwllllantysiliogogogochensis. The sequence goes on along the minus strand of NZ_VIFM01000062.1, from coordinate 928 downwards.
CCACCTCGGCGAAGTCCGCCGGCAGCGCGCCGAGCACCCGCGCCATCGCCTCGCGCTCCGTCACGTCGAGCGTCACCGGCAGCAGCCGCTCACCCAACTCCGCGCGCAGCTTCTCCAGCAGCTCCGTCCTCCGCCCGGTGGCGATGACCCGCGCACCCTCCTGGATGAAGCGGCGCGCGATGGCCAGGCCGAACCCGGCCGTGGCTCCCGTAACCAGCACGTTCATGGCGTTCCCTTTGGATGCGATGCCTCGCGCGCTAAATGGCACGAGGCCCCGGCCCGCGCACGGGGAAAGGCCCTCGCCGCGCGGTGCCCCCAGAGCCGACCGGACAGTCCACAGCTCGTCGGAGACGCCTTCTCGGCGCGCCCCCGTCCGCATGCTCCCGCTCGGAGCGACCTTCTCTCCGAGTGAAGTCCCGCCCACCCGCGTCGGGAATGAAACCGCCTTCATCCGCACACCTGCACAGGCAGCAGCACGAATGTTCGGGCCCGCGCGCATCAGCCTGACTTCTTCGCGCTCAACGTAACCGCCCGAAATCCCATTTCCTGCCTTCTTGCCCTGCGGCCTGGCGAGTCTGGGTTGCCATCGGGTCGGGGAATGAACAGGACGCGCGCCCCGATTGGCGGCCGTCCTCGCGAGCGCCCCATACGCCGCGACCCACACATGGAGTCTGACAGGATGCGCCAACGCTCACCGCTGCTGACGGCCTACTGCTCCGCTGCCCTGCTTGCCCTGCTTGCCTGCAATGGCACGAGCGAGCTGACCCAGACCACGGGCTCACGTCCGTCCACCGATGAGGCGCCCTCGACGGGCAACCCGCCCGCGCCATCCCCCACGACACCCACGACTCCCGCGCCGACACCGACGGAGCCGGATGAATCCGAGCAGCCCTCGGAGCCCACGCCGACGCCCGACCCGGAGCCTGTC